>CAYSYD010000018.1:0-18123 GCA_964435145.1 uncultured Akkermansia sp.
CTAGGATTTATCGGCACTTGCGTTCCTCAGAAAAAATCTTTGGGACACATGTGGGTGCTATGTGCCAGTTCCGCAGATTCAACTTGAAAAATCAGATTATTCTGCTAGAATTACGCTCGCATATGAGTATGGTGACCGCACAGCATCTTCACAAAGTATTTGGCCGATTTACGGCTGTGAAAGATGCCACATTTTCGATTGAGAAAGGAGAAATTGTTGGATTTCTTGGGCCGAACGGAGCCGGCAAGACAACAACGATGAAGATGCTGACGGGATATTTACCACCTAGTGCCGGCACAGCAAGCATCGCCGGGTACGACATCATCGACCATCCGTTGGAAGCCCGCAGACATCTGGGCTACATGCCGGAGAATGTACCGTTGTACGAGGAGATGCGAGTATACGAGTATTTGGAGTACCGGGCTCGTCTTAAAGGAATATGCGGTTCTTCCGTGAGGAAACAGATTGGCTTAGCCATTGAGCGTTGTGGTCTTGAGGCAAAGCGGAAGAATCTCATCAGCACTTTATCAAAAGGATATCGGCAAAGAACCGGCCTGGCGGACGCTTTGCTGGGCAACCCGGATTTGCTTATTCTGGATGAACCCACAAATGGATTAGACCCCAACCAGATACGGCAAATCCGCGAACTCATTCGCTCCTTGGCGGAAGAACACACCGTCATCCTTTCCACACACATACTGAGCGAGGTGGAAATGATTTGTAATAAGGTAATTATCATCGACCAAGGCATCATTAAAGCCTCGGATACACCGAGCAATCTTACGCGAGACCTCCGCGCCGCCGGTCGAGTATCCATTGAGTTTAAGGGGGACCCGACAGAAGTGATTAAGGAGTTAGAAGCCTTTGAGCCTGTAAAGAAAGTCATTATAGAAGACCCCCTGCCCGGCGGCTGGAACCGCATTTTAGTGCGCGCAGAACCCGGCACCGATACGCGAGAAAAAGCGGCAGCCATCATTGCCGCTCACGGATTACCCATGCGCCACATCTATCGCCACATTCCCAATCTTGAAAACGTTTTCGTGGAAATGACCCGCCGCGATTAATCCTATCATATTCTCCCCATGTCCAAAACCGACACCATTAAACGAACACGCAGCTGGTTATACACCACGCGCACAATTTTCGGGAAAGAACTCAAAAGCTATTTAGGCACGCCCTTTGGGTGGGTTATTCTGGCCTGCACAATGGCACTGCAAGGCTTCTGGCTGCAAGCAGTAATCCAAACCATGAGCCAGGCATCCGGCGAGAGCGTTATGTTCTACATGCTTAACAATGTACATTTTTGGTTCTATTTCATTTTTATTTTCCCGCTCATCACCATGCGCACCTTTGCGGACGAAGAACGCCAAGGCACACTGGAAGGGCTACTGACGGCGCCTGTAACCACCACACAAATTATTCTGGGCAAATACTTTGCCGCCCTGCTCTTTTATGTAGTTCTCTGGCTGCCCATGCTGCTGTATCCGTGGATGAGCGAGCTGGGCAACCTTTACACAGAAACTCGTTACGGCATCATCCCGGAAGGACGCATCGAATATACTCCGGCTGATTGGTATGGACCCATTAGCATTTTGACGATATCCGGTTCTTTCTTTATTGCTCTCGGATTATTTTGCTCCTCATTAACTCGTAGTCAAATCATTGCGGGCATTGTCTGCACATGCCTGATGATTATGTATTACTTCATTGGACGCGTAACTGAACTGTGGGGAGAATTCCCGGCGGCCCCGGTATTCCATTACCTCTCCTGTACGGAGCAAATAAGTGCCTTCTCCCGAGGCTTGGTAGACACGCGCCCCTTGGTGTTGTATCTTTCCTTAGCCATTTTCACACTGGCTCTCACCAAACGCGTGGTGGATTACCGCCGCTGGCACCGTTAACATATTCCCCTACTCTTTGACTTTATTATTTTTTCTCTGTATGAGTAAGAACGACACAGGAAAGCACCCCGAGGCGCGTAACGTAAAGTACAATCCCCTTGCTTGGCTAAATCTGGTTTTATTGGGCATCATTGTTATTGCCTGTAACTATATCGGATGTCACGAGTATGCTCGCCACGATTTGACGGAGGATATGAAATATACCATTTCTGAGCGCTCCGTCAATGTGCTAACGAGTGAGCGTATTCAGAAACGCGATACGCCGGTTCGTATCATTTTTGCCTTCAAACGCTCCACGCCCAATTATGCGCGCATGTATTCGCTGCTGGAGGAATATAAGCGCTACGGTAATGGTAAAATTGAGGTGGAATGTTTTGACCCCATTCGGCAGCCGAACCGGGCACGCGAAATTGCTCAAATCTATGGTGTGGAATTCAACCAAAACCTCTGCATTGTGGATGCCAGAAAAGACCCCACCATTGCTCTCAAAACCTTTGAGGAACGCCTTAGCGACCGTCATCATGTACGCGTGCGCCCCGGAACAGCCTTCGTGAAATATGAGACGCTGCCGGATGAAAGCCGCCGCGCTGTGGCCCTGATGATGGATGAGGTAGTCTGCTCAGCCATTACGGAAGCAGTGGAAGGTAAGATGCGCCATATGTGCGTGGTGGAAGGAAAAGGCGGCGTATCTCGGGATGACCAAACCTTGCTTGAATCCATAGGCGCCATTACCAATTCCTTGAATATCCAGCTTTCGTGGGTGGAGATAGCCAATGCGGAGCGTCTGCCGGATAATGCGGAAGGCCTCATCATTATTTCCCCCAACACGGACTTCTCGGAAAAAGAAATGGATGTGGTGCGTGAATTTTGGGAAAGAGAGGGACGAAACGCCATCTTTGTCGCGTTGAACCCCACAGCAGAAAAGCTGCCGCGATTGTACCGATTCCTCAGAGAACAGGGCATCCGCCCCAATGCCGACCGAGTACTTTTGCGAGACCGCAAGCGGGCATATTACGACATCACCGCTGTATTCCCCAAGAGCCTGAACTGCACAAAGGCTTTCTGGAACGGCACCACTCAGGTAGAGGGTCAGTGTATGTCCCTTACTCTGGAACATGGGGACGAAAACGAAGCCGCCATGCGCAAGCTGAGCAGTTATCCTTTGCTCATGACCACAGCTGCTTATTACGGAGAAACACGGCAAGGATTGGACCCCGCTTACAATGACAAGGAGGATCGCTTGGGACCGCTGTGTCTGGAAGCGGCTGTGACACGAGGGAATCCCAAAGATCCGAACAATCTTTCCACCATGGTTGTTCTGGGAAATGTGGATATGCTTTCCAAAGAAAACGCTAAGACAGAACAAAGGGATTACATGCACACGCTGTGGGCGTGGATGTGCAGCCGCCCTGAATACGGTGGCAAAAGTGCCAATCAGGACTTAACGATGAGGATTGACCTCAATCGCCATACACGCAGTGCCTTGGAACATCTTACCCTCGTTGTGATGCCCCTGTTGGCACTCCTCGTGGCTCTCATTATTTGGAACACTCGCCGCCATTAAACTTCCTATATGAGATTTTTTAACACCATCTTTCTTATTGTTCTGAGTATCATCAGCGTTACGCTGGCGGTATTCCTGACAGTCGATGGGAATTTGGCTCGCATCACGGGATGGTATCGTTTTGAGCCCGGCATGCCCCTCTTCTCGCAAGAAAACACCTCTCGATTGGGAGAGGTGTGCTGGATGCGCATCGAAGACATGCACGATACTATCGAATGCGAACGCGATGAACAAGGCAATTGGTGGATTATCAAACCTTTCCGAGACAGACTTTCCCCCGGTGTAGCGCAGGCCATTTTAGCCTTTACTGCGAAAGCACGACTGGTGGATACTCTGCCACTCAATAAGGTAACCCGCAGCAACATGCGTGAGTTTGGGGTGGAAACGGCCCCCCACCGCATTACTCTCAAAACTCGAGTGGATGAGGATAGAATGACCACGGTTGCTCGCTATACTCTGGGCAGCACCTCCCCTTGGTTGGACGATGCCGGCGATGGCGAAACCCTGTTGCCCACGACTTATCTACGTACCAATTTTTATGGCAGAGATAAGCGCATTCATGTGGTAAGCGGCAATATTCTGGATTTGTTCAAAGATGGTCTCGAAGCTTTGCGCGATTCCAATCCGTTGCAAATTAATCCGGAACATCTTTTAAGCATCTCCATTAAAACACAAGGCACAGAATCCGTTGAACTAAATCGCCTCAGTGCGGAGGCTAAATGGAACATTACAGCCCCCATTATTACCAGCGCAGATGAGGACAACGTTTCAAAACTGATACAAAGCCTTGTTAACCTTAAAGCCGTTCGGGTAGAAGATGCGCCAAGCACCCCCCTGCCGGAACAGCCCCTGCACCAAATCTCGCTAAAAGGAAGCTGGGGAGATACCCCGATACAGCTCAACATATACGAGCAACATACAACACCGGGGGATGAGCAGGTGTATTGTTATGCAACGGTGTCGAATCGTCCTGTATATTTTATCTTGCAAGCGGAGCGCCGTATTAGCAGAAAAGGTAGCTATGCCCGCTTGATTAACGCCATCTGCGAGCTACCCGTCCTCCCCGATAAAGCCATGGCTCAGGTGCGAATCAGTAATCAGCACGTTTACACCAATGAACTGCCATTGACTGTTTCCGCCCTGCGTTCCATGCAGTTTACCGATTTGGATGCCAAGGATATTGCCCGGGTTTCCCTGCGTGCAACATATGACAACAATGCAGCCGTCCGGCTTATGCTCATTCCCGGCGACAAGGAGAGCCAAGTACCAGACACTTGGATGTTTGCCACGCCCGGACATCGATATACAAAAGCGGAGGATTCCATTGTGCAGAGTTTCCTCAAGGGGCTAAGCAATATCCCCGTACTTGAAGTTGTGGCCGATGCTGCCCCCGGAGCATCCATGGAAGACCAAATGAAACAGTTTGGCTTGACCACGCCGGACTATGTGCTTTCTATACTCCCCAAACCATGCATGGTTCGTGCCACCTTATTTGGAGAAGACCTCCCCTTGGTGAAGGATAGAATGCCACACACCTTCCTACTGCGTTATACTGCGCATCCGCAAACCGGCAAGCGCGCATGGTTCGGCATGGAAGCCGGGGGAAATTCCATTTGCCGGCTTAGCACCAAGTTCACTAAACTGCTCTCTCTGAGAGCTGAAAAATGGAAAGAGCGCACCCTACTCTCCTTCCCCATTTCTGCGGTACGCCGCATCTGTTTCCATTTCCAGCAGGCACCTCTGGTGCTGGATTATGATTACCGTGGGGAAAGCTGGGCAGGAACACTCGGAGGAGAGGACGTAACGCCTCGTATCAATCCGCACAGGGCTGAGTATTATGTGCGTAGCCTCCAAAAGCTCAAAGTATCACAGTGGCTTGATGCCGGGGATTCCGATGCCTTGGCTGCCCTGCAAAATCCGGCTTTCGCCGTCTCTTTGGAGCTGGAACAAACCGATTATTCCGATGCGGAAAGAGCGGTCATTGAACAGCAGGATGACGTTAACCATCATACTACGGTAATGGAGAATTCCGTGCAATCCATGCTACTGGAAGATTCCGAGGATGCTGCACTCTTCCGCAATTTGGCCACAGCAGAGAGGAAAACCATCAAAGAAACCCGAACCATAGAGATTGCTCCGGCGGCTATGGATTCAGATAAGCCTTTCTTCTACGGCCGAGTGAGGGAGACTAATCAACTGTTCATTCTGCCTTTTGAAAGAGCCCAAAGCTTAGCAGGAGACCTTCTCGACATTTAACCCCAAAAGAGCATATACCACAATGAAACTGTTTGCGACGACCCTCTGCACCTTAGGTGTGCTTGCCAGCTTCGCCGGAGCAGCCTCACCGCCCCCGGCCTACGGACCGACCCCTACCTCACAACAGGTAGATTGGCTCAGAATGGAATGGTATGCCTTTGTTCACTTTGGCCTAAATACATACACCAACCGAGAATGGGGCTACGGCGATGAAAGCCCTGCACAATTTAACCCGGTAGCTTTCGATGCAAAAAAAATCACTTCCGTATTTAAGGAAGCCGGCATGACCGGGATGATTTACACAGCCAAACATCATGATGGCTGGTGTGCATGGCCCACCAAAAGCACGGAACACAACATTCGGAAAGCGGCTTGGAAGAACGGTAAAGGCGATGTGGTGCGCGAATTCGCAGACGCATGCAAAGCCAGCGGTATAAAGTTCGGCACCTATCTTTCCCCTTGGGATCGCAACTGTGCGGAATACGGACGCCCCGAATACCTGAGGGTGTATTACAAACAAATAGAAGAACTCCTGACCCAATACGGAGATATCTTTGAGATATGGTTCGATGGGGCCATGGGCGGGGATGGTTACTATGGCGGAGCCAAGGAAAACAGAAACATCGGCGAAGCTGATAAGTACTATGACTACGCAGAGGTAGTCCGCCGCATCCGCAGATTACAACCGGATTGCATTATTTGGGGAGCTTCCGGCCGTGGGGATGCCGTATGGGGCGGCTCTGAGAAAGGCTTTGTGGTCTATCCTCTCTGGAATACTCAAAACAACAAATGGATTTCTCTGGAAGGAGACACCCCTATTAACCACCGTGGATGGTTCTGGCACCCCGGGCAAAAAAATGCCGTTAAGGACCCGCAAACCCTGATGAAGGTGTACCTTTCCAGTGTGGGGCTTGGCGCTAACCTCATCCTTAATTTAGCGCCGGATCGAAATGGACGGCTCGATCAAGCGGATGTGGACTCCTTGCTTGCATTTGGTGCAGCTCGCAGAGAATTGCTTTCTAAGGATTACGCACTGGGAGCTGCTGCTAAAGCTTCCGAAGTTCGCGGAAAAGATAAGCGATTTAACGCTGCTAAATTAACGGATGGTAATATCGAAAGTTACTGGTGCCCCAATGATGGTACGACTTCCGGCAGTGTGGAAATCAAATTGGAACGGGAAGCCACCTTCGATGTCATCCGATTGCGTGAACAAATACGCCTTGGACAGCGAGTGGAAGCCTTCAGTGTGGATGCATGGGTAGATGGCAAGTGGAAAACCATTGTTGAAGCCGGCAATCCCGGAGAAAAGGAACGAGGGCTGCATGCCGTGCGTGGCGGCAAAGGGCATACCATTGGGCATCAGGTAATGCGCTGGCTCAATGAGCCGGTTACCACCCGAAGAATTCGCCTGAACATAGTGCGTGCAAAGGCTTGCCCCTGCATAAGCGAATTGTCGCTACTTCGCATGCCGGAGATTCTTCCCAAACCGGCTATCCGACCTCAAGGCAATGGACAATACACCTTGGAAACGCATGCGGACTGTACGACGCACTACACGCTGGATGGCAGCACACCTAGGAGTTCTTCTCCCGTCTACAAGGAAGGGAGTGCCATCAGCTTCCAAGGACCGGGGCAAATTAAAGCCTGCTACATCAACAACAAAACAGGCAATTCCGGTCCTGTCGGCACGTTGAATGTGGGATACCCCCGCCAAGCTAAGGGGGATGCCGCAGCAGCATGCGATGACAATCCCGACACCTTCTGGCACAGTGCCACACGCCCGGCTACTATTGAGCTTGATTTAGGAAGCAAACGGGAGATTGCCTCTTTCTCCTATTTGCCTCGGCAGGATGGCAAGGTACAGGATATGACGGATCGTTATCTGCTGGAACTGAGTAACGATGGTAAGCAATGGAAGAATGTGGCAGAAGGAGAATTCTCGAACCTCCGGGCAAACCCCGTGGAATTGGAGGTTGCCATTACTCCACAGCAGGCTCGTTTTGCTCGTTTGACTGCCACTCGTGCTTTGGAAGGCAAGGGGTGCAGTGTGGCAGAATTGAAATTCTATCCTCCCCAAAAAGAGGAAGCTGATTCCGATTCGGGAAAAAATAAAAAAAATCGTCGCAAATCAAAAAATCACGTAATCGTCGGTAAGTAGGTCATGTGGCAATGGCATAAAAACATCTCCGCTGAAAAAGAGGCGGAGTGGCAGGAAAAGGTAGGCAAGCATCCCGGAGCCGTAATTTCCGGGGGATTTCATGCAGGGCGTCTTTCTGTGGATGTGTACACCGAAACGCAAGAGGAAGCTCTTGCGCTGTATGCATGCTTTGGTGGGCAGGTGGAGGAGCTTCACACCACGGATTGGGTGGCCGCCACCGCTCCGGAAAATACAGCTCCCCTCATGATTCGGGACAGAATTGTCATTTCCGCATCCTCCAATCCACAGGTGCTGCAGGAATTGCAGGAGAAGTATCCCTCTCGCATTATTCTCTGTTTCCCGGCAGAACGAGCATTCGGCACGGGGAATCATGCCACAACTGCGACCTGCCTGCGCATGCTGTGTGATTATGTGCGCACCCTGAAAACACCTTGGACCCTCACGGATGTGGGCTGCGGCACAGGAGTGCTTGCCTTGGCCGGGATGCGTTTGGGCGCAAGTTCAGCTCTTAGTTTCGATTTCGACCCGGTGGCGGTAGAAGTTGCCGCCAGGAACATTGAGCGCAACGGCGGAGCGGAAGGTCTGGACCTCTTCCAAGCGGATGTGTTTGAATGGACTCCCCGTGCAGACCAAAAGGCGGATGTGGTGCTGGCCAACCTCTTTTCCACGGTGCTGCAAAAGGCCTTTCCCCGCTTAATTACAGCCATGAAACACGATGGCATCCTCATCGTTTCCGGAATTCTGAACACTCAGGCCGAGGAAACCCTGCAAGCCGCCGAAGCTGCCGGATTGCGCCGTGTTAAAGTCATTTCCCGGGGAAAGTGGACTACCGCACAACTTACTTTGGCATGAATATCCTCGCCATAGAAACATCCGTCTCCCAAGCCTCCCTGTGTCTTAACCGCCGGGGAAATCTCTCGTACTTTGCATTCTGGCAAGCAGAGCGAAATCACGATTCTCATTTATTCCCTGCTTTGGAGAAGGCATTGGAAGCATTAGAGGGGGACTCGCTCAATTACATTCTTGTGGGAGCCGGCCCCGGCAGTTATGGCGGCGTTCGTGTAGCCTTGGCTGCGGGAGTGGGCATTAGTGCCGTAACGGGCGCTCGCCTTGTGGCTATCGATTCCTGGGCTCAACTGGTAGGTACGGAACAGGCTTGCATTATTTCCGATGCTCGAAGAGGGGGGTGGACACTGCGCCGCCCGACCGGAGAGATTACTGTTCTTTCCACTCCGGAAATCCTTAAAGAACAGCAAAATGGCACCCTGCTCTATTCCGTCGAAACATCCTCCGCGCTCACTGAGAAAGGTTTACTGCCGCCGGCTCAGGAATCCCTTGTGCCCACAGCATCCGGATTGGTGGAAACGTGGTTGCAGATGTCGGAAGCAGAGCGGCAGAAGGCTTTAGAGCGTCCTGCAGAACCAATTTACGTTCGTCCGCCCCATATTACTAAAGCAGTGCGCAAACCTTGGGAAATTCCTCACTAAAGCAATGTCCGAAAGCCAAGAACCGGAGAAAATCGTGCATTCTTGCCAGCGCTGTGGTGCCTGCTGCCGCTGGGAGGGGGACGTTTGCCTTACGGACGAGGATATAAGCGCTATTGCTGCTTATCTGCAAATGGAGGAAACTGATTTCATCAACAAATGGTGCCATTTACAGCGTAATCGGCGGGGGCTTTCCCTCATCGATGCTCCGGATGGAGCTTGTATCATGTTGGAGAAGGACAACACATGCCGCATCCAATCGGTTAAACCTCGCCAATGCAGAGACTTCCCCTACAAATGGAACTTCCCGGGATGGGAAAAACGCTGCCCCGGAGCAGGTAAAATTGCTCAAACGCCTTCATGAAACGTCCTCGGATTCAGCGCCTCGTGAATTCCTTTCTTCGTGGGCTGCGCCGTCGCATTCTCCGCTGGCGTAGTGCCCTTGTGGTGTTAATTCCCTTCACGCCGCAGCGTATTACGGCCAAGGAAGAATCGAGGCGAGAACATGCTCTCACCATTGTAAACCTTTTTGCCTCCATCATGGTGCAAGTGGAGGGGCTTGATATCGACAAGCTCGATACCGCCATGGATATCTTGCGCCATGAATTCCCCAATGTGGAGCATATATGGCTGGCGGAACGCTTCCAGATGGCGTATGAAGCACAATATCCCCTGCCTGCCACACTCACACTGGCAGCAGCCCGCCGCACGGAGGAGGAACGTATTTCTCTGGCTTTGGAGGTTTTTGCTCTGTTGCACCGCGTAGGCGGGGATTTAACAAATCCCACCCTTTTTGAGGATGTGACCTATGGCTTGAACCTGCCGGGAATGGCCACCATCATCGAGGATTTGGTACGCACCCCCGGGGCGCATGCTATTCGCCCCATAGAAAGCCTCTCATTTTCTCACCGTCTGGGGGCAGAAAACATTTTGCTTCCTTCAGCAGAACGGCACACCGGTTTCCGCATTTTACGCTGCGTAAATATTCTGCTGGTCATCAACGATTCCGATATTCCTTTGCAGGTTCGTGGTATCGATTTGCACAAGGGGGGCATTCTCCCGCTTTCCTCGGGGCAAAGCATTAAGCTGGAAACCTGCTTCTTCCACCATAAAACCTTACTTTCCCTACTCCAAGCCCGATACACAGGAGCTAAGCTGGTGAACCACCTCCAGCTGGATGGTGACCGCATTACCCTGACTCGCCAACGCTCCATGAACAGTATAGCACGCGTCAAGCTGGGCGTGCATGCCGAATTGGAAATCCTCCGCTCCGATGCCGGGCTGGAGCTGGATGGTGTTCCTCTGCAAAATGGCGTATCTGTCTGCACCGGCTATTATACCCCCTTTTCCGTGCAAGGAGCCGGGCCATTCCTCTTTGCGGACTTGGCGGATAATGCTACTTCCGGTAGCAGCTTCCAGCTCGATCCGGCTAACCGTAAAATTCTCGTAACAAACTTGCCTTACATGAATAGGCCGGGAGTACTGAAACTTACGCCCGGTCTTGCTCCGGGCGCGGTTTTGGAAGTTTCCTTCTCTCGGGCATCCAACACGGGCCAGCTTCGTGTGCTGGAAGGAGATGCATCCGATTTGAGTGTGGATGGTGTGCCTGTAAGGGGGGACACCATCCTGCATGATGGCGCATTGATAGCTCTTAGCCCGGAACAGTTCCTGCGCTGCCGCCTTTCCTCCGGTGTGTTGGAGGAAGAATCCTCCACTGTGACATCCCTTATCGTACGCGGGCTCACGCGAGATTTCGTGCGTGCCGGGCGAGTGGTAAACAATATCGACTTTGCGCTCAAACGCGGAGAAATGGCCTGTATTCTTGGGCCTAGCGGCTCCGGGAAAAGCTCTCTGCTGGCCATGCTCGCCGGGCATATGCGCCCCACGTTTGGCACAATCATGTACAATAACGAGCGGCTCACCCCCGAATCCGAGAGTCTGCGACGCCACATCGCATTCATCCCAAGGGAGGACATCCTCGATGAGGCAATGACCGTGAGCGAACACATCTATCAGGCATCCATCACCCGCAGGCCTCGCCTTAGCCACGCAGACCGAGAACGCAGAGTGCAAACGGTACTGAATTTCGTGGGCATAGGGCACTTGGCCTCCAGAAACGTAGGGCGGGCAGGAGAACGCACCCTTTCCGATGGTGAGCGCACGCGCCTCAACCTAGGTTTGGATCTCACCGGCACAGCTGAGGTCTTCCTGATAGATGAGCCGATTAGTGGCTTATCCTCCATGGATTCGGAGCATGTGATTGACACATTGGAAGAGATTTCCAAGAGCCGCATATTACTCTGCACCCTGCACCGCCCGGCGCAAGTGCTGCTTAACCGCTTTAAGAAAGTAATGGTGCTTGATGCCCACGGCCAAATGGCATTCTGGGGGACGCCGCAGGAAATGTCGGAATACTTCCGGAATGCGGCGCGGGAAATGCGCTTGCGCGTCCCCCGGGAAACCATTGCGGCCGGAGGCGCCGATTATGTGTTTGAGGTACTGGAAGCCCCCTTCCGCCGCATTGGCGATACCCAAACAACTAATCCAAGGCTTTGGCAGGAACGATTCGAGAAATATAACTTTACCAACCGAAAGAAAGAACAAGAAGAAAAATTCACCCAGCCGGGATTCAATATTCAGGAAAAAGACATACCGGAGCTCCCCCCCCGCACACCGATGGAATTGTGGAGGCTGTTCCGTTTATGGATGGCTCGCACCTTCCTTTCCCGTGTGCGAAGTCGCATGGGCTTGTACGCTGTACTACTGGAAGGTCCTGTATTAGCCGCTTTGATAGCCGGCACACTCCGCGTGGCGCGCGATGTGCCATACACTTACTACAAATCTCTGCATATTAATGAGTATCTCTTCCTATCGCTCGTATTGGCCATGTTCTTTGGCCTGACGGATGCCGCCTGCGAGATACTTCGGGATAGGCCCCTTCTGCGTCGGGAAAGTAATTACAAGCTCTTTACCGGTGGGTATCTTTTGGCCAAAACAATCGTTCTAACGGGAATTGCCGGATTACAGTGTGCCCTATACCTATTGGTGGGTAACGCAATTCTGGAAATTCACTTCATGTTCTGGCCTCACTTTTTGGTAATGTTGCTCACAGCCTTCGTGGGTATTTCTCTTTCTCTTATGGTATCGGCCTTTGTCCGCTCAGAACGAACGGCGCTCAATATCGTGCCGCTTCTTCTTGTTCCCCAAATCTTGCTGGCCGGAGCCCTTATTCGTTTTGAGGAAATGAATGAATTTAGCCCACGGGTACCGGATGGTATCATCCCCGCCGCTGTGGATTACAGATTCTCCAATATGCGCCATCGTGTAGCCTACCAAGACGAGGTGACCCACGAAATCAGTAGTAAGCCGGTACCACTCATTGCGGAGTTTTGCCCCCTTCGTTATGCTTTCGAGATGTTATTCGTCGTGCAGTCTTCTCAAAACCTTTGGGATAGGGAAACGAACCGTGTCAACCAATTACGCGAGCAATACAAAGAAAATGGCTCAGAGGAAGAACTGCGCTTCATCCAGCGCGCCGCCCTCGTTTTTAATGCCACAGTAACCACTCCGGACGAAGCCCGCCGCATGTTACGCCGCGTGCGAAAAGCCGCACTGGAGCATAATGAGGATTACCTTGAAAGTATTCTTACGATGCTTTCTGAGCGGGAAGACACAGAGCAAGACCGACCTATGGAGTTCTTTTTCTCTAACCGGAAGTTGAGTGAAATCCGGGAAGGTGTTAAAACCGCTCGCAAGGATCGCCGCCAAAACGAGCATAGAGGCTTCTATCTGGCTCCCAGACAGGCACGCCCATTCTCCGGCATTGATCAGGAAACGGATGAAAACTCCATCCCCACCATTACGCGCAATGCGGTTTACCTCTTCATCATGGGCTTAATGCCCATTCTGCTTGCAGCATGGCGCATGCAGCGTATAGGCCGGGGTAAGTAAAATTAATCCTCCAATTTAAGGCGTTTTGAGGTGCTTATGCCCATTTGGCGAAGATTCTCCATTTGACGCAGCACATTACCGGGGCCCTCGCTCAGCTGGCCAAGCGCTTGTTCGTAACGCTCCTGAGCCTGTTTCAACTCCGCCCCAACGGAAAGGAAACTTTTCTGGAAGCCCACCATTTTCTCATACATTTTACACGCGCGGTCGTAAATTGCTTCCACATTACGCACCTGCCGCTCCTTTTGCCACAGATTATAGGCTAGTTGCAGAGCCATCAATAAATTACTCGGGCTAATAATGAGTATACCCTTTTGGTATGCTTCCAACGGAAGAGACGGTTCTGCCTGCACCGCTGCAATATACGATGCTTCATTGGGAATAAACATCAGCACATAACTGATAGTATCCTTCACAACATGTTGATAGTCCTTAGCATGCAACTCCCCAATATGGGAACGCACCGAGGCCACATGTGCCCGCAAAGCAGCTTGGCGAGCCTCCTCCTCCTCGGCTGCCATATAATTTGCATACGCTGTGAGCGATACTTTAGAATCCACCACCACGCAGCGTTCCTCCGGGAAGCGAATCACCACATCCGGTCGGAGGTTTTTCCCATCCTCTGTTTTATGGACTTCTTGGATGAAATACTCCTCGTCCTTGCGGAGACCGGATTCCTCCAGCATGCGTTCCAGCACCATTTCACCCCAATCCCCTTGTTTTTTAGAGTCTCCTTTGAGGGCTAATGCAAGATTTTGGGCATCTCGGCCAAGAGCCTCTGCCTTATCCATCATGGATTTAATGGCCGTTTCCAGAGAAGCCTTATGGCTGGCACCATTGGTATTTGTATCCTGCACGGCTTTACCAAGCTGCTCTAACTGTTCTTTCAGCGGAGTGAGAACAGCCGACATTTGTTCCGCATTATCCTTCTTGAGCTTGGAGGTATTCGATTCCAGCACTTGCCGGGAGAGATTCTCAAAGCGCACCTCCTGTTGCTTCATGCGTTCGTCCCAGCGGGATTCTTCATTCTCTGCCGCTTGTTTCTGAAGTTCTACCTCCCGTTCGTATTGTTGTTGTAGGAAGTCTTTCTGTTGAGCCAAAAGCTCGCGCAGCCGCTCCGACTCATTGAGGCGAGTCTGCATGGCATCTTTTTCCCCATGGAAACGTTTCTGGAGGCGTTGCGTATAAAACCATCCTCCGGTCACAAAGCCAAGCCCAAGCAGGGCAAACATCAGAAAGATCTCGAGCATATTTGTATATTGGTTAAGGCATGGAGCCGGTATATGGCTGTACCTGCGGCTGTGTTAAATCCAGCTCCGCATTATAATGCGGCGTTTTCAGCTTAAAGAGACCCAAAAGCGTATGAAAAATATGTTCGTGAGCCACTATTTTTGTGCTATTTGCACGCATTTGCTGCAAAGCAGCATCGAAGTGCGGATGAAGTTCGTAAAACTCCGGAGAGGCCAAAACAAACATACCCACTTTGCAGCCATCCGTAGCGTGATAACTCAGGTGGCTTTCCCCCAGTCCGGCACGTCCCCAGATACCATCATGCCCCAGATATTCTCCGTGGTCGCTCACGTAGACATACACAAAGGGGCGCCCTTTAAGCAACTCGGCTACACGGCGCACGAACTCATCCGTATAGTGGATAGTGCTATCGTAAGCATTATTTACCTCCTTAGCCTGCGCCGCCGGATTGTGGAAATCGGAAGAAGCCGGAGTAAAAGGAGGATTCTCTCTATCGTAATGGTAGAAAGGAGTATGGCTTCCTTCGTTGTTGATAAAGAAAACGAGATTCTGCCCTTGCTCCTGAGCATCCAGCACCTCCTTCATCTGCGGAACGGATGTCCACGGGCTGCCCGGTGCATTGTAGCGTTTGACCGAGCGGCGCGTCAGGATTCGAACAACGCGGTCATACTTGAGCTTTTGCGCACAGCGCCGCCCAAAAAAAGAATAGATATCAAAACCATTAGCTTCGAACAAATCCAGCACGGAACCTGTCTTGGGCATCAATTCGGGATTTTTCTCGTAAATATCGCGGCGTCCATCCGTCAGGATGGCTATCTGAGCCTGGCAAGTATCGCATGCGGAAGAGATGCAAACCGGGAAATTGATGAGATTCTTTTGCTCTTTCAACCAAGGCGTAGTATTCCGGGCATATCCGTTAATGCTCATTCGGTCTGCTCGGATGCTCTCGCCCACATGGACAATAAGAACCACGCCTTCCCCTCCTTTTAGGGAAAGAAGTTCGGAAGGCTGCTCTGCGGGTGATGGTAAATTCTCCACTTGGTTAATTGTGGCCTGATTGATGGTGAGTGCCTCGGAAACGGATTCCCAAAGCACAGGCATTTCTGCGGCAGGCCAGTAAAAATCCTGCACTTGCCGATTAGGCGGCACCAAGAGAGCAAACAAGAGAGAAAGCCCGCCAAACAGGCATGCTGCATTTAACAAAGCCGGACTCTTTTGCTTCCGCAGGATGCGGTTTAACATCCAGCAGCATGCAAGACTTGCAAGAATACCACCCACAAGGAGGCAGCCATTCATCGGTGTAAGATAAATGAGAATTTCCTCCATCGAAGCCTCCAGAGTCTCCGCCACTACCAAGGAGTTAATGCGGGAACCATACTGAAGGAAGGCTCCGTACTGAATCAACTCCAACAGCAGAAAGGTAAGCCAAAACAACAAGGACCACACCCGCAGCAATGCCCATACGAGGCAAAAGCATGCCATCGTCATTAACACCGACAAATGCAACTGCCAAGGTGTTTGGAAGGCATATAAGTTACACGAGCCGTCCACCACAATGGAAAGCAACAAAAGCAGCCACAAGGAAGCAGGAGTGGGAAGCACCTGCTTCTTCAAACGGCGCATAAGCTGCATACCGCAGCAGCTGCCCGCCAACAGAGCTGCCGCGCCTATACTCCATAGCGGCAACTCAAAAGGACCGTACCAACGATAACACCCCTCCCATGCCATGTACCCGGAAAGCACCAGCACTACCAAGAGGAAGAACAGGCGGCTTTTCAAAAAGTTAAGCATGGGCGGGTGTCAATTAGGGGTTAATGCTTACCGCATTGGCAGGCGTGGTCTCCCCCGCCACAGCATTCATCCTCGCTCTTACCACACTTGCACTCGTGCTTTTCACAGGAATCGTTGCTACAATCGCCGCAATCGCCGTGGCAGCCGCCCCCGCAGGAGCATGCGCTCATTTGTTGGTTTATGCTTTCTGCCACTTCCTCATCCGTAGGGGCCGTGCCTTTTTCAATTGCCAAGCACAGATACTGATTAACCACTGAAAGCATATCGTCCAAAAGCTGGCGACTCTCCAAAAAACCTTTGCACAACTCATTTTCCACCACAGCAGCGCGAAGCTGGTCGAATTTACTTAATTCCTCCTCCGCCGGAGGCATGCCTGCCATATGTTTATTGCGTAATTCTTCCCCATATTCGCTTACCTTGCGGAAGAGGTCTGTGGCTTCTGCATTCTGGTAAAAAAGACCGATGCGAGCCTTAGCTGCAATTACCTTCTGGCTTTTAGCAAACTCTGCCGCCAAAGCAATCGCGTGGGAAACAAGTTCAGGTGTGAGTGACGTGTGAGCCATAACGCAATGAGCCTAGCAAAAAACGCTACCTGGAGCAATCTCGGAATGTGTCACCACGCAGTGTTCAACACGCCGTCGTATCTATCCAGAGCTGAACGGTTCCGACAGTCGGCATTTGAACAGCAAGCACATTATAACGCCGCCCTTCCACCTCGCAAAACTGCTCGTTCACAACCCTTCCACCCAGTACCTGCCGAGCAATGCTATAAGCTTCTCCTTGCGCATCCTCACAGATGCGCAGAATACGCCAAGCCGTACTGCGAGTAAACCCAGGTCCCCCGGTTACCCCTTGGTGCGCCAGCAGATAATTTACGCAAGCATCCGCTGTGCGCTTTTGCAACTCCGTCAGTGATACAGAAATTTCCTCTTCCATTTTCCCAGTTTAATGCCCAATGGTGTATATCGGTGAATCACCTTCCTCAAGCAAAGTTTTTAACACTTGATTCCCGTAATAATCATTTTCCATCAAGCGCGTCCCTTCCTCTTCCAATAAAGTGAAGACCGTTGAAAATTCACCCGCTATCCTTTCCTCGTCCTCATTTTCAAAAATGCTCAAATCCACGCCGCGAAGCCCTTGCAATGCACCCTGAACCTCCTTAGTGTAAGCGGCAGCCGTTTCCTCACTTGTTATTTGGCTTAAGAGATAATGCAGCCGCCGGAGCTGTGCTTGCAAATCCGCTATTATTTGCTGCACTTCCTGCCCTAATTCCTCTTTTTCCTGAAGAATTTCCTCCGCATCCTGCTCGGGGGATTGCAGCAAAATCTGCTCATCGGGAGATGCTGCAGCGGCACAGCAAAACACAACCAGCATGGTGAAAATGCTTTTTTTCATGATTGTTAGACCGAATTTCCCGTCCTTATAGCACGACACACCACCCTTCAGCAAGAAGAAAGTACACTTTTCTTAAAAAACTATCCGTTTTTTGAACAGGAAGATTGACGCGGCGGAACGATTGGTGTAGACTACACGAAGGGCGAAAACTCTCTCTCCGCCTCTTTCATATCCACCCCAATCCATTACTTCCGTGTACTCGAACGAAAATTTTCTTCTGCAGTTACTGGTAGAATCAGGCGCAATCGACCAAGGCACGCTGGACGATGTCAGCATGCAAATTGGTCCCTTGGATAGCACCATCTCTTACCTTATCGACAACAATTACCTTTCCGGCGAATATATTGCGCAGGTGGCCGCTGTAAACTCCGGCTT
>CAYSYD010000018.1:18133-25706 GCA_964435145.1 uncultured Akkermansia sp.
CGGCTTGGAGTATGTGGATTTGAGTGCCTTTGAGGTAGCCCCCTCCATCCTTGCCTCCGTTAACGGAGAGCTTGCCCGCCGCGTCAAATTCGTTCCCATCGGAGACGATGGCTTCTCCCTGCAAGTAGCCATTGTAGACCCCTTCGACATGGAGATGATGGACAGCTTGTCCCAGTTCCTTGGGCGGGATGTGAGCTTCTTCATCACCTCCGAGCAGGGGCTGACTAAAGCTCTCGACAAGTACTACCCCGAGAAGAAGCAATTTGCTAAAGGAGACACCGAAGGGCCCATTATTGAGCTGGTGGATGGCATGTTCAACGATGCCCATAACATGCGCGCCTCCGATATTCACATCGAACCTATGGAGGATCGCGTTCGCCTGCGTTTCCGCGTGGACGGCCGCCTCATTGAGGTTGCTAACCACCCGAAGAAACTGCTCGGTTCCATTGTGGCACGCCTCAAGGTGATGAGTTCCTCCATGAGTATTGCAGAAAAACGCGTACCTCAGGATGGTCGTATCGAAATGGATTTGCGGGACGGCTCCCACATTGACCTCCGTGTCAGCACCGTTCCGACCAATCACGGCGAATCTGTTGTGATGCGTATTCTGGACAAATCTGCACTTGCTTTGGGCCTTCCGCAGCTGGGCTTCCTTTCGGACGATGAAGCTACGTTTGATCGTCTCGTCACCCTGCCCGATGGCGTTATCCTCGTTACCGGACCTACTGGTTCCGGTAAAACCACTACGCTATATGCCTGCTTGAACCACCTGAACCGCCCCGACAAGAAAATCATCACGGCAGAAGACCCGGTGGAATACGAAATGTCCGGTATCAATCAGGTGATGATTCGTACGGAAATCGGCATGACATTCGCAGCAGCTCTGCGTGCCATGCTCCGTCAGGCTCCGAACATTATCATGATTGGTGAAATTCGTGATGGCGAGACTGCTAGTATCGCCATCCAAGCCGCCATGACTGGTCACCTCGTACTTTCCACCCTGCACACCAACGATGCACCCTCCTCCGTTGCACGACTGGCGGATATGGGAGTGGATCGTTTCCTGATTGCTTCCGCTGTTCGTGCCATCATGGCACAGCGCCTGTGCCGCTGCCTGTGCAGCTGCAAGCAGGATGGACAGCTGACACCTAAACAAGCCTCCACTTTGGGTATTGATATTTCCCGCCCGGTGAAGATGCCCCGCATTGGAGGGTGCGATAAGTGCCGCGGCAAGGGAATGAAAGGCCGTATGGGCATCTTCGAGATTTTTGAAGTATCGGACGATGTGCGTGGACTTATCAACTCCAACCTCACCTCCGCACAACTTCGCAAGAAAGCCCGAGAACTCGGCATGCGCACCCTGCGCGAGGACGGCATCCGCAAGGTTCTTGCCGGTCTCACCTCTGCGGATGAAGTTATCCGCGTAACCACCGGCGATGCCAGCTGATTTTCCCCAACCGCAAACGAAAGACTTATACAAACATGAACAACGAAGTAGCACTCGACGTTTTCATTAACAACGGCATGCTGGATCGTTCCGTGGCTCGAGACATCACGGACGAAATTTCTAACAGCGGTAAAGAATTGTGGGAAACCCTCATGGATTTCGGCATTATCAGCACTCCGGAGGATTTCTGGAATGTCATAGCCACGGAAGTGGGCGCCCAATATATCTCTCTGGTGGACTTCACTCCGCCTCAGGACGTGCTGGACCGTCTCCCCGCCGCCCAAGCTCGCCTGCACGGAGCTTTCCCCGTCGAATATCGCGAAGGTGAAGGCCTGTATGTTTGCCTTGAGGACCCATTGAACCCCCAAACGGTAGACGATTTGCGCGTGGCTACCGGCTTGGACATTTACCTCTACGTTGCAGCGGATTACGAGGTGCGAGCCCGCATTACAGAATGCTATGGCGGGGCAGAAGCCGCCATGAGCGACCTGCTCAACGAGCTGGACAGCATGAGCGTGGGCAGCCAGGACGGCGCAGATGAAGCAAATGCCGCCCCGGTGATTAAATTCGTGAATTTGGTCATCCTTCAAGCCATTAAGGAAAAGGCCTCCGATATTCACTTGGAGCCTTTCGAGAAGGAATTTAAAATTCGTTACCGCGTAGATGGCGCCTTATATGAGATGGCACCTCCCCCTGTACATTTGGCCAATTCCGTCATCTCTCGCGTAAAGGTGATGGCAGGCATGAACATTGCCGAACGCCGTGTACCTCAGGATGGCCGAATCGTGATGAAAGTGGGTGATGCCGGCGTGGATATGCGTGTCAACTCCCTGCCCACCCAGTACGGTGAATCCGTGGTAATGCGTGTACTGGATCGCAACAGTGTCAGCCTGAATCTGGATAACCTCAACCTTTCCCCGCAGCTGCACGAATACATCATCGATACCGTTAACAAACCCAACGGTATCTTTGTAGTTACCGGCCCCACGGGTTCCGGCAAAACCACCACGCTGTACGCAGCCCTCCGCGAGGTGAACACCGAGGATTCCAAACTCCTTACAGCAGAGGACCCCGTGGAATATGACATTGACGGCATCGTACAAGTACCCATTAACGAGGCCATTGGCGTCACATTCCCCCGTGTACTTCGAGCATTCCTTCGTCAGGACCCGGACCGCATTCTCGTGGGCGAAATTCGTGACACCGACACAGCGCAAATTGCCATTCAGGCAGCCCTGACGGGCCACCTTGTGCTTTCCACCCTCCACACGAATGATGCCGCAGGTGCCGTCACCCGTTTCATCGATATGGGTGTGCAACCCTTCTTGCTGGCCGCCACGCTTTTGGGCGTGCTTGGGCAGCGTCTTGTGCGTACAATTTGCCCGTACTGCAAAACTCCCTACCGTCCGTCCAATACACTATTGAACCAGCTTGGCATTAACCCGGCACTTTTGGGCGGGCAACAATTCTTTACCGGAGCGCGCTGCGATAAATGCGCCAATACGGGGTACAAAGGTCGTAAAGGCATTCACGAGCTGCTGAATGTTACCGACCCCATCAAAGAATTGATTACGCAGAACGTACCTTCCATCGTTCTGAAGCAGAAAGCCATAGAGCTGGGCATGACGACGCTTCGCGAGGACGGCATCCAGAACATCTTTGAAGGCAATACCACCATCGAAGAAGTACTCAAGTACACCTAATAACTTGACGCCCCCCCACACATCTGGTATTTTCTAAACATAACCACAATTTTCCTCAACTTACAATCAAACCATGCCAAACTTTAAATACACTGCACTGGATCAGAATGGTGCTGAGAAGACCGGCTTCGTAACGGCAGATAACAAAATTGCAGCCATGGAAATGGTGCGTGCCCAAGGACTTTTGGTGCGCGAATGTGTCGAAAGCGATAAAGCTGCTCCCGCCGCCACCAAGCAGAAATCCAAAAAAGAAGGCAAAGGCAGCAAGAAGAAAGAAAGCAAGGGTAAAGCCGGTGGTGCTGTGAAGCAGAAGGAGATGATGGTGTTCACCCGCCAGCTCGCCACGCTGATTGACGCCGGGCTCCCTCTCCTTCAGAGCCTCAACGTACTTAGTAAGCAGGAACCCAATCCCAACCTGCGTGCCACAATTGTGGCCTTGGGAGAATCCGTGCAAGGCGGCTCCACCTTCTCCGAAGCACTTTCCGCATACCCCAAAATGTTCAACAAACTCTTTGTGAACATGGTGAAAGCCGGTGAGATTGGCGGTGTGCTGGAAGTGGTACTCAAGCGCTTGGCAGAATACGAGGAAAAAGCCAATCGACTCCGCAGTAAAATTGTCTCCGCCATGGTGTATCCCACCATCATTTTGGTCATTGCAGTGGGCATTTTGGTATTCCTTATGCTCGTTATCGTGCCGAAGTTCAAGGAAATGTTCGAAGGGCAAAACATGGAACTGCCCGGGCTTTCCCAGTTCGTGTTCAACTTCTCCGATAACTGCATGGCCGACAGCCTCATCCCGATGGTGCCGAATGCCGTGTTGGTACTCGCTCTCATTGGCGCTGCTATAACAGGTATTTCTTTCTGGAAGAAAACCCCCAAGGGTGGCCGTGCCGTGGATGCCATGATTCTTAAGTTCCCCAAAATCGGGCAGCTGACGAAGGTGAGTGCCGTAGCTCGTTTCTCCCGCACCTTTGGTACACTTGTATCCTCCGGCGTACCGATTCTTCAGGCTCTGCTGATTACGCGAGACACAGCGGGCAATGTTATTGTATCCGATGCCGTCACCAAAATTCACGATTCCGTTCGTGAAGGTGAGTCCATCGTATCCCCGATGAGTACCTGCCCCGTATTCCCGCCGATGATGATTTCCATGGTGGACGTGGGTGAAGAAACAGGTCAGCTCCCGGACATGCTCATGAAAGTGGCCGAAGTGTATGATGAAGAAGTGGACAACTCCGTAACCGCCCTTACTGCCATGCTGGAACCGCTTATGATTGTGTTCCTTGCTGTGGTAGTGGGTAGCATCGTGCTGGCCATGTTCATGCCCATGATGGAAATCATCAAGAACGTCTAATCTGCGGAGGTGCAGCGTATGAAATTCCAACCCAAGGTATACCGTAAAGGGTTCACCCTCGTGGAGGTGCTTATCGCAGTGTCCGTGCTGGCACTTCTCGCAGCCGGCATGTGGGAAGCGAACGCCTATGTGAAGAACAAATCCATGGTAAACCAAGCCAGTAGTGAATTGCAACTGCTGGAGGCTTCCATGAACGAATACCGCACCGATAACGGAGGCATCCTCCCCTTTGCCCGAGGTGACGAATACAGCTCTCACATCCTGTACAGCGCGCTCTTCTGTGACTATAACAACGATGGGGAACCGGATGTAGATAATGGTGTGGCCCGCATGCCTTACTGCCATTCTCTCAACGTGATTAAAAACACGAAAGAGCCGGAACAGCAAGAAGGTATTCCCGTAGTGCGCGCTAAAATTACTGCCAACATCGATGGTAAGCGCAAGGCCGGAAAATTCTTCCTCATTCTCGACCCCTGGGGAAATCCCTACCGCTATCGCCTTGGCTACGAAGCCATGGATGAAAATGGCAAGGAAGGACCGGGGATGAATCCTGACTTCGATGTATTCTCTCTGGGTCCGGATGGTTTAGGCGACGGCAAAACCAATGACGGAGAGAACGAGGACAACATTACGAACATCCGTAACTGGTAAACCCTAACAACACACCATAATGCAGAATCCCTCCATTCCTGCATTTCTGGCCGCCACCGGTGCCCTTGCGGCATTGGTGGCGCCAGTGTATGCAGCAGCCCCTTCCGAAAACATCAAACCGGCATTACGCCTCGTCAAGCGTGTAACCCCGGAGTTTGCAGGGAAAGTTAAATTCTCCATTCGCAAGAAACTTAGTAATCCTACTATTCAAGCACAAGGCGAAGGCATCCTCATTCAGGGTAGCGATATGTCCGAATGTCTCCGGGCATATGGATACTACCTGCGCAACATAGCCATGGTGCATATTTCCTGGAATGGAAATAACAACACCGCAGCCCGTCTGGTAATTCCCAAGGAGACCATACATATTCCTGCGGCTTTACCATTTAACTATGCTTATAACTACTGCACACTCAGCTACACCGGTGTGCATTGGGATAAAAAACGCTGGACAAAGGAGCTGGACCGCCTTGCGCTGGACGGCTACCGCTATGTCCTCGTCACTGCCGGTTTGGAAACTGTCTGGCAACGATTCCTGAAAGATTTGGGATACCCGGAGGATAAAATTAAAGCCTACATAGCAAACCCTGCATACAGTGCATGGTGGCACATGGGGAATTTGGAGGGCGAGGGAGGTCCTGTACATCCGGATATTATCCAGCAGGAGGCAGAACTGGGCGCGTTTATTGTTAAGCGCATGCGCCAACTTGGTATGGAGCCGGTGTTGCAAGGTTACGTGGGCTTTTTGCCACATGATTTCGACCAATCCTCCGTTTCCGGCACTATTCTAGGGCAAGGAACCTGGTGTGGTCTCTATAAACGCCCTGCCGTTTTGCAACCCACTGCACCGGATTTCCCGAAACTGGCAGCCCTGTGGTACAAACATTTGCATCGTGTGTACGGAGGAAAAGCCAAAGTATACGGTGGAGACCTTTTCCATGAAGGAGGGCACGCCGGGAACACCCCTCTTAAGGAGGCTGCACAAGCCGTGCAAAAAGCCATGCATCAGGCATCTCCCAAGTCCATATGGTTATTGCAGGCTTGGGGGTACAACCCCAGCCCGGTTCTGCTCTCCGGAACAGACCCGGAGTACACAGTCATCCTCGCATTGGATAAGGATATGAGCGAGGGGCACAACATTAACCGCAACTACCAAGGGCGCCGCCATGTGTGGTGTGAACTGCTGAACTTTGGCGGTAATCACGGCTTGTACGGCGGAGCCGGTCTGCTGGAAAAAATGGCTGGCAATGCAGGCGGGGCCAGTGGTATCGGGCTTATTTCGGAAGGGCTGGAAACAAACCCCTTTTACTATGCCTTGTTAGCAGAACGCATCAGCAACCGAGACGTCATCGACCGTTCGGAATTCATCCGCAAATACACACTTGCTCGCTATGGGGTGGATTCCCAAGAACTTCAGAGTGCTTTCCACTTACTGGCAGAATCCGTCTATTCTCCGAATGGCCTGCGAGAGGGCTGTCTGGAGAGCATTCTTTGTGCCCGTCCCTCTTTAGATGCCCGCAAGGCTTCTACATGGGCAAATCCGAATCCTTATTACAGCACGGACAAGGTGCGTCAGGCTGCTAAGCTGATGCTAAGCGCAGGCAAGCAACATAAACTCTCCCGGTTAGAAACCTTCCGCTACGATATGGCAGATCTTTGCCGCCAGGTTTTAGCGGATCAGGCACGGGAACAGTTACCCAAGTGTAAAGCAGCCTTTGAGGCGAAGAATCTCAATGCTTTCCAAAAGGAAAGTGCCGAGTACCTCAAACTCATCACCGACACAGCGGAAGTACTGGCCACATCGGAGCATTTCCTTTTAGGCACCTTCCTGGAAGGCGCTCGCGCAAAAGCCGGTAAAGACAAGGAAGCGCAAGCTCAAATGGAACGAGCCGTGCGCCAGCTCATCAGCACATGGGCTCCGCGTAATAGCTCTCTGAATGATTATGCACATCGCCAGTTCAGCGAAATGATGCAGCATTATTACCTGCTGCGTTGGAAAGCATACTTCAATGCCCGCATTAAGGAGTTGGGCGGCAGTGCCGATGCCGGAGAAACCGGACGCAGTGCCGAGGAAAAGAATGATAACAACGGCACCATGGTTTCTGCCAGCTACGAGAAGAGCGAAAGTGTGGATGCCATTCAGCAGGCTTTCCCCACTGCGAATATTCCCCTTCTCACCACGGCTAAGGGAGACATCATGAAATTGGCGGAAAAATTACTCCGCTAGAGAACGGCAACTTATGAAAGCAATGCTGAGCAACAGGCTGCGTAGAGGCTGGAAAGGGATTCGCCATTTTATTTCCCAAGGAATGGTGGATCCCCTTCCCGCTCGGCATGATTTCCACTGCTATACGCCTAAAAAGGCCGGGCGAGATTTTAAAGCCGCAGTAGATGTAGCCTTGGTGGGGCTTCCCCAAG
>CAYSYD010000019.1:0-25457 GCA_964435145.1 uncultured Akkermansia sp.
ACACCCGACCAAAGGCTTATGAGTCCTCTGCTCTACCACTGAGCTACCCTGCCATTGGAACGAAGCGGGGGTGCCGCTTGCGGAGCGGAGTATACAGGAGGGTGAGGTGTTTGGCAAGAGAAAAATCATTTTTTTACATAATTTTTTGGGAGGAGGGGTGTCATATCGCGGTGCGTACGTGTTTACGGCTTGATTTGGCAGTGTTTTTGGGTAAGATGGAGCGGTTGTTGCAAAGAGATGCCGATGCTGTCTGCAAAGTCGTGGTTTAAGGTGCTGTGCTGTGTTGCCCTTGGTGGCACGGCGGTATTGCAGGCGCAGCAGGCTCCTGCAGGAGCGGGAGCCGGAGTGCAAGTGCAGCAGCAGGCGCCCAAGGATCCGGCGGAGGTGTACCTTACGGCATACCGCCTGTGCCGGGAGTCCGAGCAGCTGGCTACACAGCAGAATTACAATGCAGCTCTGCAAAAGGGGCGGCAGGCGGAGCGGGTGCTGGCAGGCATTGCTAAGGATTTCCCGAATTGGAAGAGTAATTTGGTTTCTACACGGCGGCGCATACTGGCCGAGAATATGACCGCATACCGCAAGAAGGCGGCGGAGGCACCCATTCCCACCGGGCGGCAGCCGGGGCGGCCGCTGAGTTTGGAGATGGCGGGGAGCAGTGCGCCGCTTTCCACGGAGTACCGCCCAATTGAGTTGCCGGATTACCACAGTACGGATAAGAAGCTGTACAATGCCCTTGCGGCTGCCCAGGAGGAGTGTCGGCGTATGGCGAAAGCTTACCGGGAGCTGAATACGCGTTTTGAGAGCCAGAGGGAGCAGCTGCTGGAGGTGCAGTTGGAGCAAAAGATGTACCGGGAGCGTTACGAGCAGTTGCAGGAGCAAATTGCCTCGGAGCGTTCTGCGGGGAATAAGGTGGTGGATGCTCTTGCTCAGCAGCTTGCGGAGATGGAGGCTAAGTACCGCGCCAGCGAGCAGGCGCGCCAGCAGGCGGAAAGCCGTGTGGCGGAGCTGGAGACGACTCTTGCCAAAACTCAGGAGGAGTTGGCGCGTGTTACCCGGGAGCGCGATGCTCTTAAGGCGGAGAATGAGCAGCTGCGTGCTATTGTGGAGCTGAATAGTCCGGAAAAGACGAAGGCTCTGCTGGATCAGAATCTGAGTTTGGACCAGAAGTTGAAGGATGCTTTGGCTCGCATTGCAGAGCTGGAGGGGCAGCAGGCCGGCAGTGCAGACCAAAATGCCGTACTCAACCGGCAGTTGGAGGCGGCTCGCACGGAGGCCGACCGCTTGCGGGAGGAGATGACGGGGATTTACGATGAGAATATGGGCTACCGGCGCCGTGTATCGGAGCTGACGGAGCGGCTGAATAATCTGGAGGCCGATTTGCAGCAGCAGCAGGGGAAACCTGCGGTGGATCCTGCACTGGCGGAGGAAAATGAGCTTTTGCGGCAGGTGATTGCAAAGCAGCGGCGTTCTCTGCAAATGCAGGAGGAGGGGCGCAGGCTGCTTATCGAGACGTACAAGCAGCTCAAAAATCAGGACCCGGCCACGCTGAGTGCGCTGCAAAAGCTGGAGGAGGAGAGTAATCTGGATTTAACGGATGCAGAGCGCCGCCTGATGGAAAGTGTGGCGAATGAGACGAAGAGTTCTGCGGATAGCACTCAGGCTGTGCGGGATGGTTTGCAGGTGAAGACGCTGGCGGATTTGGCGGCCAAGGCTTTTTCCCGAGGCCGGTACACGGCAGCAGAGCAGCTGTATCGCACGCTGTACGATGCCCAGCCGGATCATGTGGCAGGGCTGGTGAATTTGGGTACTATCCTTCTTTACCGAAACAAGGGGGAGGAGGCGCTGGAGTATTTTAACCGGGCCTCTCGTCTGGCGCCGGATTTGGCTATTTCCTATTTCCTTTCCGGTGTGAGTTTTTACCGCCGGGATATGCTGCCGGAGGCTGCCCGCATGTTTGCCCGCACGGTAGAGCTGGACCCCGGCAATGCGGAGGCTTTCTTCTATTTAGCTAATATTGAGGGTGTAAGTGGCGAATACGAGCTTGCTCTGAAACATTTTGCCGCAGCCTTAAAGCTCAAACCCGGCTTGGGGGATGCTCATTATAACATGGCGCGTCTCTATGCGGAGGTGGGTAAAATGCCGGAGGCTGCGCGCTCGTACGACCGCGCTATTCAAAACGGCGCGGAGCCGGACCCGGAGTTTGAAAACTTTCTCCGCAACCATCCGGACGCTAAGAAAAAGCCCGGGGAGGATTTGCTGGATAGTGTGCAGCCGGAGCAGGAAGCTGCCGAGCTGCTGAAGAAGGACCCCGACATGGAGGCCATTATCCAAGCCCGGGATGCGGATGATGCCCTGCCGGAGCCGCTAATCGCACCGGCAAGCAGCAAGCTCCAAGAGG
Source organism: uncultured Akkermansia sp. (assembly GCA_964435145.1). Taxonomy (GTDB): domain Bacteria; phylum Verrucomicrobiota; class Verrucomicrobiia; order Verrucomicrobiales; family Akkermansiaceae; genus Akkermansia. The sequence continues at coordinate 2,399 of CAYSYD010000019.1, forward strand.
AAGCTGCCGCTGATCCGGACTTTGTACGGCTGCTCCAAAAGGTGCAACGGGATGTTCCTGCGGCACCCACGGCTTCGCCGGCCGGTGCCGGGCACGAGACGGATAAAGCCCGCTTCGGCACCACTCGTGTCACCACATGGTCCGGGGGGTATCGCCATCGTGTACATCTGCGCCTCAAACGCCCGGAGCCCCAGCGCCTCCGCCAACGCGGCGGAGAAATTAAATTGCACAAGCAAAAATAAGTGCCCTCTGCCATGCATTCGGCAGGAAAATCCCGTGCAGGATTTCCTTTTTTGGTTGATTTAGGCTTACGCCGGGTGTAGTATAGTGCAGGTGAAGTCTATTTTTCACCCGGCAGGGGTGTCTCATTCCTGCATGTATTCCATTTTCACACATTCATTGTACACACATGAGCACAACATACAGCACCATAGATGCCAATGAGGCCGTGGCCTCCGTGGCATACCGTTGTTCGGAAGTGGCCGCTATCTACCCCATTACCCCGTCCTCTCCGATGGGTGAATCGGCAGAGGCCTGGACCGCCGTAGATCGCAAGAACCTCTGGGGAACGGTCCCCAGCATCGTAGAGATGGAGAGTGAGGCCGGTGCTGCCGGTGCCGTTCACGGTGCTTTGCAGACGGGTTCCATGGCCACCACCTTTACAGCTTCTCAAGGTCTGCTGCTGATGATTCCGAATATGTTTAAGATTGCGGGTGAGCTTACTCCCTGCGTCTTCCACATTGCCGCCCGCGCTTTGGCTGCACAGGGGCTTTCCATTTTCGGCGACCACAGCGATGTGATGTCCGCCCGTTCCACGGGTTTTGCCATGCTTTGCGGCGCCAGCACTCAGGAAGCCCCGGATATGGCAGCCATTGCCCATGCAGCCACACTGGAAAGCCGCGTTCCCTTCATCAACTTCTTCGATGGGTTCCGCACCTCCCACGAGGTGGGCAAGATTGCCGATATTACGGATGAGCAACTGCGCGCCATGATTGACCAGGATTTGGTGGATGCCTTCCATGCCCGCGCCCTCACCCCGGATGCCCCCGTCATCCGCGGCACCGCCCAAAACCCGGACGTATATTTCCAAGGGCGCGAAACCGTGAATGCCTACTACAACGCCGTGCCCGGCATTGTGAAAAAAGCCATGAAGAAGTTCGGCGAGCTTACCGGCCGCTGCTATGATTTGGTGGAATACATCGGCAGCCCGGAAGCCACCCGCGTCATCATCATCATGGGTTCCGGCGCAGAGGCTTGTATGGAAACCGTGCAAGCACTTAGCGAGGACATTGGCGTACTCAAGATTCGCCTGTACCGTCCCTTCCCGGCAGAGGATGTGATTGCCGCTCTGCCCCGCACCGTGCAGAAGATTGCCGTACTGGATCGCACCAAGGAGCCCGGCAGCCTGGGCGAACCCCTGTTGCAGGACGTGGTGCAGGCTTTGGCAGATGCCTCTGTGGCAGGCACGCTTCCCTTCGCCATGCCGAAGGTGGTAGGCGGCCGCTATGGTTTGGGTTCCAAGGAATTTACCCCGGCCATGGTAAAGGGTGTATACGATGAGCTGAAGAAGGATGCCCCGATGACCGGTTTTGCCGTGGGTATTGAGGACGATGTGACGGGCAAATCCATCACCTACGACCCGAGCTTCACCACCGAGGCCGACACCGTAACCCGCTGCATGTTCTACGGGCTTGGTTCCGATGGTACCGTGGGTGCCAACAAGGATGCCATCAAGATTATCGGCAAGCACACGGATTTGTTCGTGCAGGGTTACTTCGTGTACGACTCCAAGAAATCCGGTTCCTCCACGGTATCGCACCTGCGCTTTGGTACCACACCCATCCATAGCACTTACCTGATTACCAGTGCAAACTTTATTGCCCTGCACCAGCCCAGCCTGCTGAACACCTTCGATTTCCTGAAGAACGCCGCCCCCGGCGCCACATTCCTCATCAACACCCCGGTGGAGGCCGATAAGGTGTGGGACAGCCTGCCTGCCCGCATGCAGCAGCAGATTCTGGACAAGAACATCAAAGTGTACTGCATCAACGCCTTCAAGGTGGCCAAGGCCACCGGCATGGGCGGCCGAATCAACATGATTATGCAGACCTGCTTCTTCCATTTGGCCGGCGTCATCCCCTCCGAGGAAGCCATCGGCTACATTAAGGAAGCCATTAAGAAGACCTACGGCAAGAAGGGTGATGAGGTGGTGGCCAAGAATATTCAGGCCGTGGATGCATCCCTCGCCAATCTGCACGAGGTCCCGCTGGGCAGCAGCATCACCGGGCACGATCTGCCCCCTGCTCTGGCTCCCGGTGCCCCCGCTTTCGTGCGCGATGTCCTCGGCAAGATTGTCATCGGCGAAGGCGACAGCGTGAAAGTCTCCGAAATGCCGGTGGACGGCACCTTCCCCAGCGGCACAACCCAGTACGAGAAGCGCGACCTTGCGCTGGAAATCCCCGTGTGGCAGCCGGAAAAGACGGAAACCAGCAAGGCATGTATCCAGTGCGGCAAATGCACCATGGTGTGCCCGCACGCCGCCATTCGCGCCAAGATGGTGGACCCGGCGAAGCTGGAAGGCGCCCCGGAGAGCTTCAAGAGCGCGGATGCCAGCAAGATGCACAAGAACTGGCAGGGCAAGAAGTTCATCATCCAAGTATCCGCCTCGGACTGCACAGGCTGCACCCTTTGCTCCCGCGTATGCCCCACGAACTCCCTGACGATGACCCCGGCTGCAGAAGCGCTGAAGCCCGAGGCCGAGAACTGGAAGTTCTTTGAGCAGCTGCCGGATGCGGATCGCACCCTCATCAACACCTCCACGGTGAAGGATGCCCAATTCCTGCGCCCGCTCTTCGAATTCAGCGGTGCCTGTGCCGGATGCGGCGAGACTCCCTATGTGAAGGCGCTTTCCCAGCTCTTCGGTAACCGCCTTGTAGTGGCCAATGCCACGGGCTGCTCCTCCATTTACGGCGGCAACCTGCCCACCACACCATGGACGCACGATACCGATGGCCGCGGCCCGGCCTGGTGCAACAGCCTCTTCGAGGATAACGCCCAGTTCGGTCTTGGCTTCCGTGTTTCTTTGGATAAGAAGCAGGAGTACGCCATGGAGCTGCTGGAAGCCGCTGCCGGCAGCATTGGTGCCGAGCTGGTGGAATCCCTCAAAGCTAACCCGCAGAAGACGGAGGCCGATATTGCCAACGCTCGCGAAACCGTGGCTGCCATCAAAGCAGCCTGCGGCGATACGCCGGAACTGGCCGCCCTCAAGGCTCAGGCAAACTACTTGGTACGCAAGTCCGTGTGGATTCTCGGCGGCGATGGCTGGGCATACGACATCGGCTACGGTGGTCTGGACCACATCTTGGCTTCCGGTCGCAATGTAAAGGTACTCGTCATGGATACGGAAGTGTACTCCAACACGGGTGGTCAATGCTCCAAGGCTACACCGCGTGCCGCTGTGGCAAAGTTTGCCACCCGCGGTAAGGACCAGGTGAAGAAGGACATCGGTTACATGGCCATGACCTACGGCAACATCTATGTGGCCTCCATCGCCATGGGTTCCAACGATGAGCATGCCCTCAAGACCTTGGTGGAGGCCGAGGAGTACGATGGACCCGCCCTCATCATCGCATACAGCCACTGCATTAACCACGGCATCAACATGGCTCATGGTTTGGACCGCCAGAAGGCTGCGGTGGATTGCGGGCGCTGGCTGCTGTACAACTACAACCCGGACCTCATCAAGCAGGGTAAGAACCCGCTGAGCCTCAAGAGCAAGAATCCCAAGATGGATGTGCGCGAGGCACTCATCGGCCCGGATGGCAAGGGTGGCGAAAACCGCTTCCGCATGCTGGCTAAGAACAACAAGGCGAATTTCGAGAAACTCATCGCCCTGGAAGAGCAGGATATTAAGCGCCGCTGGCGCCTGTACCAAGCTCTGGCCGCCATCGATTACTCTGCCGAGGCGGAAAACACGCAGGAGGCCTAATTTAGGAGCCAACCTCTCCCATTTACAGCCACCCGCAGGAATCTGCGGGTGGCTTTTTTTCAAATTAAGCGGATTCCGCCGGAAATTTTGATTGACTCAGGCGGAAGAATCTGTTTCAATACACAGCGGAATCAGCCAACCAAAAGTTTATCTATGAAATTCACGACTCTCATTCTTGCTGTTGCATGCTCCGTGGCATTCAGCTCCTGCTGCTGCCAGACTCAGCCCATGCCGAAGCTCCGCCCCATGCCCAAGGACATCATGCCCGTGGAGCAGCCCTGCACGGCCACCCAGCCCACCGCTCCGGTGAAGGTACTGGACGCCACCAAGGGTAAGTAAAATTTTCGTCTTCATTCTTATCGGGACCGCCGGTGCGAACTCCGCACCCGGCGGTCTTTTTTTGAATCATTCTCCGCCGGGAGGAATAGACTTGAAAGAGCGGAGGGTATCTGTTATAAACACGGCAGAAACCATGGGAAGGCGCAGCAAGGGGAAAACACTATTCGGCACACGGAACAAAGCAGCGGGGAATGCCCTGCCGGGGCGCATTCTCCTTGGTGGCTTGGCTGTGGCGGCACTGTTGCTTTTTCTGCTGGGAGCGGCTTATTACCAGCTTGTATCCTACATACAGGGGGATAGTTTCCGGGAGGAAATAGCCCAAGGTATGCGCCGCAGCACAGGGGCAGAGCAATGCACGCTCCAAGAGAATCTGGCCATAGAGGGCAACCGCATTCACGAAAAGGGAGTGCAACTGCGCCGCGCCGGGCTGCTGGAAAAAGCGGAAGCGCGCCAAATTAGCGTGGAATTGGACCGCAGAGCCCTGCTGGGGCGGCGCCTCCACATACGCAAACTCCTTATGGAGGAAGCCGGGCTCACCATCAACCGCACTCCCGGCCTACCCGCAGCAAAGAAAAAGCGGGCAAAAGCCACTAAGCGCCCATCCGCCGCCACGACTCGCCCGGCCGGCGGGAGTGCGGCACCCGCAAAGGAAGAGAAGGAATCGTGGTTCACCCTCAGGGAGGTGAGCCTCGACCGGGTGGAATGCCGGGATACGGACCTCATTTTCCGCCGGAAAAAGCAGGAATACAAACTGCTGGGCGGTATGGTAACAGCCTCTCCGGCGCCGCGCCTCAGCAAGGACGCATGGACTTTTACCGTGGATAATGCCCGGCTGCACACCCCGCATGAGATATTGCGGGATGCCGGAGTGCGCAGTATTTCCGGCGTGTACACCGGAAAGCGGCTGGATATTTCGGATTGTCGCCTTATGCTCAGCCCCGGGGAGCTGAGCCTGAAGGCCGGGGCGGATTTAGAGCGCGGGCCATGGAGGGCGGATGTGCAGGTGAATAAGGCCGATGTGGGGCGCCTGCTGAGCGAGGATTGGAAAAAACGTCTCATGGGTGAGCTTTTCGGGCGTATTGCCTTTAAAGGCAGCGGAAACCGTCTCCAAGGTGCCACCGGGCAGCTTTCCCTGCAACAAGGTCTTTTGGAGGGTTTACCCTTTCTCTCCTCCCTGCCCATGGGAGACCGCAGTTACCCCTACCGCAGTTTGGAACTGGAGCAGGCGGAATGCCGCATCAGTTTCCCCTATAACGATGCCGGGCGAAACATCCGCCGAGCATGGCTGCTGGACCAAATCAATCTTAGGGCCAAGGGGGACCTTTTGTTGGTGCGGGGGCACATCATCATCGGGGAGGATGGGGCCCTTGGAGGCACACTCACCCTAGGACTACCGGAAAGCAGCTTCGCCCTGCTGCCCTTGCAGCGTAACCTGCTGGAGCAAAAGCTCTTTACCGCACAAGGGGAGCCCGGTTTCCTGTGGGTAAACATTAACCTGAGCGGCAGCTTGGAGACACCGCAGGAGGACCTCAGCATCCGCATCTCCACGCTGCTTAAACAAGCCTTACCGGATGCTGCCGGCAATGCCCTGAACATGTTTGGCAAACTGCTGCAAAACATCCCTGCTACGCTTCCCGAGACAGAAAGCGAAGAGGAGGACACACCGGAGGCGGAAACGAATGACACCATCCCCACCCCGGTTAAAATAACTCCCCAACCCATCCGCAGTGCCACGGAGGCCGCCGGTGGGCTTCTGCGTTCCCTTTTCTGATACACCTCTTTTCCATACCCCCTTTCCATGAGCCAGCAAACATCCTCCTATCCCTCGCAATATGTAGATGCCGTCTGCACCATCATCGAGCGCTTTGCGCCCACGGCCTACTACGCCACCCTGCCGAACGGCAAAAAAACCGTGGCCTTCATCCAGAAGAAGGAAGAGGCACTGCTGGAACTCATTCGCCCCGGGGATAAGGTGAACGTGACTATTTGCCCGGCGGATTTCGACCGCGCCCGCATCCGCAGCCTCGTATAATCCCCCCCTGCCGCGCATGGAACGAACACCGGAAGTACTGGCCCCTGCGGGGAATTGGGACTGCGTGCGTGCAGCCGTAGCCAATGGGGCGGATGCCGTGTATTTCGGGCTCGACCGGTTCAATGCCCGCATGAGGGCGGATAATTTTACGCGGGAGGATTTGAGCGCCCTCATCCCCTTTTTGCACGGGCATGGTGTGCGGGCTTACGTTACGATGAACGTGCTGATTTTCCCGGCGGAATTCCCGGAAGCAGTGGATTACCTGAACACGCTGGATGCCGCCGGGGTGGATGGAGTCATCGTGCAGGACATGGGCCTGGCCGCCCTCATCTCCCGGCAGCGGCGCAGCGGGCATTGGAAGCTGGAGCTGCACATCTCCACGCAAATGACCCTCAGCAGCCCGGAGGCCGTGCGCTTGGTGGATGAGCTGCTGGACCCCCAGCAAATTGTACTTTCCCGGGAACTTTCCCTGCGGGAAATAGAAGCCTGTGCCAAGGCCACCTCCAAACCGATTGAAGTATTCTGCCACGGAGCCCTCTGCGTGGCATACTCCGGGCAATGCCTCACCAGCGAAACCTTGGGACAGCGCAGCGCCAACAGGGGCGAATGCGCCCAAGCCTGCCGCATGCCGTATAAACTGGAGGTGGATGGCCGCCTGCGCGACCTCGGAGAGCGCCGCTACATCTTCTCCCCGCAAGACCTTTGCGCGCTGGACCGCGTGCCGCAAATGCTGGCTGCCGGGGTACACAGTTTCAAAATAGAAGGGCGCCTCAAGAGCCCGGAATATGTGGCCGCCACCACTCGCGCCTACCGCCGCGCCATTGATTCCGCCATAGCCGGCCAGCCCATTCCCCCGGCGCAGCGGGCGGAGGATTTATATGCCATGCAAATGGCTTTTTCGCGCGGTTTTTCCACCGGCTGGCTGGATGGCACAAACCACCCCCTGCTCACCCACGGCCGCTTCGGCAAGAAGCGCGGTGCTTTAGCCGGGCGCATTGTACGCTGCGGCGAGGGCTGGGTGGAGCTGGATGCGCTGCCTCCCATACCCCTCTCCCCCGGGGATGGCTTTGTGATTGATGCCGGGCAGGACCGCAACGAGGAACAAGGAGGGCGCATCTGGCGTGTGCAGGGCTGCCGCCTCTTCTTCCACGGCAAGGGAAGCCGCATTGCATGGCACATGGTGCGCCCGGGCCAGCTCCTCTGGAAAACGGCCGACCCCGCCTTGGATAAAGCCCTGCATGCCACTTGGTGCGATTTTGGCCGGGATGCCCGGCAAACACCCGGGCAGCAGCTCGATATCTACTTCCGAGGGCGCATGGGCGCCCAGCTTACCGCCGGCTGCCGGGGCATTACCATAAGCAGTGGGCAGCCTTTGGAAGCAGCGGAAAAACGCCCCCTCACCCCGGAGGTGCTGGAAGCACAATTCGGGCGTTTGGGTGGCACGGGATACAGCTTGGGCAAGTGCCGATACGAGCTGGAGGAGGGACTCATGCTGCCGCTCTCCGTACTCAACCGCATGCGCCGCGAACTGGTGGAGCAGCTGCCGGCTGCGGATGCGCCGCCCGCCGCCACCCGCCCATGGCAGGGGTGGAGCCACCCCTTCCCGCCCATGGCCCCGGCCAAGGGCTACAAACTCTCCGTCCTTTGCCGCGAGCCGGAGCAAGCCCTTGCTGCGGCTGCCGCAGGTGTAAAACGTTTATATCTGGATTTTAAGCACTTGCAGGATTACCAACCCACCGCCGAACGCATACGAGCCGAATACCCCGGCACCCGCATTTGGATTGCCACCATGCGTATTATGAAACCACGGGAGGCGGGATACTTCAAATACATTCTGGCCGCGCAGCCGGATGGTATCCTCGTGCGCAATCCCGGAGCAGCCCATTATTTCCGGGGCAAAGGCATCCCCATGGCCGGGGATTTCTCCCTCAACACGGCCAATCCGGAAAGCGTGGCACTGTGGAAGGAATTCGGCATGCGGCACAGTACGATTTCCTACGATTTAAATGCCTCCCAACTGGCAGATTTACTACGCAGCGGCTGCGGGGCGGAGCTGGAGCTAACCCTGCACCAGCATATTCCCATGTTCCATACGGAGCATTGCGTATTCTGCACCTTCCTAAGCCAAGGGCACAGCTTTAAGGACTGCGGCCAGCCCTGCGAACACCACCGAGTTCGCATTATGGACCGCACCCACGCCATGCACTACCTCCGCAGTGATGAGGGCTGCCGCAACACCATGTTCAACGGGCAGGCACAAACCGCTGCCCGCTACACCGAAAGCATGCGCCGCTGCGGGCTGAACCGCTTCCGCTTGGAACTTCTGGATGAATCCCCGGAGCAATGCACCGAGCTAATTGCCCACTACCGTGCCCTACTCCAAGGCAAAACCGGCGCGCAGGAACTCATGCGCCGTTTGAATCTTTTGGACCGCATCGGCGTAACGGATACTAAATAGTACCCTTATATGGCATGAGGATGTGCCTTTGAGAGCTTTTTTTTCGCTTGCATCCGGGGAAGAAAGTGTTACCCTTTCTTTCATATGATGAAACCACACCTTCCCCACCGGCTTTGACGGCTTTTACTTGCCGACATGCTCACTTTAAGCACGGCGGTGTATTTACAGTGAATCTCAGCGAGTTGTTCCAATGCAAGGTGGAGGGTGAGCTTACCTTCTCCTTGGATACGGAAGCCCTGCTCAGTGCGGGTTACACCGGGTGGATATCGATTTCGGCTCTGCCCCCACGGAGGATTACTCCGGCTTGGCGGTGTACATGAATGGTGCCAGCCTGAGCAGCAGCTCGGGTAATACCCATAGTTTCACCCTGAACACGGTGCCGGAGCCCGCCACAGCTGCGCTTAGCCTGCTGGCTCTGGCAGCCATGGCTGCCCGCCGCCGCAGAGCCTAATCCCCCCCTGCACCAAATGTTTTCCCCGGCATACCGCTTGGTATGCCGGGCTTTTTTGGGGGAGGGGCAAAGGAGGGCAATGCAAGGTTTATATGCTAATTTAGCAGATAATTAGCACATAGGGAAAGCAGCTTTCCATGCGGAATATGCGGAGGGGGAGATTTCGCTGGGGCGGATTTCGGCGCGCTCGCTCCAGAAAACGGCGGTATGAAGTACGGGAATGGCGCAGGCGGCCAAATGGGCATCGATGGCTTGCTTATGTGCCAGCACTTCCTGCCGGGTGGGGGCATGCACCACGCCCATAATTTGGGCGCCGCCAAAGGGGGCGCCGCCACTGCGCCAGTAGCAGTGGGTCATGCAGGTATGGCGGCCGCATTCCGCCCCGGCGCGTTCTTCCATTCCTTGGGGAACAGCCCAGTGGAAAAGGCCGGCGGCACCGGTGCCGGAGTGGCGGTTACGGGGGGTGCTGTGGTTCAAAAATGTGGCAAAACGGCCAATCACGCGCCGAGCGTCCAGAGCCGCAGCGGTGGCGCAATAAGCCTCGGTGCTGAGGCCCAGCGCAGCGGCGCGGCCTTCCCATGGGCAGGGCAGTAGTTCCTCCGGGCTAAGGCTTTCTTTAAGGCTCAGCAGTACCTGCCATTCCTCCGGGCTAAGGCAGGGATGCTCCGGCACCTGCATGGGAGGGGGCTGGGGCAAGCGGTCGCCGGGTTGCAAGCCGGCGCGGCGTGTGTGGCCCACACCAAGGGCAAACATGCCCACCACGGGTAAGGCCACCCATTCTTCTGCATGCAGGTGCGGGCGCAGCAGCTCGCAGTGTTCCTGCACGCTGCCATAGCCGGTGGGTACTTTGAGGGTGGTCCACAGGCGGAAATTCGCTCCGGGAGCATGGGGATTATCGCAATGGCGGAGGACGATGTGCCCGGTGAAGGGGTCGTGCTGCAAGAGCCAATCGTACGCATGCTGAAGCTGCGCCTCCGGCACGCGCCAAGCCAGCAAGGCACCCTCTGCCAAGCTGGTGGAGAGGAGGGTTTGGCGGATGCGGCGCACGGTGCCTGCTGCCAGCATGGCACGCAAGCGCTCCAGCACGGTTTCCTCCGGGAGGGCACAGCGGCGGGCAATTTCCCGGAAGGGGTAGCGGTGAAAGCCGGTAACGCAGTCCTCCGCAATGCAGAGGATGGCGCGGTTTACAGCATCGTCGCAGGTGGTGGGAATCATTGCGGGTTAACGGTGCCGCAGTAGGTAAAAAGGTGGGGCTCCAGCTCTTGCCGGGCAGCGGCGGCAATAAGAGCGGCCTGCTCCGGGGTTTCGGTGAGGGCGAAGAGGGTGGACCCGGAGCCGCACATCAACGCGGCACGCACGCCTTCCTGCTCCAACAGCCAGCGTTTCATGATGCCGAGGAGGGGGAATTTGGCAAACACGGGACGTTCCAAATCATTAACAAGGGTAATGCCGTCCACCTGCTGGGGACCATAGGGGATGCCCTTGAGGCGGCAGGAGTTCCGGAGGCGTTTGTAAGCCGTGGGGGTAGAGACGCCGAAGGAAGGTTTGAGGAGTACCAGCGGGCTGCTCCAAGTGGCCAGCTCCGGGATGGGGGTAACGATTTCTCCGCGCCCGGTGCAACGGCTGATAACGGGATTCAGGAAGAAGGGGACATCGCTTCCCAAGGTGGCGGCCATGGCGGTAAGTTCTTCCGAATCATAATTGGTGCCCAGAATTTCGTTCACCGCACGGAGGGTTACAGCGGCATCGCTGGAGCCGCCGCCCAATCCGGCACCATGGGGAATGCGCTTGGTGAGGGTGATTCGCTGCTTGGCTTTGCGGCCATACAGCTTTTCAAACTCACGAATGGCACGCACCACGAGGTTGGATTCGTCCACGGGAACACCGGGGGCATCGCACAGCAGGGTTGTGGTGCGCGAGTTGTGAAAATCCAACGTATCCGCCAAATCCAGCGGAGCCATCAGGATATCCACATTGTGAAAACCATCCTCGCGCACTTTGTTCTGCACCCGCAGGGAAAGATTAATCTTGGCCGGAGCCGTGTAGCTGCTCATGCCCTAAGTGTACACGAAAAGGCGGCAGGCGTCAACCGCCCCCCATGCCTGCGGGCGCAAAATCTCGCGGAAAGAGCGTGTCGGGCATGTTTTTTACTTGTCAAGCCTGCGGAGGAACGCTAGGATAACACCATACAGTACCCTGCCGCCTCCGGCAGGTTTGATTTCTTGCATTCTGAATACTGAAACATTACTCGCTTATGGCTAATCTGAACAAAGTCATGATTATCGGCAATTTGACGGCCGACCCCGAAGTACGCCAAACTCCCCGCGGCACCTCCCTGACGGAGCTGCGCCTGGCAGTGAACCGCGTTTCTTCCGGCCCCAACGAAGGGGAGCGCCGGGAGGAAACCACATTTTTGGATGTGACCTGCTGGGGCCGCACGGCGGAAATCGCCGCCCAGTATCTCTCCAAGGGGCGGCCGGTGTTTATCGAAGGGCGCTTGCAGCAGGATACATGGGAGGATAAGCAAACAGGCCAGCGCCGCAGCCGTATCCGCATTATCGCAGAAAACATGCAGCTGCTGGGAGGCCGCGACGGTGCCCCGCAGCAAGGCGGCGGCAGCTACCAGCAGCGCCCCTCCGGCGGTTACAATAACGGCGGCGGTTACGGCAATGGCGGCGGCTACCAGCAACGCCCCCAGCAGCAGTACCAGCAGCGCCCCCAGCAAACGCCGCCCCCCATGCCTGCTGAGGAGGACGATGATATCCCCTTCTAAAAAATGATGAACCGGCCCCGGGGTGCGAGCCCGTATCGCACCCCGGGGCCATGCTTTCCCCCCTCCGCATGGCTCCCCGCACCCGCAAAATCCCCGCAGCCCCGCCCGGTTTGAACACGGCGCGTATGCGCGCAGTGATTTTTCTGGGGGCAGATGCGCTTTCCATGATGGTGGCGGAGGCGGATGGTGCCTCCCTGCGGGTGCTGGATGTGCTTTCCCAGCCCATAGCCTTGGCGCAGGATGTATTTAACGGCGGCACCATAGGCCGGGATACGATGGAGCGCTGCGTGCATATTGTGCGCGGATATAACGATTTGCTGGGCGAATACCGCTTGGCGGGTACGGTGCAGGTGCGCTTGCTGGCCACCAATATCCTGCTGGATGTGCGTAATCTGGATACGCTGGTGAACCGCCTCCAGATTAACTGTGGCTTGCAGCTGGAGGTAATGGACGACGGCGAGATGACCCGGCTGCTGTACCTGAACACAAAGGCCACGTTTGCCGGCCACGAAGAACTGGAGCATAAGCGGGTACTGGTGCTGCACGTGGGGCCGGGGAATACACGTATTCTTCTCTTCGATAAAGGGCGCATCTCCTATTACGCCAGTTACCGCATTGGCGCGCACCGCACCGGCATTGCCACCGGGGAAACGGATATGGGCGGCACGGAGAGCGAAAGTGCCATGATTCGCGAGCATATTCGCGGCATCATGGAGCAAATCTTCTACGATTTGGAGGATGTACTACCCAAGGCACCGGATGCTCTGGTGGTGTATGGGCCGGATTTCCACCGGGTCAACTCCCCGCTGGTGCAGGGCTCGCGGGTAACCATGGAGAAACTGAACCGCCTGGCACACGAAATTACGGCCACACCGCCGGCACGCCGCGCCGAGCGCTACGATGAGGATTCCGCCAGTGTGTGCGCCCTGCTGCCGAATGTGATTATTGCGCTCACCATTATGCGCGAATTGGAGCCGAAGCTCACCTTTTTCCCGGCGGAGGAATTTTCGCATGCCTTCCTGCGGGACTTGCTTCCCGGGCAGGACGATAACTTGGCGCTGGAATCCGAGGTGGTGCACTTTACCGCGCTGCTGGCGGCTCATTACCGTGTGGACCGGGGGCACAGCCAGCAAATCCGCAAGCTGAGCATGAGCCTTTTCGACCAGTTGCAAGAGCTGCACGGCCTTACACGGCACGACCGCCTCCTACTCAAAGTGGCAGCTATTCTGCACGAGGTGGGCACCTACATCAGCCCGAGAAACCACCACCACCACAGCCAGTACATTATCCTTAACTCCGAGATTTTCGGGCTTTCCCGGCGGGATGTGGAAATTGTGGGCCTGCTGGCTCGCTACCACCGCCATGGTGCCCCCACGGCGGAGAACCGCTCCTATGCGGAATTAAACCAGCAGGACCGCCTGCGAGTACAAAAGCTGGCAGCCCTGCTCCGCGTGGCGGAAGCCATGGAGCGCGCCCACTCCCACCGCATAGGCAGCTTTACCGTGCGCACCAACAATCGGCGTTTGGAATTTCTGGTGCCGGATGTACACGACCTCACCATCGAGAACATGGCCTTGCGCAGCAAGGGGGCTCTCTTTACGGATATTTTCGGCTTCGATATCGTGCTGCTTCCCTGCTAGCCGGGAGAGGGGGGGGCCTCAGTCCTTTGATTCCTGCTCCGGCAGCAAAGCAGCGGCTTTCCGCCCATAAACAGTGGCAGAGTACTCCGCCGCCAAACGGTGCAGGAGTATATCGGCCAGAGCGGTATCCTGCATCGCCTTGCGAGCCACGGAGGCCGCCCTGTACAAAAGGAGAGCGGCATCCTCACGGTCGCGCATGGCAGCCGCGCCGGTTTGGAGGGATTCGCAAGCACGGGCAGGAGCCTTTGCCAATTCCTGCTGCAAGCGTGCCAGTTCCAGCCAGCCGCGGGCACGGCGGGGCTGCTGCTGCACAAGCTTTTCCAGCTCCGGCAGCAGGGCGGCATTGCGCGTGGTTTCCACCCGCTGCACGAACTGAGCCAGGGCATCGTTCTCCGGCAAGTAGGAGCCGGCATACAGGCGCTCGCTGAGGGCACGCCCCCAGCTCGGCAGTATCCAGTAGCGGAAGAGCAGCCCTTCCGCCACGGCCAGCACCGTGAGCGCCACCAGCAAATACGCAATACCGCGCCACACCTCTCCGCCACCGTAAAACTCCTTTTGCACCGGCGGCAGCACCGCCGTAAACATTCCCAGCGGAATGAGTACCACGATTATCTGCAACAGGCGGCTCAGCATAAATGCCGGAGGAGAGTGGGGGGGGCGGATTATTTCTTACCGGGCAAATCGGCAATTTCGAGGTAATTCAGCGCTTGGGTGCGCTCCGGATTTTGCGGATTGCGCACTTCCAGCTTCATTTGTTTGAAGAACCAGGTTCCATCGGAAAGCCGCTGCACGGAGGTAATGGAGAAGCGCTTGCGGAGTTTGCCATCCGCCCCGTAACCATCTATCTGCCAAGTGGTGCCATTCTCCTTATCCACCCACATGCGCACCCATGCAAATTGCCCCTGCCCGGGTTTGGGATTCGGCACCTGCACCACATAGCAATCCCGGCCTTTGATGCGGGAATCCGCAGCATTGGCCTGCACCGTGCCACCCTTCCAATATAAAAAGCGCAGGGAGAGGTCCTCGTAGCACACATCCGTTCCGGCAATGGTGCGGGTGTACTGCGCCGCATTCATCACCTGCGCTTTCCCCTTCTGCACCAGCATAAGCTCCGCACTGCGGCTGCCGATGCGCACATCGAAACGCTGCCAATCCCCGGCGGCATCCTTATACTGGTACACCATGGTTTCCCCCCGGGCACTCAGGTTAAAGGGCACCTTCAGCCTGCCCTTGCGAATCGTGCCGGAAACATCCTTATTTCCTTGGCTCACCGTCATCTCGCGCATGGCCGCCAAAAGCTCATCCGCATGGGGGGCTTCCTCCTGCGAGAAACACAGAGGAGCCACCCCCAAGGCCAGAAGGAACGCCACTTTCTGAATCCACATCTTCATCACGCTCATAGTACCATAAAGGCGCAGCACTGCACAGCTTTTATTTTGGCTCCGCCGGCGGGATAATAGGCTCCCGCTCCGGCAGGGAGATTACTAATGGTGCCATGCGTGCCAAATACAGCAAAGGCCCCGCCCCGACCCATGCAGCTAATAGTTTGAAAAGCACGCAATACGGCAGTAATCCCGGCCAATCCGTAACGAAGCAGCCCAACAGCAGCAGCGGAAATGCGTGCAAACGCAGCTGCATACGCACAGGCGCTGCCGCCATGTAATTCCAATTCAGGGTAGTGGCTGCCACCAGCACCACAACCATGAGCAGAGGCAGCTCCTCCTGCCGGTACATAAGCGGCTGCCCCGTGCAAAAGGCATACAAGGTGCCAACGGTCAAAACAGGGGAGAGCAAAGCCCCCATACGGCACAGCCACCGGGGCAGAAACATGCCCTGCCCGGCCAGCAGCACCGTATGCGCCCATGCTGCCACCGGCAGCAAAAACGCCAGTGCTAATACCAGCAGCAGGGCGGAGCCCATGCCGCATACAATAGCAGCCAGCACAAAATGCAGCGGTGCCAGTGCCAGTTCCAGCACCCCCAGCACCGCCGCTGCCACCAGCAGCCATGCAGTGGCACGCGCACACCGAGCCACGCCTGTTTTAACGGCCGGCCACAGGTGCATGGAATCATTCAGCCTGCTCAGCATGGGGTAGTTCCTCCTTTGGGAGCATGGGGTGAGCCGGGGCAAAACCCAGCGGGAAACGGTATTTGCCGCACATATCCGGCAGCACGCGGCAGCGGGTAAATCCGGCTTCCTGCATCAGGCTGCATGTGCGTGCCCCCTGGTCGTGCCCCACCTCCAGCATTACCAGCGCCCCGGGGGATAAATGGGGCAGGCAGTTCTGCACAAAACGGCGCACAACATCCAGCCCATCCGCACCGCCGAAGAGAGCCGTGGCCGGATCGTGCTGCACCTCCGGCGCAAGTTCCTCCCCCTCCGGCACATAGGGAAGATTCGCCAGCACAAGGTCGAACCCATCCGGCGGGGCAATGGCGCCCTCCTCCGGGGCATCCCAAGCGGAAAACAAATCGCTGCGGTAGGTGCGTACCCGTGCGCCCAAGCTCGTGGCATTCTCCAGCGCGAGGGAGAGTGCGGCTTCCGATACATCCGCCAGCACCACCTCCGGTTTCTGCCGGGCAAGCTCCAAAGCCAAACTAATGCCGATAACCCCGGAGCCACAGCCCATATCCAGCACTCGCATACCTTGGCGGCGCGGTGCCATTTGGAGAGCAAGCTCCACCAGCTCCTCCGTCTCCGGGCGCGGAATCAGCGCGCGGCTATCCGTGCGGAACTCGCGGCGAAAAAACTCCGTACTGCCCAGCAAATGCTGCAAGGGCACCCCCTTGCAGCGCTGCCGCAGCAGCTCCCGCAATGTCGCCAGCTGCGCCTCCGGCAGCGGGTCCTCGTAATGCAGGTAAAGCCATGTTTTATTACACCCCAACACATGCACCAGCAGGCTTTGCATCGAATGCCGGGCACCCTCCACACCATGCGCCTCCAGATACGCCGTGCCGCTGCCCAGCACCTCCTGAATCGTTTTCATGGTCGCAAGAGAAAATTGGGGGTTATTGCAATTCGCCCATGCGCTCCTGCATCTCCTCGTGCTGCATGTGGGAGATGAGGTCCTCCAGCGCACCGGAGGTCACCACGATATCCAAATTATAAGCGGTATATCCGATGCGGTGGTCCGTGAGGCGATTTTGCGGGTAATTATAGGTACGGATTTTTTCCTCTCGGCCGCCGGAGCCGATGAGTGCCCTGCGCTGGGCAGAATATGATTCCTGCGCCTCGCGCTGTTTCATCTCGAAGAGGCGGGCGCGGAGAATACGCATACCCGTTTCCTTGTTTTTGAGCTGGGAACGCTCATTTTCGCAGCGCACCATAATTCCCGTGGGCAGGTGAAAAATCTGCACGGCGGATTCCGTGCGGTTCACATGCTGGCCACCGGCGCCACCGGCGCGGCAGGTTTCGATGCGCAAATCCTCCGGGCGGATTTCGATATCCACCTCCTCCGCCTCCGGCAGTACGGCCACAGTGGCCGTGGAGGTATGGATGCGCCCTTGGGTTTCCGTGGCAGGCACACGCTGCACGCGGTGTACACCGCTTTCGTACTTCAGAAAGCGGAATACCTCCTCCCCGGAAATACGGGCAGTAACCTCCTTAAAACCGCCGATATCGTTCGGGCTGGCATCCAGAATTTCCAATCGCCAGCTGCGGCTTTCGGCATAGCGCTGGTACATACCCAGCAAATCTGCGGCAAAGAGCGCAGCCTCGTCCCCGCCGGTGCCGGCGCGGATTTCCACAATCGCATCGCGATCCTCCGTGGTATCCCGGGGCAGCAAGCTATATTGCACCTGCTCCAGCAGCTGGAGTTCTTGGGGCTGCAGCTCCTCCAGCTCGGCACGGGCCATGGCAGCCATCTCCTCATCCTCCCCGGCAGCCAGCTCTTGGTTCTCCTCCAGCTGGCGCTGCACCTCCAGCAAACGAGCCCAATCCCGCATCAACTCCTGAGTGCGGCGATGCTCCCGCATCAACTCCTCCGCCCGGGCGCGGTCTTGGAACAGCTCCGGGTCTGCAATCTGCTGCTCCAGTTCCTCCAAACGCCGGCGGCGTTTCTCTATCAGGGGGGCGTAATCCATAGCTTCCGCAGCATTTTAGCCCACACCACCCCCCGGTGCAAGTGCAATCTATGCCTGTTTGCAGCAGCTTTTGATACTTTACAACGCATTTTGGGCTTGCCAGAACAGGCACTTTGTGGTAATAATCCCTCCGCAAGCGTTTCATACGCCCGCAAACACAGCGTGGTCTCGTGGTGTAAAGGTAGCACAAGAGATTTTGATTCTCTTTGTCTTGGTTCGAATCCAGGCGAGACTACATCCCCCGAAAAAACGCCCACAGGAGCCCCTCCCGTGGGCGTTTTTGCACTTGCGGAAGAGCGCCGGCACATGTTAAAATGCTGCATCCCCATGCCGGAATCGCTCTACACCTTCACCCAGGAAATCACCCTGAGCAGCCCTTGGCTGCTTCCCCTCTTTTTTGCCCTGCTGGGAGCCTGCATCGGTTCCTTTCTGAACGTGGTGATATACCGCATGCCGCGCGGCATGAGCATCAACAGCCCGCAGCGCTCTTTCTGCCCCGGCTGCAAGGCCGCCATTGCATGGTACCACAATATTCCCCTGCTAAGCTACCTGCTGCTGCGGGGGCGCAGTGCCTGCTGCCGCACGCATATTTCCCTGCGCTATTGGCTGGTGGAACTGGCATGCACCCTGCTCTTTGCAGGCATAGCCCGGCATTTTTGTGCAGAGGACATCCTCACGCAGTTACTGCTCTGCCTTTGGGGGGCACTTATGCTTGCCGCCCTCTGCATCGACTGGGAGCAAATGGTGGTGCTACTGCGGCTTACCCTCCCCGCCACCATGGCCGGAATAGCCGTGGGGCTGCTGAGTCCCTGGCTGCTTTGCGAAGGCTTGGAGCCGCAAGAGGGGCTGGTGAGCAGCTTAGCCGGGGCACTGGGCGGCTTCCTCATCTTCCGGCTTGTGGGTATGCTGGGCAAGCTCATGTTCGGGCGGCGCTCCTGCACATATACCTGCGCCACCCCGTGGCGGCTGGAGCAAGCCCCCGATGGGGAGGATTTGCACCTCACGCTGGGGCAGGAGCCCCCCCTGCGCTGGAGCGAGCTTTTCTTGGAAGAAAGCCACCGCCTTACCCTGCAACAGGCAGTGGAAAATACCCATACCCCCACCACCCCCGCAGGGGATATTAACTTTACCCCGGATGCCATGCTCCTGCCGGATGGCACACGCATCCCCTTGGAAGAAGCGAACTTTTTGGAAGGGCACTGCCATGGTTACACCACCCGCCGGGAGGCCATGGGCAGCGGGGATGCTTGGCTTGCCATGGCCATAGGCGCGGCCTGCGGCTGGCAGGGAGTCATCTTTGCCTTAGTGGGCGGCAGCTTTATCGGGCTGGCGGCAGCGGCAGCGGCGCGCATTAGGCGCGGCACCCCCATGCCATTCGGCCCCGCCCTCATCACCGCCGCCTTCATCTGGCTCTTCTGGGGAAGCCGCCTCTGGAACCTCTATTTGGACTGGACTTTGGGCTAAAAAACACCCCCTGCACAGCCATATGCCATGCAGGGAGAGGAAAAAGCGTTTCGCGCAACGGCGGTCGGCCTCAGAACTGGTACCCCATGCCCACCACAATCGTGTGGTGGCCATAGTTCACCTCATTATCCATCAGCTTAAAGAACACCTTGCCGTACTCATATCCCACATTCATGTAGATATTCTCGGCAATATCGAAGCGCAAACCGGTATCCACGGAATAGGTGTAACCATGGGACTCATCCGCCATACCCAGGGCACGCACATTCGTCCAGACATAGCCCAACTTGGCCCCGGCATACCACTGCATAGAATCGCACAGGGGCACATTGAAATCGTACCCGGCTGTTACGGGCAGCATGAAGGACTCTATCTTATAATCCAGCCCCTCAATACTATCGGACTTTTCGCCCCACATCCCCCCCAAATTCACGCTGAACTGGTGGCGAATCGTATCCACTTGGTCGCTGTACAAATTGAAACGCACGCGGGCACCCCAAGCATCGGGATCCTCGCTGTCCTCTGCAATGGAGTACGTAGCCTCCACGGAGTAAGCAGAGTTCAGACTATAGGGGTCCGAAGTCCCCGGCTGGTTCGGCGGAAGCACATACGGCACGGCATAAGCCGCACTGCCCAGCATACCCAGCATTGTTGCCACAGATAAAACAGTTCTCATAGCACCTTTCATTATACAGGAACACAAGCCATTATACAAGCTCTTTTTTAGGCAAAAAGAACTGCGATGCCGCCTTAGCCCTGCTGCTTTTGGAGCCACACCAGCAAGAGAGCCACATCCGCCGGGGTAATGCCGGGAATACGCGCTGCCTGCCCAACGGTGGCAGGGCGTATCCGCGCCAAACGCTGGCGTGCCTCCGTCTTCATGGCAGGAATAGCATCGTAATCCAGCGTAGCGGGTATTTTCTTATTCTCCTGGCGCCGGAGGCGTGCAGCACCGGTGCGCATGCGCTCGATATGGCCGGCATAGGCAATCTCGATGGCGATGGGTTCCCACAGCTCACGGGGATGCAAGGCCAGCACCTCCGGGGGAAGCAGCCGCCAATCATTCTCCGGGCGGCGCAGCCACAAATCCAGAGAAATCCCCTGCACCCGCACCGTGGGCGCCTGCTCCACCCCACGGCGAATCCCCTGCAAGCGCGCCTCCGCCGCCGCAGCCTGCTCCGCCCCCACCAGCCCCAAACCCGCCGCTAAGGGCGTGAGCCGCAAATCCGCATTGTCCTGCCGCAGCAGCAAGCGCATCTCCGCCCGGCTGGTGAACATGCGGTAGGGTTCATCCGTACCGCGGGTCACCAAATCATCCACCATTACCCCCAAATACGCTTGGTCCCGGCGGAGAATAAGCGGCTCCTCCCCACGCAGAGCCAGCATGGCATTTGCCCCGGCCAGCAGGCCTTGACCGGCGGCCTCCTCGTACCCGGAGGTACCATTAATTTGCCCGGCGAAATAAAGCCCCTGCACCCGCTTTGTCTCCAGCGTAGCGTGCAGCTCCGTGGGCGGCACGAAATCGTACTCCACGGCATAGCCCGGGCGGATAAGCTCCGCCCGCTCCAAACCGGGGATACTATGCACAATATCCAGCTGCACAAAATACGGCAAACTGGAGGAAAGCCCATTCAGGTAAAACTCCTCCGTACTGCGCCCCTCCGGCTCAATAAATATCTGGTGGCGCTCCTTATCCGCAAAACGCACCACCTTATCCTCAATACTGGGGCAATAGCGCGGGCCCGCCCCCTCTATCACCCCGCCGAAAAGCGGGCTATGCTCCAAATTAGCCCGGATAATATCGTGCGTCCCCTCGTGCGTATAGGTAATGGCGCAAGGCATTTGCTGCAAGCGGAAATCCGGCTCTGCCCAGTGGTTTAGCGTGCAATGCGGCTCCGTTTCCCGGCGCAGCACCGTGCGGGATACATTGCTGAACAAACAGGGCGGCTCATCCCCCGGCTGCATCTCCAGCGCGGAAAAATCAATCGTACTCCCCTTAATGCGCGGGCTTGTACCCGTCTTGAACCGCGCCAAAGGGAAACCCAGGCGAGCCAAACAGGCAGAAATCCCACTCGGCGCACAGCCCAGCCGCCCCCCCGGCAAATGCTCCATCCCCACGTGCAGCAAGCCACGCATAAACGTACCGCTGCACAGCACCACCGCCCCGGCGGCAAAACGCTGCCCCCAAGTAGTCGTTACCCCCTGCACTCGCCCCTTTTCCACCACAATCTCCTCCACATCCCCTTGGAAAAGCTGCAAGCCGGGAGTCGTCTCCAGCACCCACTTCATGCGCTCCCGGTATGCCGCCTTATCGCACTGGGCGCGGGGAGCGCGCACACTGGGGCCCTTAGAAGCATTCAGCATACGGAACTGCACCGCCGTGGCATCCGTATTCACCCCCATGGCACCGCCGAGGGCATCAATCTCGCGCACCATATGGCCCTTAGCCAGCCCGCCGATGGCAGGATTGCAACTCATCTGCCCGATGGTATCCAAATTATGCGTAAGCAGCGCCACACGCCCCCCCATACGCACAGCTGCCAGCGCCGCCTCAATCCCGGCATGCCCGGCACCTATTACCAGTACATCAAACTTAGTAGGAATCAGATACGCCATACACGAGCATCCTCCGTTTAAGCAGTAAGGCTCACAATGAGCTTATGCAGAATATCCCGCGGATCCAGCCCGCTGGATACCAGCGCCTTATCCGCCGCCGCACACAGCTGCAAATCCCGCCGTGCCTTCTTGAGCGAGAGCTTACCCACACTCCGTGCCGCATTGAATAGCCCATAGCAGGAAGGCGTGCCATCCTTCTTCAGCGGCAGCAGCTTGCGCCCCTCTGCCGGCAAGCGATTCAGGGCAGACTCAAACGCCCGGTAATTCCCTGCATCCGGGTGGTATGTATCCAGCAGCAAGCGCGCGCAAAAACGATTCCGCACCGTCGGCACAATCGCCGCACGCATAATCGTCACAGCCTGCTCCCCATGCTCCAGCTGCTCATTCACCAAGCGCACCGCCTGGCGGCAATTCCCGCTCTCAATCGCGCGCGAAATCTCAAACACCACCCCATTGCGGGACACCGCCACCATCAGCTCCACATCCTCCGCCAGCACCTTGCGGCGCCCCTCCCCCAAATACACATCCAGCTTAGCCAGCTCATTAGCAATCTGGCGCGTACTCTCATTCACACGGTGTACAAACAAATCCAGCGCCGCATTATCGAACTGCAAGCCCAGCGGCTTTGCCATACGCAGCGTAAGCGCGGAAAGCTCCGCCTCCCAGCCCGGCTTTGTAATATCAATACGGGAAAACTCCTTCACCTCCCCCAGCGTCCCCAGCTTCTTAAAAAAGCTACGGCGCTTATCCATCTCCCCGGCACTCAGCACAAAGAAAGTATCCTCCGGCAGCTGTTGCAACACAGCCACCAGCTCCTCCAGCCCCTGCTGCACCGCCTCACTGCGAGTCCCCTGGGGTGTATCCCCCATAAACGTGGCACCCTTCAGCCAAATCACCTTCCGCCCGCCAAACATATTCATCGTTTGCAGCCCGGAAATCGTGCGCCCCAGCAGCTCCACCGCCTCATCCACCGTAGCGGCGGCACCATCCACCACCTCATTCCCCCAATCATCCGTCCCCTCCGTCAACCGCGCATAAGCCGCCGCCGCCGCAGAAGCAGCAGCCCCCTCATCGCTCCCGAAAAAGACATAACTGGCAGATTCCCCCGGCACGCCCCACATTACAGCAGATTTCCCCCGCCAAGTCAATCCGATTCCCCGCCAGGGCAGACGCATTAGAAAGTTCGTGTCATGACCTTATGGCAGAAACACACGGT
>CAYSYD010000020.1:0-24771 GCA_964435145.1 uncultured Akkermansia sp.
ATGAGGAGGAACAGCGCTTCTGCGCCATTCACCACCCCTTCACCCGCCCGGTGCCGGAGGATGTGGAAAAGGTACTCAAAGGCGAGATTTCCACCGACATCTGCGCCGAGGCATACGATGTCATCTTCAACGGTAATGAGCTGGGCGGCGGTTCCATCCGTATCCACGAGAAGGAATTGCAGGATGCGACCTTCCGTGCGCTCGGGCTGGACGATGCCACCATTCAGGAGCAGTTCGGGCACTTGCTGGCCGCATTCTCCTTCGGAGCGCCTCCTCATGGCGGCTTGGCGTTGGGCTTGGATCGCGTGGTGATGCTCATCGGTAAGTGCGAATCCATCCGCGAGGTAATTGCCTTCCCGAAGAACAACCGTGGCGCGGACCTCATGAGCGAGTCTCCTGCACCGGCAGAGCCGAACCAGTTGCGCGATGTGCATATTCAGGTGAAACTCCCGGAGAAACTCCGCCAAAAGCTGGAGGCTGAAAAAGCCGCAGCGGAGCAGCAGGCCTAAGTATGTAAGCCTCGGTTGAATCCGATTTCCTTGGTGCGTATGCGTGAAATTGCGTGTACGCACCGATTTTCTTTTTCCCATTAAATAAAACAAGACTTTTAGCGCGCCTTAGAGATGGAAGACATGAATTCCCACGCAGCAGCGTATCGCCGGCCTTCCCCGCCGGATTGGACGGCTTGGTTGGAGGAGTACGGCTCGCGCTTGTTGCTCTATGCCCGCCAGCAAACACGCCGTGAGGCCGATGCCGAGGATGTGTTGCAGGAGGCTTTGGTGCAGTTGGTGCATGCTGTGGAATCCGGCTCGTTTAGCGGCACGCAGGAACAGTGGCCGGCCTATGTGTACACCGCTATCCGCCATAAGGCCATGGATTTAGGCCGCCGCGAGGAGGTGCGCCGCCATTATGCTGCCCGGCAGCAGGAAACACTCAAGGAAGGGGAAGAGGAAACGCCTTGGTTGAGTGCTGCTGCGGATAGTGAATATATGCGGGTTCGTGTTGAAAAGCTGCTGCGCAAGCTCTCTCCGGAGTTTGCGGAAGTGGTCATTCTTCGTATATGGGGAGAATATAGTTTTCAGGAAATTGCCGACATGACCGATAATAAACTGGCTACCATTACCTCCCGATACCGTTATGCATTGAATGCAATGCGGAAGGAATTAGCGCAAAACCCTTTAGAAAGCTGATGATGCCTACCGATACAGATTCTGTTATTCCTACTCAACTGGATGCCCCCCTCATGCCGCCGGGGCTCAGGACTCGCTTGCTGGAGGCAATGAATGCTGCCTCCGCAGAGGAAGCGGAGATTCGTAAGATGGAGGATAAGCTCCGTATGCTTACACCTGCACCCATGCTCGCTCGCTTGGAGCGCAATCTTAATGTATGCATGTGCCTGCAAGCGGCGGAGGACAGGCGGCGCCCCTTTTACCGCAGATGGTCGAAGCGTTGGGGTGCTGCTGCGGCGGCTCTTGCGCTCTGTGCCGCCGGCGGGGGATTGTTTTTTTCCGGGAATGCCGTGGCAGATACGCCTGCACGTGGGTTAGTAAGCCGGAACATTATCGAGGCTCGCTGCTTGGATAATGGGGTGCGCTGGGAGGCGGATGGTGTGCCTACGCGTAGCTACGAGGTGGTGTACGAGGATGCTTTTGTGCTGGAATCCGCCGGGGAAGATGCCACGATTGTGGTGCGTGTTCCGAATCGTACTTGTGTGGAGATAGAGGAGGAAGTGCTGTGATGTTCAGAACCTTAGCAAGCCTTTTATTGACCGCTTCTTTGCTCCATGCGCAGGAACGCCCCGGCGTGCTTTTTGGCGTGGTGCCGGAGGAGCTTTCCCCCGCCATGTGCGAGCAAGCCTCCGTGGAGCAGGGGGTGGCGGTGCGTGCTGTGCGCCCCGGCAGCCCCGCTCATGCAGCCGGTTTGCACACGGGGGATATCCTGCTCTCTGCAGCCGGTAAACCCGTGCGCTGTAAAAGCGATTTGAGAGCCATACTTCTGGCAGCAAAGCCCGGGGATGCTTTGCCTGTGGAGTTTGTGCGCAAAGGTGAACGCCTGCGGCGGGATGTGGTGCTGCGTGTACGCCCGCAAGCTCGTTTCTCCGGTTCTTCCCGCCCGGATGAGGCTGTGGGGGGAGACCGCATGCTGCGCCCCCTTATGATTTCTCCGGAAATACGCCGTCGTATGGAAGAACACCGCCGGAAACTCTGCGATTTGCTTGCCTCCCTGCCGGGGGATATGCAGCCGCTTGCGGTGACGGAGGCGTTACAGGCTATCCGCAATTTAGCGCGGGATGCGAATCCCTCCGGTCGGGGGTGGATGCTGGGCGAAGCCGGGGAAGCTACGGTGCAGTTCCGGGATGCGGAGGGCATTATCGTACTGCATGGGGCTAACAAAAAGCTCACCCTGTATGTGTACGATAAGGAAGGAAAGGTCGGTTTTCAGGGTGGTCTGGACACTCCGGAGCAAAGAAATGCCCTGCCGGAGGCTCTGCTGAAACGCTTGCAGAGTTTACGCTGAGGGCAAAATTTGCCGCAGTAGTTGCAGCACCATTTCCCCCGTCTCGCGGAGTGAGCGGGGGCAGATGCGCTCCATATTGTCCCGGGGGGTGTGCCACCAATCGGAGCCCACAAAGTGGGCAATGAGGTTGAGGGAATCCACCCCCGCTTCGAGATAGGGCCGGTGGTCATCCAAATAGCTGTCCGGCCAAGCCGTCCAGCGCGTCTCCGGAAAGCGCAATGCTTTTCTGGCTCGTTCGTACTGGTCGTACATGTACTGCGAGGTGTCCAACCCGGGAATGGCGATAATTTTATTTCTTCCCCCCACCATATCCAGATTGAGTTGCCAGCGGGGCAGTGCGCCCCTGCGGCGTGCCACATCGTAAGTGGAGCCATAAAGCCCATCGCTGCTGCTCATGCGCGGCGCGAAAGATTCTTCCCCATCCAGAAAAATCAGTTCTGTTTGCTTGGCTGTTTCTGTTTTCCCGGAGAGTACGCGCGCCAACTCCAGCAGGCAGGCAGCCCCGCTGGCACCATCATCCGCACTGATGAAATCCGGCGCTACGTTGCGTTTGGTATCAATGTGGCAGCTAAGCAGCATGGGTCGCGGGGCGGAGGGCTCCCCCCATATCGCCCGCAAATTTGTCATCCGCACCCCTCGGGCACTAAAGACATCGCGGTAAACCGTCCAGCCCGTGCTTTCCAAATGCTTTTGCAGGTAATCCAACTGGGCTTCGTATGCAGGGGTGCCGCTTATGCGCGGCCCCAGGGAGCAAATGGCCGCACAATGGATGTAGGCATTCTCCCCGCAATAGGACTCTTGCTCCACTAGTTGTGTGGGAAGCTCCTTGCGGGGAAGAGGCCGGGAAGCGGCATCCTCCTTACCGCAGCCGGCAAGCAGACATGCCGCGGCCAAGGGGAGGAGAACATGCCATAACTGCATGGGAAATTAAATGTTTTCGCTGATGCCGAAAATTTGCAGAATGCGCACTAAATCCTCACGCCCGGCATAAGGAATTTCGATAATGCCATTGTTCTTGCCTTTCATGGAAATGTTGACACGAGTGCCAAAATCGTGGGAAAGCTGGGAACATACCCGGGCATAAGCCGGGGGCAGGGCGGGGGGCTCGGGCTTGGTTTCCGGCTCCGGGTTCAGCATATTGCGCACAAGCTGTTCCGTTTGGCGCACGGTGAGGGTACCGCGTGCCACCTTGCGGGCGGCATAGGTTTGCTGCTCCTCATCCTTGAGCATGAGCAGCACCTTCGCATGCCCCACAGTAATCTGGCCTTGTTCCAGCAGCCCGCGCACGGGTTCCGCCAGTTCCAGCAGCCGCACCATGTTGGCAATAGCTGCTCGGGATTTCCCCACATGCTTGGCTATGGTTTCCTGCTTCATCCCAAAGCGCTCCTGCAGCAGGCGGTATTGCTCCGCCTCCTCCAAGGGCGTGAGGTCTGCACGTTGCAAGTTCTCAATAAGCGCAAGCTCGGCTACCTCTTGGTCGCTTGCCTCGTGTACCACAACCTTGACCGTGGAATGCCCTAAGCCGGTAACGGCACGCAGGCGGCGCTCACCGGCAATCAACTCAAACTGGCCATCCACCTTGCGGACAATGAGGGGCTGCACCAGCCCGCGCTCCCGGATGGAGGCGGCAAGTTCCTCAATCTGCTGCTCATCAAAGTGCCGACGAGGCTGGAAGGGGGAGGGCTTAATATCCCCCACATTTGCAAGAATGACGCGATCCGTATCCACCACCGTATCCACGGGGGTAACCGCCTCGTTTTTCTTCATGATGAGAGCGCTGAGCCCTTTTCCTAATGCTTGCCTGGCCATAAGTGTGCGGGGGATTCTACATGATTTGCCTCCCTTTGGCAACCCCTTTTTTTCTGTTCCACAAACTTTGTGGAACGTATGGCCCTCTCCCCTGCGAGGTAGAGTTAATATCCCGCCTCAACTTCGGGAATCAGCGTGTAGATGTTGTTCTCCCGAACCAGAGAAATGAGGACTTCTGTCCAATACGCATAGGGGTCCCCCTCCGGATAATGCTTAGCAAGGTAGTTCCGTATTTTCTGTACAACCTGCTCGTTGAGCTCTTGGCGGAGCTTGCGAGCCATGCGCTCCAAATAGAGGTCTCTTTCCTCCGCATTATTTGTCGGGGCTTCCTTGCTCACTTGCTCACTTGCTCACTTGCTCATAGGCGGCATCGTGTTTTGCCTGTGCTTCTAACAGGGCGCAGAGGAAGGCTTCTTCTCGGGGAGGAAGCGTTAAATCGTTGTAGCGTATCAATTTCTCCTGCGCGTTATAGCGTACCATTTGAATAGGATGCAATGGTGCCCAAGCGCATGAGATGGCTTGTAGAGCCTATTCTCAAAAAAGGAATCCATTCCGGTATTCCTTTGAAGGACTACAAGTATGCTGAATATATAGAATACATCCACAAGATGACAGATGAAATGAACCCTCGTGCCATTATCAGATTAAAGCCGTTCGATTTCTCGGGATGTTGAACATAATATAGCCTGACGAATAAATTGTACACCAACACATATACTAAAATGAAACACGATACACAGAGTGATGCCGGACATGCTTCTCCGCAAGTTGTTTATGTTGCGATGAGAAAATCTCGTGCTTTTTATATCCTTTTTGCTTTTTTGTTTGGGGGCATGGGGATACACGATTTCTATGCCGGTTATATCGGTAAGGGGTTGCTGAAAATTTTGGTTAGCATTTTAGGCACTACCCTTATCTTTCTGGGAGGTGTGGGAGCTATGATAGGGTGTAGTGCTGCCTCTGCAGAGGTTGATTCTGCCCCATTGTTTTCTGTGCCGTTAATAGGTGTGCTTATGCTGACTGTGCAGTCTTTATATATTTTGCTACAGATAATTTTTGTAAAGAGTGATGCAAAAGGACTCTCGTTCTATTAAACATATTGTTCCCTAAGCCATAGCCCGGATATACCCTATATTTTATTCCCTGCAGTGTTTCTTACACTGCCGGGGATAATACGTTCAGCCCGACAGCTCTCTTTAGCCTTCACGGTTGATTGCAAAAAAAGTTTAGAAATGTGTAGTGCATATGCGGAAAATAAATTTTTAGGCTGGATATTTGGAGGAAAGGGCGTATAATGCCCGCGCTATGTCAGAAAACCAACCTGCTAATACCGCTCCGGGTTCCTCTGAGGAGGAGCTGATTGCTGTGCGCCGAGAGAAGGTGGGAAAAATTCGCGAATTAGGGGTTAATCCCTATGGCGGACGTTACGATGTTTCCACAAATCCGGCAGAGATTAAGGCGAATTTCGAGGAGGGAAAACAGGTGAAATTCCTTGGCCGTATCAATGCTTTGCGCGATATGGGGCGTACTCAGTTCTTTACTGTGGCAGATGTGCGGGGGAGTATTCAGTGCATGCTTACTCGCAAGGCTGTGAGTGAGGAAGCCTGGGCTCTGTGGAAGTTGCTGGAGCGCGGAGATTGGATTGGTATTGAGGGCGAAACGTTCATTACCCGCACGGGGGAGCCTTCTGTGCGCGTGGAGTCCTTTAAGGTGCTTTCCAAGGCGCTGCGGCCTATGCCGGATAAGTTTCATGGTCTGGCGGATATGGATTTGCGTTATCGCCGCCGCCACTTGGATTTGATGAGTAATCCGGAGAGTGCCGATCGTTTTGTGAAGCGTTCTCTCATTATTCAGGAGATTCGCCGGTATTTGACGGAGCGTGGCTTTTTGGAAGTGGAGACTCCTATGCTGCAGGATATTGCAGGAGGTGCTTCTGCAAAACCATTTGAGTCTTATTATAATGCGCTGAAGAAGCCTGTGACGCTGCGTATTGCTCCGGAGCTTTTCCTGAAGCGCCTTTTGGTGGGCGGTTTCCCGAAGGTTTTTGAGCTGAATCGCAACTTCCGCAACGAGGGTGTGGATCGTCGCCATAATCCGGAGTTTACGGTGCTGGAGGTGTACGAGGCAGGTGGCGATTACGAATCCATGGCAACGATGATGGAGGAGATGATTACCTCGATTGCGGAGAAAGTGTTTGGTACGCTCAAGTTCGACCAGTATGATGATGAGGGGAACTTGCGCTGGACGGTGGATTTGACGCGTCCTTGGCGGCGAGCGGATTATAACGATTTGGTGAAAGAGGTGGCCGGGGCCGATTGGTTCGAGCTTACTCCGGAGCAACGCCGCAACCGCGCGGAAAATGAGCTGCATGTGCAGATTGGTGAGGAGCTGGATGATACCGGGGTGACCCAGCAGGTATACGAAAAGCTGGTGGAGGAAAAACAGGCAAATCCGCTTTTTGTGTGCCATGTGGCGCGCGATTTGGTGCCGTTGGCTAAGGCTAATCCGGAAAATCCGGAAGTGGTGGATGTGTTCGAGCTGGTGATGAATGGTCAGGAGCTTTGCCCCGGTTATTCCGAGCAGAATGACCCCGTGGAACAGTTGGAGCGTTTGCAGCACCAAGCCGGTGAGGAGACGCAGAAGATTGATTATGATTTCGTGGAGACCTTGGAATCCGGTATGCCGAGTGCGGGTGGTATCGGTATTGGTATCGACCGCCTTTGCATGCTGCTGACGGGTGCCGGTTCTATTCGCGATATTATTCTTTTCCCGCAGTTAAAGAATCGCTCCTAAGCGGGGCGGTTGTTGATTAAACTGAGTAACATAAAGCAGCCCCGGTATTACGCCGGGGCTGCTTTATGTTTTTTTGAAAAGACTTTAGGGGAGGTAAATGCGCGGAACTCTCCCGGTGATGCTGGTGATGATGTTGCTCGGGATGGTTTTTGCTCTTGCGGTGAGTTCTTCCCAAGGGACGTGCGGCCCCATAATTTCTGCCACATCTCCCGGCTGCACGCCGCGCATGTGGGTTACATCCACCATGATTTGATCCATGGTGATGCGACCCAGTACGGGGCAGTACGAGCCGTTAAGGTATACGCGGGCTCCGGTGTTGGAAAGGTAGTGCAGGTAGCCATCCCCAAAGCCGATGCCGATGGTGGCCACTTTGGTGGTGCGGTCGGTAATATAGGTGTGGTTATAGGATACTCCGTGGTCGCTGGGCAGGGTGCGCAGCAGGGTTACTCTGCTGTATAAGGTAAGGCTGGTACGGAGTTCCTTGTTGTGGGGGGAGGGCATGGGGGAGTACCCGTACAGGATGCGCCCAAGGCGCACCATATTGGTGCAGGGTACGCTGTAGTTGAATACGGCGGAGCTGCTGCAAAGATGGCGGTAGGGGATGTCCAGACTGTTCGCCAGTTCTGTTACAGCTTGTTCGTAGCTCTGGATTTGACGGTGGGTGAAGGAGATGTCCTCCGCCGCCGCTGAGAGGTGGGAGTACACGCCTTCGATGTGCAGATTCTCCATTTGGCGGAGCTTTTCTCCTACGCCGGGGAGGTCCTGAGGCAGGAGCCCGGCGCGGCCCATGCCGGTGTCCACGTTGATGTGCAGGTTTACTTTTTTGCCGTATAATGCCCCGAGGGAGTTGAAGTGTTCTGCTTCTTCCAGACTGCAAAGCGCTGCACGCCAGCCGTTTTGCACGATGGCTTCTCTCTCCGCCGGGAAGCATGGCCCCAGAATGAACGGGCTGGTGCGGCAGCCGCATGCTTGCACTCGCCGGGCTTCTGCCGGAGTGGCTACACCGAAAAATTCGATATCCGCATCATCCAATGCCCGAACCACGCCTTCCAATCCGTGCCCATAGGCCTCGGCCTTGACGATGGCCATGCGTTTGTGCGTGGGGAGAAAACGCTGTACAACGCCCAGATTATGCCGCATGGCTTGGGTGTCCACTTCGGCCCAGGCGCGGTAGAGAGAGGTGTCCTGCATGGGGGTATTTTAGCCCCCCATGCTGATGAATGCAATACTTATTGCGCTGCGGTAACGGAAAAAACTTTATGCAGACAGGTATCTCTCTTGCTATGGTGGGGCTGCTGTTGTATAATGCGCTCGTGATGATGTCTGTAACTTTTGCGTCCATTCTTCCTTCTGCGGTTTCCAAAGCAGCAGAGAATTGGGGCGTTATGGAGCTTTTTGAGAAGGGAGGCCCCCTTATGTGGCCGCTGCTGTTTCTTTCCGTGGTGGCGCTGATGGTGGCTTTCGTGTGTTTGTGGACCACTCGTGTTAATGCGGTATTGCCGCCGCGCCTGCCTTCTTCGGTGGAGTCCTGCATCCGGGGAATGAATTATGCGGGGCTTATCGGTATTTGCGAGCGCGATCCTTCTATTTTTGCTCTGACGGTACGCTCCATTGTGGTGTATTTGCAGCGCAATCCCCGCTCTAACATTGATGAGGTGCGCGAGATTGCTAATGCTGAAGGCTCCCGCCATGCGGATGTGTTGACCCGCCAAGTGAACTGGCTGAGCGATATAGGTGCTATTGCCCCGATGATTGGCCTGCTGGGTACTGTGGTGGGTATGATGAAGACCTTTATGGAGATGGCGCAGGGAAACTTCGAGGGGGTGAAGCAGATGCAGATGGCTCTCGGTATCTCGGAGGCGATGATTACCACTGCCGGCGGCCTTGTTCTCGCTATTCCCAGCATGGCAGCTTATGTGTTTTTCCGTAGCCGTATTCAGAAGCGTATTGCGGATTTGGATGTGGCTATTACTCACATCCTCTGCGTGCTTGGCGTGCAGATGGATCGCGAGCATCGCTTGGGTAATACGCATCGTCGCGGCACGCGCGCCGAGGCGTTGGATGATGATGACGATTATTAATAGCTAGCAGCGGAATCTTCCATGAAATTAAGCACTAAGATTCCCGAGCCCATCGGGTTCCAGCTGGCTCCCATGCTGGATGTGGTGTTCCTGCTGCTCATTTTCTTTGTGGTAACGCAGAAGTTTATTCTGAATGAGCAGGATTTGAAGGTAAAGGTACCCACCGCCCCGAAGACCACCGAGGAAACTTCTCGCGCTATTGATGAGATTATCATCAATGCCCGAGAGGAGGATGGGGATTTGGTGATTACCATTGACCGGGAAGTATTTACGCGGGAGAAGCTGGCTGCAATGCTGGCGCGTATGGTGAAGGTGAATCCGAATCAGCCTGTGCGAATTCGCGGGGATGCCCAGATGAGCTGGCAAAAGATGGCCGATGTGATTTCCACCTGCTCCCAAGCCGGAGTGTGGAATGTGTCCTTCTCCAAGAAAATGCCGGAAGGTAAGAAGTAATGGGGCTGTAGGAATGCTGCGTTTTCTTCTTTCTTTTTCAAACTCCTTTTTCCTTATATGAACAGTAAGTCCATAGCTTTTTTGCTCATTAGCTTAGCCGCATGTTCCGCCGTGGCTCAGCAAGCGGCAGATGCGCCCCTTGTGGCTAATGCTGAGGAGGATTCCTTTGCCATAGCGGAGCATTTATACGCGCAGGGGAGGCAGTCCCCGGAGCCCACTACCCGCATTATGGTGCTTCGCCGCTCGGCGGAGTTATTCCGGGATTTTGTGAAGAAGTTTCCCAAATCCGCAAAGCGGGATAAGGCGCTTTATTTGCAGGCGGTGTGCCTGGACGAAGCAGGGGATGCTGCTGCGTCCGACCGCATTTTGGTCACATTAGCCAAGCAATCCCGAGAGGAGTATGGAGCCGTGGCTGCTTACAAGCTTGCAACAAAAGCAACCGGGCGCCAAGCCTGGGAAACGGCGCTGAATCATTACCAAACGGCATACTCCAAGACTAAGCGTGCGGAGTTGAAGCAGGATGCCCTGTATCGTAAGGCTCGCGCTCAGCAGCAGTTGGGTAAGAAAGCGGATGCGGAGGCATCCTTCCGGGAACTGCTGGGAATGAAGGGGGGAAATGTACTCATTACCCAATCCGCCACGCTGGCTTTGGCACAGATGCAAACGGAGACCGGCCAGTATGCCGATGCGTACGGAATGTTTGTGAGCTTGCAGCAGGATGCCGCTTTGGACCCGCGCCTGCGCGGTACGGTTACCTTGCAGGCGGCTCGTTTGGCGGCGCGCCTTGAAAAGCCGGAGGAATCCCAGAAGTATTACCGGCAGCTTCTTTCCATGCCGGATATGGGGAAGTATGAGGGAGAGGCTCAGATGGAAAGCCTTGTTACCTTGTTCCGAGATAAAAAGTACAAGGAGGTGTTGTCGTTGCTTAAAGCCCGCCATGTACACATGGATGATGCGGCGCTGATTGCCCGGAGAGCAGTGATTGCGGGGCAGTCCGCCATGGAGCTTAAACAGTACCGGGATGCTGCGGATTATTTTCAGCAGGCAGAGAAGGCTCAGCCCGGTACCCCGCTGGCTGCGGATGCCGGCTACCGCCGTATGATTTGCGTGCAGCAAATTCCCGGGGAGAATTTCTTTGTACATGCAGATGCTTATGTGAATGCCTACGATAAGGGAGGTTGTGCAACAGCCGGCTTGCCCTGCGTGGATTTGGTGCGGCTCATGTATGCGGACCGATTGATGCTGGTGGAGGAGGCCAAGGCTGCCGCCCAATACAACGAGATAGAACTTTCCCAGCTGCCGGAAGCCGTCCGGGCGGATGCTACCTACAAGAAGGCTTGGTGCTTTGCCCGGGTACCCGGGTATGAGCCCTTATCCACATTGAGTACTTTCATCGAGACGTACCCGAATGATTCCCGCGTGGCGGAGGCTTTGGCTCTCCGAGCTACGGTTTACGGAAAAATGGAAAAGGTGCAGGAGGCCTTGGCCGATTACGATAGGGTGATTCGGGATTTTTCCCAGTCTCCCGCAGTGCCGGTATGTATGCAGCGGGCGGCGCAGCTCTGTGCCGGGAAAGATGCTCCGCGCATGGTGAATTATTACAAGAGTTTTATTCAATATTTTAGCGAGAGGACCGGGCGCGGCGTGGCTGCTAAGCCGGCGGCTTTGGCCGAGGCTCATTACAACATCGGCTGTGCTTTGTATGAAAGCACGCCCGCCGAAGCGGTGCCGCAGTTTGAGAATGCGCGTGCAATGTACCCGGAGCAGTATGCAGCCTTGGTAGACCAGCGCTTGGTGCAGTGCTTCTTCAAGATGAAGGATGCGGAGAATCTCCGCCTCTCGCTCGAAAAACTGGAGCAGAGCAATGCTCCTTCTTACAAGGGCTTGCCTCCGGCCATTTTGCGCTGGTGCGGGTGGATGTGCTTCCAGAACCAGAAATATTTTGCTGCCAATAAGTATTTGACCGATGCTTTGGAGCGCGAGCCGCGCGAGAAGTACACTGCGGCAGATGGCAGCGAGCAGGAGCGCCCCAAGGTGGAACCCATTGTATGGAAAACGCTTGCCCGCTGCCGCTTGGAGCTGGAGTTATACTCCCGTGGCCTGGAAGCTGCTGATCATTATGTGAACATGGAAAAGCAGCCGTACCGCAAGGCGGAGGGTATGCGCGATCGTGCGTTGCTGCTGATTGGGCTGAACCGTTGCTCCGAGGCTCGCAAAGTGTGCGAGGATGCAATCTCCATGGGGATAGATGGTCCCATTAAATCCTCTCTCTTCCTGGCATTGGGGGATGCGTGCTATACGGATGCCCAGTACAGCGAAGCGGCGAAATTCTACGGGCGTACGGCCAATGTGGTGAGTGATAAGGAACTGAAGCCTCTTTCCCTTTACAAAATTATCTGCGCCCTGAAACGCTGCGGTAAAGACGGAGAGGCAAACCAGTATGAGCAGAGCCTGCGTTCCGAATTTGCAAACTGGTCGCCGCCTTCCGGGGTGCAGCGTATGATGGAGCAGGGGGGTAAAACGAATTCGGAAGCTCCCGCATCGGCGCAGCCGGTTACTCCGCCTGCGGCATAAACGCCGGGAGACCGCTTCCGGTATAGATACTACTGCATTATCTCTCCATGTTTTACGCACCTTCTCCCAACCGCCGCAAGCATTGGTACAGAGTGCTGAGTATTGGCCAGAAGAAACTCATTGTGCTGGCTATGGGAATTGGTGTTGTGCTGATTGCCCTACTGAGTGTGCTGGGCGTGTACACATACCGCTCCATGGAGTACGATTTGGAGCGAGTGGTGCGGGATTCGGGGGCAAGCATGCTGTATGATTTGGCGAATCAACCCATCGCCGCACTTTCCGGGGAGGAAACACGCCCGGTGCGCTGGGAGGAATTGCCCCCGCACTTGGTGGAGGCTTTTGTGGCGCGCGAGGACGATGATTTTTTTTCTCACAGCGGCGTGGTTTTTTCGTCCGTCCTGCGCTCTGCCCTCAGCAATTTGGCCTCCATGCGCTATAAGCAAGGGGCATCCACTATTACCATGCAGCTTACCCGCCATGTGTACGAGCTGCATGGAAAATCTCTGGATAGAAAGATTCTGGAAGCTGTCTTAGCCCAGCGTATTGAGCGCCGGTACGATAAGCGCACCATTATGGAGCAATACCTTAGCCGTATTTTTTACGGGCAGAATTGCTATGGACTGCGAGCGGCTGCCGGATATTATTTCGGTAAAGAAGTGAATCAGCTTAGTTTGGCAGAAAGTGCAGCATTGGCCGGTTTAGTGCGGGCTCCTTCCCTGTGCAATCCGGTACGCAGCATGGAGGCTGCCATGGCGGTAAAACGGGAAACATTGGAGCGCATGCTGGATTGCGACTATATTACCCCTGTTGAATTTGAGGCTGCTGTGGCCGCCCCGCTGGAGCTGCGCAAAGCTGTCCGCATGGCAGAGACCCCCTCCTATGCGGTGATGTGGAGCCGTAGGGAATTGGATGCCATTCGCTCCGAGATTGCAGAGAACAGTGGTGGGGTATCAGTGGTCTCCACCTTGCGCTTGCCCATTCAACAGTATCTCGAACAGGCGGCGGAAACTGCACTTGCTTCCGTGGAAAACCCCACTCAATACCCCGAGGCTTGGCTGAATCTGGAGGAGAAA
The DNA here is from genome assembly GCA_964435145.1 of uncultured Akkermansia sp. GTDB lineage: Bacteria > Verrucomicrobiota > Verrucomicrobiia > Verrucomicrobiales > Akkermansiaceae > Akkermansia. The sequence continues at coordinate 13,301 of CAYSYD010000020.1, forward strand.
GCAAAGGCGGATCTGGAGGATGCGCAGCGAGCATATGTTCGCATGCGGCGTCCGGCTACACTCAAAGTACGCGGGGCGGATAATGAGCTTTCCGGCTTGCTGCAATGCTGCGCTTTAGTGGTGGATACCCGCCATGAAACGAAGGGGCAGGTGCTGGCAGTGGTGGGAGGCCGCAGTGTGGCGGATGGCCGGGACCGCTGGTTGGATAGGGTGAAACCCGGTAAAGCCTTTGCTCCGTTCTTGTTCTGCCGTGCTTGCATGCCCGGGGGAAAGGATATGCACATTGAGTCCCGGAGTATGGAGGTGACGGGAATGCGCATGGGGTATGATGTGGTACGCTCGTTCTACGATACCCTGAAATTAGAAGCTAAACTGCCTTCCCGGCGGCAGGAAAAGGATTTGTACAATGGCCTTTTCCCGGTGCAAAAATTGGAGCTGGCCCGCATGCTCTTTAGCTTGGTGAATCAGGGTAGGGGATACAGGCTTAGCATTATCAACAGCGTGTGGAATAGGGATAAACAGCTCATATATGCCAGTGACCCCGGGAAGGCTCCTGAGTATATTCTGCGGGAAAGCGCGGTGGCTGTCTCCAAGTTGCCCCCCTTTGTTGTGCAGGAGAAGGGTACGCTCACGCTGGATGTGAGCTTGCCGGAGCAGGGAGGCCAATGGGCCTTGATTCGCCGGGATAAAGCAGTATGTGTTTTAGTTTGGATGGGCTTTGATGATAGCGCATCTCCTGCGGCTAAGGCAAAGGAGATGCCGCCTTTGCTGGCGAAGGCCGCGGCAAATCTGGCACACGAGGTGTTCGATCGCGCTCGCGCAGAACTTCGCAAGGAAATGGCCCGGGAGAAAGAGAAGAAAAAGCAGGCAAAACAATCTGCTGCATGATGAATTATCAGCCATACCTAGAGGTTGCGGAGGCCGCAGCTCGTTCCGCCGGAAATATCCTTCGCCGTGCTTTTACTGAGGGCGCCGGGGCTCGTGCCGTGTCTGCGGAAGCTGCGCACGATCTCAAACTGCGGCTGGACGAGGAGTTGCAGAGTCATATTACTGCCATCCTGCTCGCAGCCTTTCCGGAAACGGCTTTACTTGGGGAAGAAGGCGATGCCGGTGCCGCAGATTCACCGCTTTGCTGGGTGGTGGACCCCTTGGATGGAACGGTGAATTTCTTTTATGGTCTCCCCATATTCTGTGTAAGCATAGCCTTGCAACATGCCGGACGCACAGTGCTGGGCTGCGTGTATGACCCCATGCAGCAGGAGTGTTACACGGCGGTGTTAGGGGAGTCTCCCCGTTGTAACGGGCAGATTATTGCAGTATCGAACCGCACCCGTATGGCGGAGGCTGTGGTCTTTGTGGGGCATGGTACACACGATGGCTCCGGTGCTGCCGGTCTGCGCCGCTTTGGGCATATATCCTCTCGGGTTCGCAAGATGCGTATATTGGGTTCTGCTGCATTATCCCTCTGCTATATAGCCGCCGGGCGCATGGATGCTTATGTGGAGGACCGTATCTCCCTATGGGATTTTGCGGCGGCCGGCTTCATCCTGAAAATGGCGGGCGGTGTGCTGGAATATACCCCTCACGATGCCTCCGGCCGTAAGGGAGCCGTACTTGCTTGGAATGGTCGTATCCCATTGAAGGAGCAACTTCTTAATCCCACCCTCCCATCATCCGTATGAGTAGCCCCACTTCTCCGAACGTGCGCCTTCTTGCGTGGAATAGCCTATGCCGCTGGGGTAAAGGCGGCATCTTTGCAGAAACCCTCGTATCCCGAGAGGCTGCGGCCCATGCTTTGAGCGGAGCAGATAGAGCCTTGCTCCAAGCTCTGTTGTACGATACTCTGCGCCATATGGCATGGCTGGATTACCTGCGCTTGCAGCTGCGCCCCGGGGCTTTGGAGGAAAAACTGCGCTGGCTGGTTTTGCTGGGGCTTTGCCAGTTATTCATCTTGAAGCAGGCCGAGCATGCCGCCGTGAGCGAGACCGTGCGGCTGGCTCCCGCCAGAGCCAAAGGCCTGGTGAATGGCATACTGCGGAATGCTATCCGGAGGCGGCAGGAGTTTGAAACAGGACGCCATACACTTTCTCCTTCCGTTTGCTTCTCCACTCCTTCATGGTTGGTTCGCCGGTGGATGCAAGAGTTCGGAGAACAGGAAACTCTTTCCATGCTGGCGTGGAATATCGGCACACCCCCGGTGTATGCACGTGTGAATCCTCTGAATCCTCCCGCCTTTGTTCCGACAGATTGGGAGCCTCTTCCCGAGCTTCCCGGCTGGTTCCGGCTGAAGGGTTCCTTACCTTTGCCGGAGCTTAAGGCCGGACAGTTATATATTGCCGATCCTTCCACCCGCTACTGTGTGCAGCTGCTGGCACCGCAAGCCGGGGAGCGTATTCTGGATGCCTGTGCAGCGCCGGGGGGGAAATCTGCTGCTATGCTAGCCGCTGCCGGTGGCGAGTTAGAACTGGTAGCCACGGATGCAGAGCCGCACCGGTTAGTTTCCCTACGCCAAAATTTGGCACGTGCCGGAGCCCCCAATGCACTGGTCCAGCTGCATGATTGGCAAAATCCTTGCCCGCAGAAGTGGATAGGGTCGTTTGATGCGGTCCTTTTGGATGTGCCTTGCTCCAATTCCGGTGTGTTGCAGCGGCGCGTGGATGCGCGTTGGCGCCTTTCTGCGGAGGAGATTTCCCGACTGGCAGCCTTGCAAAGAGCAATTCTTGAAAGTGCGTGCCGCGCGGTGCGTGCCGGGGGGCGCTTAGTTTATTCCACTTGCTCCATCGATAAGGAGGAGGATAGGGATGTGGTGGATTCTTTCCTGGCTCAGCACCCGGAGTTCTCTTTAGAACGGGATTATCTGGCTCTTCCGCATAGAGAAGAGGCGGATGGGGCTTATGCCGCTTTGCTCCGCCGCTGCCGATGATATAAAAAAGCCTGCATCCTCGCAAAGAGGGCAGGCTTTTTGTTGAAGAGAAATAGGAAAGGCTTTATACCCAGCCCAGCCCCACGGCCGTGCGAACTCGGGAAAGCACCTTGCCGGCTTCCTCTCTGGCGCGTGTGGCACCGGTGTTCAGCACATCGTCCACATATTCGGGATGCGCAAGAATCCAATCCCGGCGTTCCCGTGCTGCTCGGAAGTACTCCCAGTAGCACTCGAACAAATCCTTCTTGAATTGGCCATAGCCCACACCACCTGCATGGTGCGCAGCCACCATGGAATTATACTGCTCCCCGTCGGCAAAAAGTTTATAGAGTGCCAGTATAATGGAACCCTCCGTAGGCTTGGGGGCTTCCAGCGGAGTGGCATCCGTTACCACTTTTTTGTTAATCAGCTTGCGGAGTGCTTTTTCCTCCCCGAAGATGGGAAGCGTATTGCCGTAGCTCTTACTCATTTTTTGGCCATCCAGCCCGGGAACTACGGCTGTGCTTTCGTTGATAATGGGCTCCGGCAGTTTCAGCAAATTTGCTCCAAAGGTATCGTTCATTTTGCCGGCCAAATCTCTGGTTACTTCCAGATGCTGTTTCTGGTCCTTGCCCACGGGGACTGCATCGGCATCGTACAGCAAAATATCTGCTGCCATGAGTGCCGGGTAGGCAAATAAAGCGTGGTTGGAGGCTATTCCCTTGGCCACCTTTTCTTTGTATGAATGGCAACGCTCCAACAGCCCCATCGGGCATACGGTGGAAAGTATCCATGCCAGCTCATTCACCTCTGGTACGGCGGATTGGGCAAAAAATACAGATTTTTCCGGGTCCAAACCACAGGCGAGGAAATCCACGGCTAAGCCCCTCGTGTTGGTGCGCAGCGCTTCTGCACTCTCCATGGTGGTCATCGCATGGTAGTTGGCAATAAAGTAAAAGCCTTCGCCCTTTTCCTGAAGGCGCACGGCCGGTTCAATGGCGCCGAAATAGTTGCCTATGTGGAGTTGCCCGCTTGGCTGGAGTCCTGTAAGAAAACGCATAGCTAATTTCTGTGATTTTGTTATTTGGTTGAATGTTATTCCGGTTGCTCCTCTTCCTGAGTGAGCAGCGCATGAAGATACCGCCGCAAACTCTCTGCCGTATATGCCCCCTCTATCGTCCGCAATCGTATCCCTTCGGTATAGAAAACTGTGGTCGGCACTTTGCTTAATCCATAATCCTCTGCAATGGCCGGATACGCATCCGCATTTATCTCCACCACTTGCACCCGCCCTTTTTCCGCCTTGGCCAGCTCTTGCAGAGAGTGCCGCATGGCCTCGCTGTGCCGGCACCATGGCGCCGTAAAACAGAGCAATAATGTGCGCCCGGATACACCTGTTACCTGGCGCATATCCGCCCCGGCATATTCACTGTATAACTCAAAACGGGGTGCCCCGCTGTGGAAGGTGGGCATGGCCAAATCCGTGCGCACCAAGGATTCCAGTGCTTCTCTCTGCGGATTCGGGGCAGGGCGGGGGGCTGTGGTAAATTGGGCGGCGCGTACCTTCTTAGCCTCTTCAGACTCTTCACAGCTCGCGCAGAGCAGTACTGCTATGCCTGCCACGATTTTGTGTAGTGCCGGTGTTAATCGCATATTTACTCCTGCACTTATCTTGCCACTTTTTCGGACCTCTGTGAAGTGCATTCTCTGTCCTAACCCCTTATCCGATACTTTCGGCCTTGTTTTTTGAAAAATTATATTGTAATACTCTAATAGTTGTAGAGCTTTCAGGTAGATTTCTGTACAATGAACAAAACCGCATTACACATAATTATGGAAGCGCCCACCAATCTCTATCGGTTGACGTATCAGGATACAGCATTTCAGGGTTGGCGTGTGACAATCACGCGTCAGAAGAAAATTTTTCAGCAGTATTTTGCGGACAAGGCATATGGCTCGTCTCAAGCGGCTCGAGAGGCAGCACTACGGGTGCGCGACCTCATATTGGAAACATTGGCCGCCAATCCCGATAAAGTGGAAGAATTACTGGAGCAATTTCAAAAAGAGATGACGCGATATACTGCTTATCCCTGTGGTTTAAAGCCTTATGTACATCATTCCTCGGGGCATGAGCGCATCCCGGGAACCATTAGTCTTCGTGTGAATCCGCTATTATATCGGCTCATTAATCGGAGAGCGAAATCTCAGGACATAAGCACAAGTTCAGTATTGCGTTTGGCATTGTACTCGTATTTAAGCGAACCTTGCCCGAGCGGAGACCTGTACCGTATCATCGCCGGGATGGAGGAGAAAGCCATGTCTCAAGGTTTTCCCTCTTTCACAGAGTTTGTGATGGGGCGTGGAGGAGAAGAGCCCGAATCTGAGGCGAGGCGGTAACACTCTTCTTCCCTTAGACCGGAACGGAAAAAGCGGCGGATTCCATGGGGAATCCGCCGCCGGTATTAAGCTGTATAGCAAATTGGGGGTGGAGGTGTTACATCATGCCGCCCATGCCTCCCATACCGCCCATGGCATCGGCCCCGGCACCGCCGTGGCCGCCGCAGGAGCATTTCTTCTCCGGCAGCTCAGTGATAAGGCATTCCGTCGTAAGCATAAGCCCGGCGATGGAAGCGGCATTTTGCAGTGCGGAGCGGGTTACCTTTGTGGGATCCACCACACCGGAAACCAGCAAATCCTCGTAGGCATCCGTCACCACGTTGTAACCCATGGTGGGAGATTCCAGCCCTTTCACCTTCTCCACGATGAGGGCGGCCTCGCGGCCGGCATTGCTCACAAGCTGGCGGAGGGGAGCCTCCACCGCACGGTACACAATGGCGGCACCCGTGGCTTCATCGCCCGTGAGGTTAAGAGCGCAGATGGCCTTCTGCGCGCGGATGAGAGCCACACCACCACCGGGAACGATACCCTCCTCCACGGCAGCGCGAGTGGCATGCAAAGCATCATCCACACGGTCCTTCTTCTCCTTCATCTCGGTTTCCGTGGCGGCACCCACCTTGATGACGGCTACGCCACCGGCCAGCTTGGCGAGGCGTTCCTGCAGCTTCTCGCGGTCGTAATCGGAGGTGGTGTCCTCAATCTGGCGGCGGATTTGGGAAACGCGGGCAGAAATATCGGAAGATTTGCCGGCGCCTTCGATGATGACGGTGGTGTCCTTGGTAACCACCACACGCTTAGCCATGCCGAGCTGGTCCATATCCACATTTTCGAGCTTGAGGCCCAAATCCTCGGAGATGCACTGGCCACCGGTGAGGATGGCGATATCCTGAAGCATAGCCTTGCGGCGGTCACCGAAGCCGGGAGCCTTCACAGCCGCCACATTCAGAGTGCCGCGCAGGCGGTTTACCACGAGGGCGGCAAGAGCCTCACCCTCGATATCCTCTGCGATGATGAGGAAGGGTTTGCCACTCTTGGCCACCTTCTCCAGAATGGGAAGGAAATCCTTCAGGTTGGAAATCTTCTTCTCGAAAATCAGGATGTAGGGGCTTTCCAGCACGGCCTCCATCGTGTCCGCATTGGTCACAAAGTAAGGGGAGAGGTAGCCCTTATCGAACTGCATACCCTCCACCACATCCAAGCTGGTATCAATACCCTTAGCTTCCTCCACGGTGATGGTGCCATCCTTACCCACCTTGTCCATGGCCTCGGCAATGATATCGCCGATTTCGGAATCCCAGTTGGCGGAAACGGTGGCCACCTGAGCAATCTCCTTGGAGGAGTCTACGGGCTTGGAGATATTCTTGAGTTCCTCCACCACAGCGGCGGCGGCCTTGTTAATACCGCGCTGCAGGGAAATGGGATTGGCCCCGGCCGTCACATTGCGCAGCCCCTCGCGATAGATACCTTCGGCCAGCACCGTAGCGGTGGTGGTGCCATCACCGGCAATATCGTTCGTCTTGCTGGAAACCTCGCGCACAAGCTGGGCACCCATATTTTCATACGGATCTTCCAGCTCGATTTCCTTGGCCACGGTCACACCATCCTTGGTAATGTTGGGAGAACCGAATTTCTTGTCAATTACCACGTTGCGACCGGCAGGCCCAAGGGTGCTTTTAACAGCCTTGGCAATCTTGGTAACACCGCTCAGAAGGCTCTGGCGGGCTGCTTCGTCAAAAGAAAGTTGTTTAGCCATAATTGTAATAGTAGGGGTATGTGGGTGAAAAATTAGTCGATGATAGCGAGGATATCGCTCTCAGAAAGAATTGTGTAAGTAGTGCCGTTAAGCGTTACCTCCGTGCCGCCGTATTTGGTGATGAGAACCTTATCATTCACCGCCACGTTGAAAGGGATGAGCTGGCCATCCTTATCGCGGCCACCCGTGCCGAGGGCACGCACAATGGCTTCCTGCGGTTTCTCCTTAGCGGTATCCGGCAGGAAGAGACCGCCGGCCGTTTTGGTTTCAGCTTCCACACGCTCTACGAGCACACGCTGTCCGATGGGTTTAATCATGGTATTATGTATGTTTGGTTTGTTGTTTATAAGAGTTGGTTATAATTGCGGCTCCTGTGGAAAGATAGCTCGGCAGGAGCCGCAGATAGGAGATTTTTTACTTATCTTCGTCCACCACCTCGGCGTCCACCACCTTGCCCTTGGCCTTGCGGGGACCATCCTGAGCAGTATCTGCGGCTCCCTCGTAAGGAGAACCGGCAGCACCCTGCTGGGCGGCGGCTGCCTGAGCAGCCTGATTCAGCTCACCCAAAGTCTTTTCCAGCTCTTCCGTCAGCTGGCGAGCCTTAGCCACATCCTTGGCCTCGGCGGCTGCCTTGAGGGCATCCACCTTATCCTGAATCGGCTTCACCACCTCGGCAGGAGCCTTATCGCCCATGTCCTTAATCTGGCGCTCCACATTGTGAGCCAGAGAATCTGCCTTATTGATGATTTCGATGTCCTCTGCTTTGCGGCGGTCCTCCTCGGCATGGGCCTCGGCCTCCTTTTTAGCGCGCTCAATTTCTTCCTTGGAAAGGCCGGAGGAACCCTGAATAGAGATGTTCTGCTCCTTACCGGTGTTCTTATCCTTAGCTGTCACCTTCAGGATACCATTGGCATCCATATCGAAGGTCACCTCAATCTGGGGGACACCACGGGGCGCGGGCTGAATACCATCGAGCTTGAAGTTGCCCAGCAGCTTATTATCGTTGAACATCTTGCGTTCACCCTGGCAAATGCGGATATCTACCGCCGGCTGATTATCCGCCGCCGTGGAGAACACCTGACTCTTGCGCACGGGAATCGTAGTATTGCGGTCAATCATCGGCGTAGCAATGCCGCCCATTGTCTCAATAGAAAGCGTCAGCGGAGTCACATCCAGCAGCAGCACATCATTCACCGCGCCGGTAAGCACACCACCCTGAATAGCGGCACCCACGGCCACCACCTCATCCGGGTTCACGCCCTTGTGGGGCTCCTTGCCGGCAAGGCGCTTAGCCATCTCCTGCACAGCAGGCATGCGGGTCATACCGCCCACAAGCACAAGCTCGTTAATATCGCTGGTGCTAAGTCCTGCGGCGGAAATGCAATTACGCACAGGCGTAGCAGTACGCTCCAGCAGGGATTCCGTAAGCTGTTCCAGCTTGCTGCGGGTAAGCGTCAGCTGGATGTGCTTGGGCCCGGTGGCATCCATCGTAATGAAGGGCAGGGAAATATCGTAGCTCTGCGTGGAGGAAAGAGCAATCTTTGCTTTTTCTGCCTCCTCTTTAATACGCTGCAAAGCATCCGTCTGGCGGGAAATATCCATCCCCTCGCGAGATTTGAACTCAGCCAAAATCCAGTTGATGACGGCATTGTCCCAGTCATCACCGCCCAAGTGCGTATCACCATCGGAAGCCTTCACCTCGAACACGCCATCGCCAATTTCCAGCACGGAAATATCGAACGTACCGCCGCCCAAATCGTACACGGCAATCTGCTCATTGCTGCCCTTATCCAGCCCATAAGCCAGAGCCGCAGCCGTGGGCTCGTTAATAATACGGCGCACCTTAAGCCCGGCAATCTCGCCTGCGGCCTTAGTGGCATTGCGCTGGGCATCGTTAAAGTAAGCCGGAACAGTAATAACTGCCTCCGTAATCGTCTCGCCCAGCTTAGCTTCCGCATCAGCCTTGAGCTTGCCCAGAATCATCGCACTAATCTCCTGCGGAGAGTACACCTTCGTCTCCCCTCCCACTTCCACCTGAATGTGAGCATCCCCATTCGGAGCTGCCACAATCGTGTAAGGAACCTTCTTATCCTCCTCCGTCAGCTCAGAGAACTTGCGGCCGATAAGGCGCTTGGCAGAGAAAACAGTATTGCGCGGATTGGTTACCGCCTGGCGCTTGGCCGCCTGCCCTACAATGCGCTCACCATTCTTGGTGAAAGCCACAATGGAAGGAGTCGTCCGTGCGCCCTCACTGTTTTCCAGAACCATAGCCTGCCCGCCATCCATAACAGCCATGCAGGAATTAGTCGTACCGAGGTCAATACCGAGTATCTTGCTCATATATGTGTGTCTTTCTGTGTTGTTTTTTAAGATGTTCGTGGCTGCGATAAGCAGCGCGTCTACTTACATATCTTGCAAACTGCGTGCCAATACGCCATTTTTCGTGTGTCAATCTTATAAACATCTCATAATGAACACTAAATAGTTTTGGTTGCCTCTCCCTCCTTATGCTCCTGACATACGATAATGTGGGGCAAAATGCCGCATATGCGGCAAAATGCCGCACAGCGGCGCGTAAAAATGCCGCAGTGTATGAAACAAAAGAGAAAGCGCCCGCTAAAACCGCATCCGCACGCCGGAATAAACCCTAACGCCGCAGAAATCAATCAGCAAGAGAAAACAAGCACGGAACCTGCCGAAAAAAAAGCAAGAAAAATAAAAAAAAGACTTGCATCCGCGTGCGGATTCAGGTAATATCCCGCCGCAGCCGCAAGGCAGCAAACCCATGCGAAGTTAGCTCAGTGGTAGAGCACATCCTTCACACGGATGGGGTCATAAGTTCGAATCTTATACTTCGTATCCCCCGGAAAGCCGCAGGAAAACCTGCGGCTTTTTGCATTCCGGTCCCACCAGAACACCGGAAAGCATGTAAATGATGCCATAAAACGCAGAATGGGCGTGACAAAAGCACCTCTGCATATTAAATTACCCCCATGCACTATTATCTGTACACACTCTATCCCGTAGGCGCACTCAGCGCCCGTGCGGCCGCCCAGCCTCGCGAAGGCGTATTGCTGCGCGGCGATAACGGCGGCTTTGCCTGCTTGCAATCTTGGCCGGAACTGGGAGATTCCCCTCTGGAATACGAATTGGAAGCCCTCCGCGACGGCAACCCCATGCGCCTCGGAACGCGTGCGCTCAAGTGCATCGAAATTGATGGCGAAGCCCGCGCCCGCGGCGTTAACCTCTTTGCCGGTCTCTCCGTGCCCCGCAGCCACGCCACCCTCACCGTATCCGCCACCCCCTCCCAAGTATACAACCTCCACCAGCGTGGATTCCGCGTGGGCAAAATCAAAGTTATCCCCAAACTCACCACCTCCGTCGAACGCCTCGTCAACCTCGCCTCCATGGTACCGGATTGGAAATGGCGCGTCGATTTTAACTGCACCCTCAGCCCGGACGATGCCATCAAATTCTGGGAAATGCTCCCTGCTGCCATGCGCCAGCGCATCGACTTTATCGAAGACCCCTGCTACTACGACGTCAACGTATGGCAACGCCTTCAGGATGCCGGCATCCCGCTGGGCTACGACATGCCCGTGCAGGATGAAAGCATCATTCCCCAGCGCACCAGCAAACCCATGATGCGCATCGTCAAACCCGCCCGCCACCACAGCACCAAGGGGCTCCCGGTATTCACCTCGTACATGGACCATCCTCTGGGGCAATGCTGGGCCGCATACAACGCCGCCCTATTCTACACAGACAAACCGGCAGAAGAAATTCCCCTGTGCGGTCTGGTTACCCACCATGTATACCGCCCCAACGCCTTTTCCGAGCAACTTGGAATGGACATTACCCCAGAATTCAAAACCCCCGGCGGCACCGGCCTCGGCTTCGATGACCTTCTGGCCGCCCTTCCTTGGAAGAAGCTCTAAAACCTCCATTCCCCGCACGCTCTTTATTCAGCCCCGGCCTCGTTTCCTTAGAAAAAAACGCAGCATCTGAAAAGATGCTGCGTTTTTTACAAGAGCCGGATGTCAGGGTCGAACTGACGACCGTCCGATTACAAAGCGCTGCTCCTTTAGGCGTAAGTGGTTTATTGTTAAGATTAAAATCTTTTAGTGACCATTTAGTGACTAAGTGAACTTTTGCGCATTATCGCTTAGGTGTATTCTTTCTCCATGATGACGACTACGCCTTGGACGTGGAGCTTTTCTTTCGACGCTAGTCTAGGGAGTTCGCCCAGATCGTTCTGTGGTGAGGATGAGCATGGGTCGTTAGTTTGGTAAACTGATGCTGAATGTGTCGCGTGTGAAATTGGCCTCTGTGATTTTAATGTTTTTGTTTTGCATTTTTCCGGCCTGCGTCAAAAAAGTCGCGTGAATGACGGGGAGGTTAGCTGCCTGAGTTTGAGCC
>CAYSYD010000021.1:0-24418 GCA_964435145.1 uncultured Akkermansia sp.
TCAGAGTTGATTAACAACAGGCGGAACACCGGGTGGTGTTCCGCCTGTTGTTTTCTCTGCCGGAGAGTATATGCTTGACTGTCCGAAGGCTTCGTGCTAGACTCCGCCCCGGCGGACGCTGACGCCGCCATCCCGTATATTCCACCCTATTCGCTAATTTTCCTATGTCCACCGAACTTCCCCAGAGAATCCATTCCCGCAAGAGTGATGCCCGGATTGTTATCGTTGCTGCCCGGTATAATGAGAAGTATACGGAAGCTTTGCTCCGGAATTGTCTGGAGGAACTGGCGGAGGCTGCTCCTTATGCCGGCGTGGAGGTGGTGCGTGTGCCGGGCGCATTTGAGGTTCCCGTGATGGTGAAACAGGCTATCCTGAAGCCGGTTTCCGGGGATGCACCCACGGTGGTGGTTGCCTTTGGTGTTATTCTGCGCGGCAGTACGGCTCATGCGGATTTGATTGGCAGTGCTATTACCAACCAGCTCATGTCCATTGCTTGCGATACGATGGTGCCGGTGGTGCATGAGGTTCTGCTGCTGAATGATGAACAACAGGCTTTTGCCCGCTGTGTGGCCAGTTCGCTGAATCGCGGGCGCGAGGCTGCCCGCGCGGCCATTAGCATGATGGAACTGCTGGAGGAGCAGAAAATCCAGCGCAGAATCCAAGACCGTAAAAATAAAATTAACCCCACCGGTTCTTTGGTGTAAACCGTTCGTTGTCCTATGTCATCCGTTTCTCGCAGTAAGGTGCGCCGCTGTGCGCTGAGTTATGTGTATTCTTTGCTCTCCCAAGGCGGAGAAGGGGTGGACGAGGCCTTGTTCTGGTCCATTGCCCAAGAAAAAGAGATGGAACGCTGCCACACGGACCATGCCAAGGCCGTACTGCATGCCTGCCGTGCATCGGAGGATTCTATCCGCTTGCTGGAAGAGCGCGCAGAGGCTGCGCTGGCCTCCATGCAGGGGGATTTGACCACGCTGCCCCTCCGCGAGGAGATGGAACGCTGCTTCAAACAACATTCTGCTTTTGAATCCGCCCGCCGCGCCCTCTTATACTCCCTCTCGGATAAACGCCGCGAAACGACGGAGCAGCTCTGCCTTTGCACGGAAGATGTGCTGCGGCTGGCTCGTGTGGTGCAGCGGATGACGGAGGATTTGATTCCGCTTTTCGAGGATTATCCGGCGTACCGCCGGCAAACTCAGCCGCTGGCTGCCGTGCTGCGCCGCCGCTGCCGTTTCCTGTCCGACTGCGCAGAGCTGGCGGACCCTGCCGCGCTGGAGGGGAATAGCGCGTATGCCGGTCTGGTGCGCCGGATGCGGGATATTCAGGAAATGCGCCCTGCGGTGGTTCATCTCGTGCAAGGTGTGCGGGAGCATATGCCGGTTTTTGAGCAAAAAATTGCCGAGCTGCTGCAGAATTATTCGGTGGAGCGTTTGGATGTAGTGGATAAGGCCATCCTGTACGTTTCCCTGTACGAGCTGCTGGTGGAGAATCTGGATACACCCATTGTAGTCTCGGAAGCCACGGCACTGGCTCACGAATTCTCCGGCTCCCGGAGTGCGCGCTTTGTGCATGGTATCATTGCAGCGGCTGCGCAGCAGAAGGGCTAAATACCTATCCCCTTATTCCCTATGGCTAATTTTTTTACACGTCTGGTAGATAAATTTCTGGGAGAACCGGAGATTGATTGGGACGAGTTGGAGGCGGATTTAATCTCCTCCGATATCGGTGCCCGGCGTGTGCTGCCACTGGTGGAAACACTGCAAGAGCAGGATTCCCAAGATGCCTGCGATATTGTGGATTATATTAAGGAGCAGCTGCGAGCAGCTTTCCCGGCTCAATTGCCCCGGCTGCCCCGCCCGGAGGGGAACGCCCCCGTGGTGGTGCTGATGGTGGGGGTGAATGGCGCCGGTAAAACTACCACGAGTGCCAAGCTGGCCTACCTCCTCCAAAAGCAAGGGCATAAAGTGCTTCTGGCGGCGGCGGATACCTTCCGCGCAGCGGCTGTGGAACAGCTCGAAAGCTGGGCTGCCCGCTTACAGGTGCCGCTTTATAAAGGTCGGGAAAATCAGGACCCTGCCTCCGTGTGTTACGAGGCTCATACCCGCGCGCTGAAGGAGGGCGTGCATTACCTGATTTGCGATACCGCCGGCCGCTTGCATACCCGCCATAACCTGATGGAGGAACTCTCCAAAATCCGCCGCTCTCTTGCTAAGCAGCAGGAGGGTGCGCCCCATGCCTGCTACTTGGTGGTGGATGCCACCACGGGTGGTAATGCGCTGATGCAGGCGCGCGAATTCCACAAGGCGACTCCGCTGGATGCCGTGGTCATTACAAAGATGGATGGCTCCGGCAAGGGCGGCGTGGCCGTGGCAATTCAGGATGAGCTGGGGATTGCTCCCGTATTCCTCGGCACCGGAGAGGGGAAGGATGATTTGGAGCCCTTCGATGTGGCTCGCTATGTGGATACTTTGCTGTAATGCCGGAAATGAAGGAATGCCTGCTGGAGTACACGCGTGAGGCTTTGGTGGAGCTGCTTGGCAGCCTGGGCCACAAGCCCTTCCGCGCCACTCAACTCATGGAGTGGATATGGAAACACCGCGTGCCGGATTTCCAAGCCATGAGCAATTTGCCCCCCGCGCTGCGGGATGCCCTCCAAGCTCGCTTCCTCCTGCGCCCTCTGCAGGTTGTGGAGGTGAGCGAAAGTACCACGGGCTCCACGCGCAAGTTCCTTTCCCGCATGCAGGATGGCCATTTGGTGGAATCTGTGATTATTCCCGCAGCGGTGGGGCAGGGCGGGGCTCATAGCTCCCGGCTCACGCTGTGCGTTTCTTCGCAAGTGGGCTGTGCCTTCGGTTGCCGCTTTTGTGCCAGTGGCTTGCTGGGCTTGACTCGGAATCTGACGGCTTCCGAAATTTTGGGGCAAATTGTGGCAGCAGAGGAAATTGCCGGAGAACGCGTGGATAATCTGGTGTTCATGGGCATGGGGGAACCCCTGGCTAACATGGATAATCTGCTGCCGGCACTCACGCAGATTATGGCCCCCCATGCACTGAATATCGGGGCTCGCCATATCACGATTTCCACTTCGGGAAATGTACCGGGACTGCGCCGTTTGGCAGCATTCGGGCGGCCGCTGCGCTTGGCTGTTTCCCTCCATGGCGCGAGCGATGAGGTGCGCTCTCAGGTAATGCCGGTGAACCGTAAATGGCCCTTGGGAGAACTCATCCCGGCTTTGCAGGAGTGGAACCGCACCGGCAAACATATGATTACGCTGGAGTACATCCTCATTCAGGATGTGAATGCCATGCTCCCGGAGGCCCATAAGCTCGCTCGCTTGGCACGCAGTTTAAACGCAAAGGTGAATCTCATCCCCTATAACACGGTGGAGGGACTCCCCTGGGTACGCCCTTCGGAGGCCGATTGCAAGGCTTTTTGCCGCGCCCTCGTGGCGGAGCGCGTACCGGTAACGATGCGCTACGAAAAAGGCCACGATATTAACGCTGCCTGTGGCCAGTTACGTCTGCGCCGGGAGCAGCAACGCTTATAATGCTCGGGCTCCTTTATTGCTCTTAAAAGAGTAAGTTGCAAATTATTTGCTTGCGCTGGGGAAGTCATCTGTGTACAATGCCCGCGATGCGTTGCGGCGTGGCTCCTTTTGTGCTTGCGCTTAAATGCTCGTAAGGTTCTGAGCCTTAAACCAATGGAGCAAGTTGCCGATACCGGGCTCCGGCGGTGCAGAATGGAATCGGCACCAAGAAGAAAACGAAAAAGAAAATGAGTATACATTCCGTTAGCTGCGCCGTTGGCGCAAATCCCATTACCATCGAAACCGGCAAACTTGCCCTTCTGGCCGATGGTGCTGTGACTGTCCGTTGTGGCGATACCGTGGTGCTTGTTACCGTGGTGAGTGCCACCCGCATTAAAGAAGGGCAGACCTTCTTCCCCCTTTCCGTGGAGTATAAAGAAAAAGCCGCTGCGGCGGGTATGTTCCCCGGTGGCTACTTCAAGCGCGAGGGGCGCCCGACTGAAAAGGAAATTTTGACTTGCCGCATGACGGACCGCCCGCTGCGTCCCATGTTCCCCAAGGGCTACTTTTACGATACGCAGGTAATCTCTCTGCTGCTGTGTGCCGATGGTGAGAATGAGCCGGATATTTTGAGCATTAACGGCGCTTCCGCCGCCTGCGTGATTTCCGACCTCCCCTTTGCCGAGCCCGTGGGCGCTGTGCGCGTGGGGCGCATCAACGGCGAATTCGTGATTAACCCCACCAATAGCCAGCGCCTGGAGTCCGATCTGGACCTCGTTTATGCCGGTTCCAAGGATCAGGTTATCATGATTGAAGGCTCCGCCAATGAACTGCCTGAGGAGGACTTCATCGCCGCCCTGCGTTTTGCTCAGGAAAATGTGGCTAAGATTTGCGCTGCTCAGGAAGAGCTGCGTGCCATTTGCGGTAAACCCAAGCGCGAATACGAGCTTACTCTGGCTAAACCGGAACTGCTGGAAATCGGCTACCAAGTGGCCGGTGACCGCATCGAGGAGGCCATTTATGCCCCCAACAAGATTCAGCGCCAAAAGCAGGTGGGCGCCCTGCGCGATGAGGTGGAGGCTGCCATTAAGGCTGCTTACCCCGAGGCCTCGGATTTCGACGTGGAACAGGTGTTCGAATACATCCAGAAGAAGGCTTTCCGCATCTCCATTATGGAGCAGGATAAACGCGCCGATGGCCGTGGCATTAAGCAGCTTCGCCCCCTTGTGGCGGAGGTGAACGTGCTGCCCTCTCAGGTGCATGGCTCTGCTATTTTTGCCCGTGGAGAAACTAAGTCCCTTTGCTTGGCTACGCTGGCTCCCATGGAGGAGAAGCAGTACCTCGATAACTATACCGGCTCTGTGGACGAGAAACGCTTCATTCTGCACTACAACTTCCCGCCCTTCACCGTGGGCGAAACGGGCCGCTTCGGTGGTCAGAACCGTCGCGAAATCGGTCATGGCGCTCTGGCTGAGCGCTCCATTGCCCCCGTGGTGCCGGATGAGGCCGATTTCCCCTACGCTATCCGCGTTTCCTCCGAAATTATGGAGTCCAACGGCTCCACTTCCATGGCCTCCGTGTGCGCCGGTACGCTTTCCCTGCTGGCTGCCGGTGTGCCCCTCAAGCGCCCGGTCTCCGGTATCTCCGTGGGCCTTGTGACGGAGTTTGAAAACGAGGGCGACCGCGAGCCTAAGCGCTATAAGACGTTGCTGGATATCATCGGTTCCGAGGATTTCTACGGCGATATGGACTTCAAGCTCTGCGGTTCCACTGTGGGTGTAACAGGTTACCAGCTGGATCTTAAGCTGCCCGGTATCCCGCTCTATATTCTGGAGGATGCCATCCATCTTGCCCGCAAGGGACGCTTGGATGTGCTGGATACCATGAACGCCGCTATCTCCGCTCCGCAGGCGATGAGCCCCTACGCTCCGCGCATCGAAAGCACCAGCATTCCGCAGGACCGCATCGGTGAGCTGATTGGCCCCGGCGGTAAGAACATCAAGGCATTGCAGGCAGAAACCGGTACGGATATCAACATCGAGGAGGATGGTACGGTTCGTATCTATGGTAGCCGCCAGGAGGGGGTGGAACGCGCTCTCTTCCTCATCGACCGCATGTTCAAAGAAATCGAGGTGGGAGAAACCTACGAGGGTAAGATTGTTTCCACCAAGGAATTCGGTGCCTTCATGGAGGTGCTGCCCGGTAAGGATGGCCTCATTCATATCTCCGAGCTGGCCGAAGGCCGCACGCAGAAGACGGAGGATGTGGTCAAAGTGGGCGATATCGTGACGGCTAAGTGCATCGGCATCGATGATAAGGGCCGCGTGAAGATGTCCATGCGTGCCGCAGCCCGCGACCGCAAGGCCAAGGAGGCCGAGCAGCAGGCCGAGGCCTAATCCCACCCCCTTCCCAAACATGTTATCTCCTGCTCCGGGGTTACACCCGGAGCAGCTTTTTTTGCCCTTCCGGCACTTCCCTGCAAAAAAAAACGCAAAAAAAGCCCTGTAAAGTTTTTTTTTGATTGCCAACAGACGTATTCTGGGGTAGATATATTAGCGAACATCTGCAATTTTACTTTTACTTACACCATGTGGAAATATACTATCATCTCCGCCGTTGTGCTTTTTCTGGGCGCATCTTTCCTCTTCTATAAGAACAATGACGCTATGACCGCTTCTGACGGTGAGGTGTCTGCCTTCCAGACACAGTTCTCTCAGGCTGTGAAGAAGAGCCGTGAAATCGAAATGGATAAGGCCATTAAGCGCTATGCCGAGCTTCGCACCGCTTACTTCAAGCAGCAGGGCGATAAGTACGAGGCCGAGCGTGCAGAAATCGCTGCCGCCGATGCTCCTTTCGATCAGGAAATTTCCAAGGCTAAGGCAGACCTTGCCGCTGCCGACGCTGATTTCAAGCAGATGAACGACCGGCTCAAGGCTTTCAAGCGCGATGCCGCTCAGGCTGCCGGTGTGGATGATGGTGGTGAGGACCTTGCCGGGCTCGGGCAGGTGATTGCCGATAAGGTGGAGGCTAACAATGCCGTAGAGGCCGAGGTTGAAAAGGAAAAGGCATCCGCCGATGCTCTGAAGGCCGAAACCATGAAGACCATCGCCATGGCAGAGGCTGCCAAGAAACTCAATGCCGAACGTATTGCCCGTATTTCCCCCGCAGACTTGGAATGCAGCGTTCTCTCTTCCGACCCCAACTGGGACTACGTCATTCTCGATGCCGGTGTGAACAAGGGTATCGTTATCGGTTCCCGTCTGGCCGTCCTTCGTGGTGAAACCAAGGTGTGCGAACTTAATGTGACCCTGGTGGAAGATAAGCAAACCAGTTGCGATGTGGTGTACAGCACCCTGCGCCCCGGTGATTCTGTTCGTCCCGGTGACCGCGTGGTGTCCGTCCGCACGAAGTAAGTAACCCCTCAACACATACCTTTTTCAATATGAAAATCTCTCAACTTGCTCTCTCTATTGTTCTCCTTCTCATCGGCGGTGCTGCCGTCATGTATTCTGCGGACCAGCAGAAGGTGATGGAACTGCTCGTTGCCACCCATGGTGGTGGTCAGCAGGTGGATGCATCCTCCGCTACCGGTCTGCGCAAGCTCAATGCTGATTTGGAGTCGGAATACTCTCAGGTTTCCGTGGCTCGTACCGCTGCCCTTAAGGAGGCCGAGGCTGCTCGTATCGAGATGCGCGACCGCCGCGATAAGCGCGATGATGCTGCTAAGCAGTACGAATCGAACCAAGCCCAGCTGGATGGTGTGCGCTCCAAGGTGACGGCCGTGAGCCAGAGCGTGGAGAAGCTCCGCCTCTCCTTCAACGAGGCTCTTGGCCAGCTCAAGGCATACGAGTCCGCAGGTTTGGCTACCAGCGAGAACTTCATCGAAGTGGTGGAAAGCATCAAGTCCGTGGTGGAGCGCGAGGATAAGCGCGCCGAGCAACTTGCCCAGCAACTGGAGGAAAACCGCATGCTTCGCGAGGAGGCTCTCAAGAATCTTGCCAAGGAATCCGCAGAGTTGAAGCGCCTTAACGAGATTAACGACCGTTTTTTCCGCGATTACTCCAAGAATGACGATGAGTACCAGCTGTTGGCTGCCGATACTACCTGGCGTTTTGTGGTGTTCAACGCCGGCGAGGAACATGGCATGATTCCCGGCGATGCCACGCCCCTGCTTCTGAAGCGCGGTGCGGATGTGGTGGCTCCCCTTCGTGTGGTGAGCGTGACGGGTGGCATGGTGATTGCCGAGTTCGACCCCAAGGACCTCAAAGGTGGAATGGTGCCGCAACCCGGAGATACGGTCTTCCGTGTGAAGCCGCTGGGCCACTAATGCCTCCCCTGCAGGTCTAAGTAAAAGTGTTTCGCCGCCTGCCTTTGAACGGCAGGCGGCTCTTTTTTGTCTCAGTGTAAATTCTTTGCCTATGTATAAACATGTATTGACTGCTCTCGTGCTTGGGTTGGCTGCTGTGGCGTGCCAGCGCCCCTTGCCGCCTGTACCCCCCAGCAATCGTACCGTTGTAGAACCCAGCGGCTCTAGCTCTCGTTATAAGCCGTGGAACAATACAACCCGGCAGGAAGGGGAGGCCGTGTTGGGCCCCTTGGCTAACCCGAATCGCCGCTGATGATTCGTGGTATACGCCGTCGCGCACAGATGGTGCAGAAAATTCTGGCGGAGGAGATGCCCCGACCGGAGGTTCCCCTGCATCATCGCGATGCATTCACACTGCTGGTAGCGGTGATGCTTTCGGCTCGTTGCACGGATGCTCGCGTGAATACCGTTACCCCGGCTCTCTTTGCTCTGGCTCCTACCCCGGAGGCCATGGCTGCCCTCTCTTGGCAGCAGGTGCAGCCGCTAATTGCCACCTGCGGGTTGACTGAGATGAAAGCGCGCCGATTGGTGGAGACGGCGCGCTTGATTGTGGAACGCCACCATGGTCAAGTACCGGATTCTTTCGAAGCTCTGGAGGCTTTGCCGGGAGTGGGGCATAAGACGGCGTCCGTGGTGATGAATCAGGCCTTTGGCTATCCGGCTTTCCCGGTGGATACACACATTTTCCGCTTGGCTCACCGCTGGAAACTTTCCGGCGGAAAAAGCGTGGAACAGGTGGAAAAGGAACTTAAATCTCTCTTCCCTCAATCTGTATGGGGCCATTTGCATTTGCAAATGGTGCTTTGGGGGCGTTTCCATTGCCCGGCACGGGGGTGCAAGCCTTCTTGCCGGGTGTGTTCAGCACTGGGCGTTGTGTCATAATTCCGGCCTTGTAAGCCGCATTGTGCTTGACCTTTCGGCGGAAAAGTAGTTTGATAGGCGGTCCTCCGTAGCAACGCCATGTTTGTTTCGCAGCTTAAATCCAAGATTCACCGCGCCATGGTTACCCGTGGCGATTTGGAGTATGAAGGCAGTATTGAAATCCCGCAGGATCTCGTAGAGGCTGCCGGCTTGTGGCCTCATGAGAAGGTGCTTGTGGCTTCCGTTACCTCCGGAAACAGGTTTGAAACATACGTGCTGGTAGGACCTCCCGGTACCGGGCAAATTATCGTGAATGGGGCTGCTGCTCATCTCATTAAAAAAGGAGAACGCGTGATTATTATGAGCTTCGCATGGGATGATAAACCCATTACGCCCAAGCGCATCATTTGTAACGAACTCAACGAAATTATTGCCTAATCCCTTTACAAACCTCTCATTTTAAGATACAATCCCGCCATGCTTAACGCCGCTATATACATTGTGTTCGCCCTTTTGC
The DNA here is from genome assembly GCA_964435145.1 of uncultured Akkermansia sp. Classification (GTDB taxonomy): domain Bacteria; phylum Verrucomicrobiota; class Verrucomicrobiia; order Verrucomicrobiales; family Akkermansiaceae; genus Akkermansia. The sequence continues at coordinate 9,268 of CAYSYD010000021.1, forward strand.
TGATTGTTTGCTCGCTGCTGCTGCTTGTGGTGCTGATGCAGCGCCCGAAACAGGAGGGGCTTGGTGCTGCCTTCGGCGCTCAAATGACTGATCAGGCTTTTGGTGCCCAGACTACCGATGTACTCAAGAAAGGTACGATTCTTTTCGGTTCTCTGTTCATGGGGCTTTGCTTCATCTTGGCGGTGTTGATGAATGCCCGCTTCCAAGCATCTAAATCTGATTTGGGGCAGAAGGTGGTACAGGCTCCTGTGGAGGCTCCCAAGGCCGAGACTGCAACGGAGACTCCGGCTGCTCCTGCGACTCCTTCCGTAGATAATCTTGAGAATTTGGTGGGCTCTGTGGCTGAGCCTGCTTCCGCCCCCGTGACGGAGGAACCCGCTCCTGTGGCTGAGCCTGCTCCCGCCCCCGTGACGGAGGAACCCGCTCCTGCGGCTGAGCCTGCTCCCGCTCCCGTGGCGGAGGAACCCGCCCCTGCGGCTGAACCTGCTCCCGCTCCCGAGGCTTAAGTTTTTTCATTCGAGTAGCCATGCGGTTCGGCAGCATAACGCAGTTGAATACCGAGGCTGCACAGGCTGCGGTGCAGGGGACTGTTCTGGTTCAGGTTTCGGAGAAGAATCTCCGGACAACGAAGAACGGAAAACCTTATTTGGATATTGTGCTGGCTGATGTGGCCGGCACAGTCTCGTTTAAGGTGTGGGATAATGCTCCGTGGTTTCCGGCTTTCGACGGATGTGGTGTTGGTGATGCCGTGGCGATAACGGCTCGGTGGATGCAGGGACAATACGGCATGGAGGTTTCCGAGGTGGAGCTGCGCCCGCTTTCTCCCGAGGAAGAACAACAAGTGCTGACGGGTGGACCGGAGCTGCTTGAACTTCAGCAGCGGGAATGGAATTGCATTCTTTCTTATGCAGAACAGCTGCGGGATCCGCGCCTTCGCTCGCTTTGCCTTCTTTTCCTGCAGCAGCAGGAAAAACGTTTTCGTCGCGCAGCCGCTGCTCGCGGGTATCACCATGCGCGCCGCGGAGGTTTGGTGGAACATACGGCCAGCGTGATGCGTGTGGCGGATGCCATTGCTGCTCCGTACGCCGGGCGGGTGAACCGCGATTTATTGCTGGCCGGGGCGTTGTTTCACGATGCCGGTAAAATTGTGGAGAACGATTACCGGGAACATAGTTTGGAAATGCCGTATTCCGATGCCGGGGAATTGCTGGGCCATATCCCTCTTGGTATCGAGATAGTGAATAAGACTTGGCGGGAGATGATGGCGGATGCCCCGGCGGAATGGAAGCAGCTAAATCCTCCCAGTGAGCAGGTGCGCCTGCATTTGCTGCATTTGGTGGCGGCTCATCATGGTAGTTTGGAGTATGGCTCCCCCGTGTTACCCAAGGTGCCGGAGGCACTGCTGCTGCACCACGCCGATAACGTCGATGCTAAAATGGAGATGTTCCGCGCGGCATACGAATCCGCACCGGCTCTCTCGGAACATGTGTTGCAACGCAAGGCGCCGTTGCCGGCAAATGTGCTGCGCCGCTTGCCGGATGTGGAGGAATAAGAGACGATGTGGGAGGCTCTCTTTAGTATTATGTCCGTGGGGGGGGTGCTGATTATTTCCCAGCTTAGCCCCGGACCGGATGTGTTTTTTGTGTTCCGTACGGCATTGGCTCAGGGCTTTCGTGCCGGCAGTATGGTGGGTGCCGGGATTTCTACCGGTTTTCTCTTGCAAACGATTCTGGTGGGTGTGGCCGGCTCTTGGGTGATGGAGCAGAACTGGAGCTGCTGGGTATTACTGGCTGCCGCAGCTTGGTTGCTCTACTTGGCTTGGAAGATATTTCCCTTCCGTGCCGCCGCGAGCTGTGTGGAGCAGGAGCTGGGAACACCCCGCAATTCCGTCGATTCGCTCGCGACTCTGTTTCGCCAAGGCTTTTTGTGCAATATCCTTAATCCCAAATGCACGCTCTTTATTTGCGGACTGGCCCTTGGCCCCATAGCCATGTTCGGAGAACGCTACGTTTGGTATCCGGCTGCTCTCATGTTGGGAATGTCCCTCTCCGGCTTGCTGGGCTGGATGCTGTGGAGTGCCTTGCTGCAATGGAAGCCGGTGCAGCACTTTTATACGGCTTACGCCCGCAGTATTGATGCATTGTTCGCCTTGCTGCTGGCTATATTTGCCGTTTTGCTCGTTGCTCCCGCTTTTTTCTAAATATGCCTTTTTTGGCTTGCGTGGGTGATTGGTGCTTGCTTTTTAGACCGGGATGGGGTACAGTTAAACCCGCAAAGACGTTATTGCACTTATGAACGATATTATCACGACAGCATGCAAGTTCGTCACGTCCTCTATCGGCCGCAAAATCCTTGTGGCGCTGACGGGGGCGTGCCTCCTCCTGTTCCTCGTGGGTCACCTTGCCGGTAATATGACTATTTTCGGCGGTTCTACGTGGATTAACAACTACGCTACGGGTCTGCACGCCATGCCTGCCTGGATGCTGATGGCCATTCGTCTTGGCCTTCTCGCCGTCCTGCTGATTCACGTGGTTCTTACCCTCGTACTCAAGTTGGAAAATGTTAACGCCCGCACTCATTACCAGAAGGAAGGCACGCTGAAGGCGACTTTGGCCTCTCGTACCATGGTGCTGACGGGTGTAATGATTTTCTGCTTCCTGCTGTTCCACCTGTGGCAGCTTACGGTGAACGGGGACCCGCACGATTGCTATAACCACATTGTGGCTGCTTTCTCCAATCCCTGGTGTTCCGTATTCTACATCGTGGCTATCTGCTGCCTGTTTATGCACGTTCGTCATGGCTTGCAGTCTGTATTCCAGACGCTGGGCCTCTCCACCCGCAAGGTGCGCCCGCTTTATAACATTGTGGCCATCCTCTTCGGTCTGGTGGTTTGTGGCGCCTTCATCTCCATCCCCGTGTGCGTGATGCTCGGCATCATCAAGTAACCCTTCACTCCTCATCTGATTGTATGAACGATATCAAGTTTCCTGTGAGCGATTACATGCCGGATTCCTGCATTCCGGATGGCCCCATTGACCAGAAGTGGACCAAGTACAAGCGCGAAGCCAAACTCATTAACCCCAATAACCGCCGTAAGTACACCGTGTTGATTGTGGGTACGGGGCTGGCCGGTGGCTCCGCAGCCGCCACACTGGCAGAACTCGGCTATAACGTGAAGTGCTTCTGCTATCAGGATAGCCCCCGCCGCGCTCACTCCATTGCCGCACAGGGTGGTATTAATGCCGCTCACAACTACCAGAACGATGGTGACTCCGTGTACCGCTTGTTCTACGATACGGTGAAGGGCGGCGATTTCCGCGCCCGTGAAGCCAACGTGTATCGCTTGGCCGAGGTGTCCTGCAACATCATTAACCAGTGCGTGGCTCAGGGTGTGCCCTTTGGCCGTGAATACGGTGGTTTGCTTGATAACCGCTCCTTCGGTGGTTCCCAGCTTAAGCGTACCTTCTACAGCCGCGGCCAGACCGGTCAGCAGCTCCTCCTCGGTGCCTATCAGGCCATGGAGAAGGAAATCGGTAAGGGGCATATTGAGATGTACTCCCGCCATGAAATGATGGATCTTGTGGTGGTGGACGGCCATGCCAAAGGCATCGTGGTACGCGATATGGTGACGGGCGAAATTAAGAGCTTTGCCGGTGATACCGTGCTTCTTGCCACGGGTGGCTACGGTCGTGTGTTCTTCCTTTCCACCAACGCCATGGGCTGCAACGTAGGCGCGGCCTGCGCCTGCTGGAAGAAGGGTGCTTACTTTGCTAACCCCTGCTTCACGCAGATTCACCCCACCTGCATCCCCGTGAAGGGCGATTACCAGAGCAAGCTGACCCTCATGTCCGAGTCTCTGCGTAACGATGGTCGTATTTGGGTGCCCAAGAGCCGCGAAGTGGCTGCCAAGATTCGCCGGGGCGAGATGAAGCCCTCCGAAGTGGCTGAAGGTGACCGCGACTATTATCTGGAGCGCAAGTACCCCTCCTTCGGCAACCTGGCTCCCCGTGATATTTCCTCCCGTGCTGCCAAGGAGGCATGCGACGATGAGCGCGGTGTGGCTAACACCGGCCGTGGCGTGTTCCTTGACTTCAAGGATGCCATTGCCCGCATGGGTAAGGAGTGGATTGACGGCCAGTATGGCAACCTCTTCGAGATGTACGAGGAGATTACCGATGTGGACCCCCACGAGCAGCCGATGATGATTTACCCCGCTTCCCACTACACCATGGGTGGCCTGTGGGTGGACTACAACCTGATGTCCTCCATCCCCGGTCTCCACGTGCTTGGCGAGGCTAACTTCTCCGACCACGGTGCTAACCGCCTCGGCGCCTCCGCTCTCATGCAGGGGCTCTCCGATGGCTACTTCGTGATTTCCTCCACGCTTCCCACCTACCTCACCACCCAGACTCCCGGCAGCATCACCACGGCTGCACCCGAGTTTAAGGAGGCTGAGGATGCCGTGAAGGCTCGCATTAAGAAGATGATGGATGTGCAGGGTACTAAGAGCCCCGATGAAATCCACCGCGAGCTTGGCAAGCTGATTTGGGAGGATGTAGGCATGGGCCGTACCAAGGAATCCCTCATGGATGCCATCTCCAAGATTCCCGCCATTCGCGATGAGTTCTGGAACAACGTGAAGGTTGTGGGCAGCACGGAGGGTGTGAACCAGGAACTCGAAAAGGCATGGCGTGTGGCTGCCTTCCTCGACTTTGCTGAGGTGCTTTGCTACGATGCTTTGAACCGTGAGGAATCCTGCGGTGCGCACTTCCGCCTCGAGCACCAGCTGGCCGATGGTGAGGCTAAGCGTGACGACGCTAACTTCGCCTATGTGGCTTGCTGGGAATACAAGGGTACGGGCGAGTTGCCGGTACTGCACAAGGAGCCGCTGACCTTCGATACGGTTCATCTGGCCATCCGTTCCTACAAGTAAAGAAACGTCATTACAAAACCTTTTAAGAAAAAACGATTTATGGCTAATCTTAATCTTACGCTCAAGGTATGGCGCCAGGAGAATGCACAGGCTCAGGGTCGCATTGAGACCTACAAGGCGAAGAACATTCCTGATGAGGCCTCCTTCTTGGAGATGCTCGATATTGTGAACGAGGAACTCGTACACGAGGGCAAGGAACCCATCGTATTCGACCACGATTGCCGCGAAGGTATTTGCGGTATGTGTTCCCTTACGATTAACGGTGTGCCCCATGGCGGTAAGAAGGTGACGACTTGCCAGCTGCACATGCGCCAGTTCAAGGATGGGGATACCATCTGGATTGAGCCTTTCCGTGCGCAGGCATTCCCGCTGCTGCGTGACCTGATGGTGGACCGTACGGCTCTGGACAACATTATTGCTGCCGGTGGCTTTGTGGATATTCGCACGGGTTCCGCCCCGAATGCGAACAACATGCCGGTGCGCAAGAAGACGGCTGATGCCGCCTTCGATGCTGCGGCGTGCGTGGGGTGCGGTGCTTGCGTGGCCAGCTGCAAGAACAGCTCTGCCATGCTCTTCACCTCCGCTAAGGCGGCTCACCTGAATCTGCTGCCTCAGGGCCAGCCGGAGAAGAATAAGCGTGTGCTTGCCATGGTGCGCCAGATGGATGCCATGGGCTTCGGTAACTGCACGAACCAGTATGAGTGCGAAGCCGCTTGCCCGAAGGGCATTTCCGTGGACAACATTGCTAAGCTGAATCGCGATTACATGATTGCCTGCGCTGCTGAGGCTGTGGGCGTGTTCTCCTGATTCTCCATGGTACAATAACGTTTGACTGCGCCGGAAGGAACCCTTCCGGCGCAGTGCTGTTTTACGGTCGTTGCAAAAAAGCCTCCCTTGTTCCGGGAGGCTTTTTGGGGAAAGGTAATCGGATTAATCCTTCGGTAAAATATCCCTTAGGTCGTTATAATTGGGGGCAGCTTGGCGCCGGGGGGCGTATCTGCCGGCAGGGCGGGGATTTTCTTCTTCCTCTTCCTCATCGTTAAACATGTTGCGCACGCGGGCATCGAGAGCGTCCTCCGCATCCGTTGCGGACTTTTTGGGGAGTACGTTGATGTTTCTTGCTGTGCGTACTGTCGCGGGGGTGGGGGTATAGAAGGGGGATGCGGAATCTTCCGCTTCCTCATCATCGCCAAATATACCTCCGGCGCGGGTTAGGGCGTCTTCCTCTTTCTCTGCATGGTGGGGTGCGGGAGGGGTGGAGAGGTCAAATTCCCACTGGCGAGGCTCCGGAATGGGGCGGCGTGGCGGCGGGGGCGTTGTGTTTTCTTCCTCCTCCGGTTCCAGCAGGGGGGTACCGCTTTCTTCCTCGTCCATATCCTCCGGGGCGGATTCCTCGGCTGCGTCGAATTCTTCCTCCTCCTCTTCCGTGTATTCGGGGGTGTATTCCTCCGCTTCCTCCTCCTCCGGTGTTTCCTCCGGTGCGGGCGGGGGCGGGAGTGGCTCCGGCTCTGCCAGAATGGCAGCGCGCAGTTCGTTCGCATCCACGGAGGCTATGAGGCTTACACGTATTTCCTCCCCCAGAAGGGGTTTGACGGCAGCTCCGAAGAAGATGTTTACCTCATCCCCCCCCAGTCCTTCTCGGATGGTTTCCATGGCGGTTCGAAGCTCTGCCAGAGACATGTTGTTCCCGCCGGCAATGTGAACGATGACGGTATGGGCGTGTTTGAGGGCTCCGTGGTAGGCTACCATGGGGGATTCCAGCGCGGCTTGTGCGGCATTCTTAGCTCTTTGGGCGCCATAGCCCCGGCCGGAGCCGTAGATGCAGCGGGAGTCGTTATTATCGAGTGCGGTGACGAGTTCATCCAGCCCGATGTTGATGAGACCGGGCGAATTCGCCAGAAGGGGAACGGAGGCTGTGGCTTGGGAAAGCAGGGAGTTTGCTTCCTCAAAAACGGCTTGGGCTCCGCTGCGGCTGCGGAAGAGATCCTCCATATAGTCGTTCTCGAAACAGAACACGATGTCCGAGAGACGGGCGATGGTTTCCAGTGCCTCATCTGCTTGGGCGCGCCGCCGGTGCCCTTCGAAGGCAAAAGGCATTACCACCACGGATACAAGAAAAATACCGGCTTCTCGCGCAATTTCTGCCAGCAGGGGGGCTACGCCGGAACCGGTGCCGCCGCCAAGCCCCACTACCATGACCAGCAGGCGGGCATCCTTCAGCAGGGTGTCTATTTCCGCGCGACTTTCTGCCACGGCCAGACGCCCCATTTCCGGGTCTCCGCCGGAGCCGAGCCCGTGATTCATCCCGGCACCGAGTTGCAGGAAGGATACGTTGCCGCAGGAGCGCCCCAAGCGCTCATCGAGCGACATGATGCAGAGCCGTACATTTTCTGCGCTGGAGCCGCTGAAGCGTTGCAGGATATTGGCTCCGGCTCCGCCGAGGCCGACGATGACGATGCCGTCCTCCTTGCGGGTTGTTGTTTGGTAGGGGAGCATGTGGTGTGTGGGAAAATAGGGGTTAATGGCCGCGCCGCAGGAAATTCAGAAAGCGGCTGAAGACACCCGGCCGGGGGGCTCGTATGGCATCATCATCGTAGCGCTGGGCAAAGCGAATAAGCCCGATGGCGGTGCAGTAGCGGGGGTCGGCCAAGTAGGAGTGGTTGTGACCGGGGGGGATGGGTGCCGGTTGGTGTACCGTCATGCCTTTGAAGATGTATTCCGTCAACCTGTCCAGTCCGCGCATAAGGCTGGAGCCTCCGGAAAGGAAGATGCTCATGCCGGAGTTGAGCAGCTCTGCCGGAATGCGGTCGCGCACTTGCAGGAGCATGGCGGCCATGCTGTTGCGAATGGCCAGATTGAGCTTGCCTCGCTCAATTGTTACATCGTGCATGCCGTGGGTTCCTTTGTATTGCGCGAGGGAGTGGTCTTTAATGTCGCCAAAGGCGTTACCTTCTGTTCGTTTGAGGGTTTCTGCCGCATCTCGACTGGCGCGCTCGTCCGAAATGCGCACAATTTGCTGGTTGATGGTATTGCCGCCCATGGGAATGCAGCCGGAGGCTACGACATCTCCCCCCTTGAAACAGATGAAATCCGTGGTGCCGCCGCCGATATCGATGAGCAGGGCTCCGGCTTCCTTCTGCTGGCGGTTAAGGACCATTTGCGCGGTGGCCAGCGGAGCAAAGACGAGGTCTTCCACCTCCAGCGGTACTTGGCGCACGCAGCGCAGGGAGTTTTGCAGGCGCGTGCGTATGCCGTGCATTACATGGCAGTTCACATCCAGTGTGCGGCCGGAGAGCCCGGCAGGATGGCGGGTGGGCTCTCCGCTATCGATGGAGAAGCCTCCCAGCTCTCGGTTAATGGGGAAACGATCCGAGGCCAGTTCCAGTTTTTCCGCCTTCTCCTTGGCTATGTCGGCATGTTCGTCATCAATTACATCCTGGTCATCCGGCAAGCGGAAGGAGCCTACGTTGTTCTCGCCGACGATATGTTCTCCCGTAACGGAGAGGAAGACGTTGAGAATGTCCACATCGGCGTGGTCTTGGGCGAGTTGCCATGCATCGCACACGCACTGGCGCGCTAAGCTAAGGTCTGTAATTTCTCCTTTTTTGACACCGCAGCTCTTAACTTCGCCAATGCCGATGATGGTGGCGGTGGCATCGGGGCGAATTTCTCCGACGACCATGCATGTTTTAGAGGTGCCGATTTCGAGACCAACGAGGATTTTGGACTGTGCCATAGGGAGAAAGTATGCTGTGAAAACTTTTGCGAGCTGGAAAGAACGATGATGGGCTGCATTATAGCACAAGCCCGGCATGGGAAGCGTGCCAAATACGCGTCATATTAGCGGGAGAGAGCCTGTGTGCATATTTGCGGTGTAGGCATGATGCCGGGTTGCAGCGTTACGTAATTCTCCGAGTATTTTTCGGAGGGTTTGAAGAGGAAGCCGGGTTCCTTGTCCTTTACTTCGTACTTGTTAGCGCGGAATACGGGGAGGATTTGGTCGGTGCTGGGGTCGTAGGCGTTATCCCCGGTATAGGTACCGTGGACGATATATTCCACGTTCGCATCCGTGCCGAAGGTGGCATTTTCCAGCGGAGGTTCCGGGCCTCGGTCCGGTGTGTGTGTAAGGCTTTCATCCATCATGACGAGCTTGGCTGTGCGCCAGCTTTGCCCGGGGCGGCGCAGGTAGCCCCAAAAGCGGCAGTTGGGGATGTAGTAGCGGCGGCCGATGTAGTGGTCCCCCGTGGCCTCTTGGGCGATGATGGCTTCGCGTTCGCGGATGGCTTTGCAGTCCGAGCGCAGAGAGTGGCACTGGCAGAGCAGTCCGCAAAGAAGCATAAGGAAAAGAGCGCGTTTCATAAGCCGTTATGGGTGGGAAAAGGGGTGTTAGGCTTCTGGTGTGAGGGGGGCTTGGAAGCGGGCAATAGCGGCATCCAGAATGCGGCATGCGGTTTCTGCGCCGAAGAAGTCCCCCACTTCTGTTTTCTTATTTTGCAGAGTTTTGTAGGTAAGGAAGAAGTTTTGAATTTCCTGAAGATAGTGTGGCGGCAAGTCCTCTAGTGTGTTGACGTGTTCGTAGCGAGGGTCTCCCACATTGACGGCAAGGATTTTAACGTCCGGGGAGCCGCAGTCAATCATATCCATACCGCCGATGATACGGCAATCCACATAGCAACCCGGGAAGGTGGGCGCGGAGGTAAAGACGAGGATGTCCAGCGGATCCCCATCCAAATACCGTGTGTTTTCCACAAAGCCGTACTCCGCCGGATAGTAAACGGAGGAGTACAGCACGCGGTCTAATTTGATACGCCCCGTTTTTTCATCCACTTCGTATTTGTTGCGGCTTCCCATGGGAATTTCGATGCGGGCTTCGACAATGCGGGCGGTACTCATAGCACGCATCCTAGCAGGCTTGGCGGGAGCTGTCAAGCGGCTATTCTTACTGCTTAGGAGAAAGTGCCGGCTGAAGGCGGGATTTCCGCTTGCCAAGCAGGTGCGAATTTGCTATGACTTGCAGCATGAGCAAGGCAGGATTGCAGCAGGGCATGCAGCAGGGCATGGTGGCCACACCTGCTTTGCAGCTTTTTATGCGCGTGCTGCAGGCCGGCACCACAGAGTTGCAGCAGATGGCGGTGCAGGCCATGGCGGCCAATCCGGTGCTGGAGGAGCTGCCTCCCCCCGCCGGAGAGGAAGCTGCGTTTTCCTCCGCTGTTTCCGGGAGTTTGCCTTTGGAGCAGCTTGCCGCCGCACCCACGCTGGTGGAGCATTTGCAGGAACAGCTTTTGCAGAGTGCCCTCCCGCAGGCGGTGGAAAAGGCTGCCCTCCTTTTGGTGCGGAATTTGGATGAACATGGCTACTTTGAGGAGCCCCCGGAGGAGATTGCTGCGAGGGAATCCATCCCGCCCCGAGTGCTGCGAAAGGCGCTTGCTGCCGTGCAGGATTTGGAGCCTGCCGGGGTGGGAGCTTCGGATTTGCGCCAGAGTTTGCAGTTGCAACTCCGGCATGCGGAGGATGGGGATTCTCTTGCCATGCGTTTGCTGAATGAGGCATGGGAACAGCTGGTACAGCATCGCTATGCGGAGGCGGCACGCCTGCTGGATGCCCCGGAAATAGCGGTGGCCGGGGCTGCCCGCCGCATTGCCCAGCTCAATCCGGACCCCGGGAGTGGCTTCTCTCGCACGGAGCATTTGCCGGTACAGCCGGATTTGGAGGTGTTCCCCACGGAAGATGGGTGGGATGTGCGGCTAACCGGGGCGAATGTGCCCCGCTTAGCTCTTTCTGCAGCTTACCGGGAGATGCTGGCGGAGCAGGCGCATAAGCCGGAGGTGCGTGGGTATTTGTCCCGCTGTTTCCGGGAAGGGCGGGAGCTGCTTAATGCGTTCCAAGAACGCCAGCAGACGATTTTGAAGGTGGCTAAGGCTTTGGTGGCAGCCCAAAATGGGTTCTTTTTTCATGGCCCCTCGGCCTTGTTGCCATTGAAGATGGAGACCATTGCGGCGGATACGGGCTTGCATGTCTCCACCATATCCCGGGCGGTGAATGGGAAGTACCTGCGCTGTGCCTTCGGCGTATGGGAGCTGAGAGCCCTTTTTTCTCAGGCGCTTTCCGGTGGGCAGGGGAGCGGAACCGTTTCCTCTGCAGCCGTGCAGGAACGCTTGCGGGCACTTGTGCAGGAGGAGGATGTGCGGCACCCGCTTTCTGATGCTGCGTTGGAGGAGCTGTTGGCACGGGAGGGCATCGTGGTGGCGCGGCGTACGATTGCCAAGTACAGGGAGATGCTAAAGATATTGCCCGCTTCCCTGCGCCGCCGGAGGGCGTGAAAAAAGCATCCCCCGCAGTAATGGGGGGATGCTTGCGAAATGGGTGTAGAGGAGCCTCTTGCCGATTTACACCTCGAACAGGTGGGTTACGGAGGCGTTGTTGTGGATGTTCGCAATGGCCTGCGCAAAAAGCGGGGCAATGCTCACTGTATCCACGCGGTCACCATAGGCCTGAGGTACGGAATCGGAGGTAAGCAGGCGCTCAATGGGGCTGTCCTCTAAGCGGGCGCGGGCAGAATCCGTAAGCACGCCGTGGGATACGCCGGCAAAAATGCGGGCGGCTCCGTGTTCTTTGAGTATTTTAGCCGCAGCGCAGAGAGTGCCGCCGGATTCCGTCATGTCATCCACCATCAGCACGTCCTTGCCTTTCACATCGCCAATCACAGCATGGGCATCCACCTCCGTGGCGGAGATGCGCTGCTTTGCCACGATAGCCAGTTGCGTGCCCAGAATGTTTGCATAGCTCTTGGCGTTCTTGACACCGCCGATATCCGGGGAAACAACCACCAGATTGTTGAAGTCCTGCACGTAGTGCTCTTTAAGGTGTTTTACCAGCACCGGCACGGAGTACAGATGGTCTACCGGAATCTCGAAGAATCCCTGAATCTGGGCTGCATGTAAATCCATCGCCAGTACGCGGTTTACGCCGGCTGCGGTGAGGAGGTTGGCCACCAGCTTGGAGGTGATGGGTACTCTCGGCTTGTCTTTGCGGTCTTGGCGGGCATAGCCGTAAAAGGGCATTACGGCAGTAATGCGGCTGGCGCTCGCACGGCGTACGGCATCCACCATGACCAGTAGTTCCATCAGGTTGTGGTTGGTGGGCGGGCAGGTGGGCTGTACGATGAAGACATCGGCTCCGCGGATGGATTCCTTAATCTGAACAAAGCTTTCGCCGTCCGGGAAGGTATTCACCGTGGCATCGCAAAGGGGAAGTCCCATGACGTCTGCGATATCCTGAGCCAATTTGGGGTGGGCTGTGCCGCTGATGATTTTCATGGATGAATAAGTGTGTGTGTGTGAGCGACTATTCTTGACATTTTTCGAAAAAATGCAATACTAAACGTGCAGTTAGAACGATTTTTTTGCATGAATACGGAAAAGAAAGCACAAAATAAACTTTTGTTAGGGCTTTCTCCGGCTCAGTGGGCGGGGTTGGTTCTCTTTATCGTTCCATTGGTGGCATACTACGGCTTTTTGGATATTTTCCATTTGGGGAGAAATACAATTGTATCGTGGTTGGCCAGTGTATGGAAATCGAGTGAGGATTTCGGATTCGGCTGGATGGTGTATGTGCTTTCCGCCTATATGATGGGGCACGCCGCCATGTGTAGCAAGGATTTGCCAAAAAAAGGCTCCGTGCATGGGATATGGCTTTTGCTTTTTTCCGGCTTTATGTTGCTGGCCTCCGTGCGCACGCTCCAGCCGCGCCTTGCACAGGCAACTCTTCCCTTCCTGTGTTTGGGCTGTGTGTGGTATTACTGGGGGCGTGCCTTGGCTTGGCGTATGGTGTTTCCCTGCTGTTTCATGTGGCTTGGCATACCGTTGCCCTCGTTCCAGCAGGCTACGGTGGGGCTTCAGTTAATTGCTACGAATGCTTCCCATTTGCTGGCCGGGCTTGCGGGGGTGGAAACCATTGTGGAGGGTACCAACATATCCTCTGCCACCCGGCAGTGGGATGCTTTTAGTGTGGCCGGTGGCTGCTCCGGCATACGCTCCCTTGTTGCGTTGATGATGATGTCCTTTGCGTGGGCCTACTTGGCGGAGGGGTTGCAATGGTGGAAGCGTGTGATTTTAGCCCTGAGCGCCATACCTCTGGCCATTGTGGCCAATGTGTTCCGCGTAACAAGTATTTTCGTATGTGCGGAGTACATTACTCCGGCATTCGCTTCGAAAACCTGGCACGACTGGTCCGGTTTAATGTTCTTTTTCCCTGCGAGTTTGTTGGGATTGTTTGCATTGCATAGTCTATTAGCCGGGGAGATATTCTTCTTCCGGAAACGAAAAGTAGTTGTACGTATGGCGGGAAATGATAACGGAAAGGAGGAAGCGTAATGTTACGTTGGCTTGTGGCTCTTTTGCCTGCGTTGTTGATGGGAGCCATTGTGGGCTACTCCTGGGTGGTACCTGTGAGTAATGAGTTTTTGGAATCCTGCGTGTCCCCGGAGTTGCCGCTGGAGGATAGACTGCCCGGTTGGTGGGGTGTTAAAGTGCAGGAGAGCGAGGAAGAACGCACTATTCTCGCTGTGGATACACTCTTTAGTAAGGGCCGTTATGAGCGTATTCGCCGCGTGGACTGGGAGAAGAAATATCCGGCCGTGGAGGTTTCCCTCGTCTATTCCGGTAACGATTTGAACAACTCCATCCACCGTCCGGAGCGCTGCCTGCCTGCTCAGGGACACCAGCAGCTTCGTTACAGCACGAAAGATATTACGCTGGATGATGGGAAAACGCTTACATTCTCCCGCTTGTCAACGTATCTGCCGATAAAAAATGAGAAGGTGTCCCGCTTGCACTTCATCCATTATTATGTGTTCTTTGGGCACGATTCCGTAACCCATTCCCATTATGAGCGTACGATTAAGGATATGGCGAGCCGCGTTTTCCTTGGGCGTGTGCAGCGCTGGGGCTATTTCCAAGTGGGCTCCTATTGGGCTCCGGAGATTGGCGTGACAGAGGAGGAAGCCGAGAAACAAATTTGCGAGCTTATTCAGGAATTGAGCCCGCGGATTATCGATTGGTCCATGCTTTCGGAATGAGGCTTTGCCTCAATGGTACAGGCGGGGGAGCCTGGGCCCCAGTCCGGTAAAGATTTCCCATTCGATGGTGCCGGCCAGGCGTGCAACCTCGCTCACGGAAATGTGCGGGCCGATGAGTTCCGCCACATCACCCGCCCGCACCTGCGGTGCGGCGGAAACATCCACTATAATTTGGTCCATCGTCACCCTTCCCAGCATGGGGCAATACTGCCCGCCGAGGTACACCCGCGCCCCTTGGCCGGAGAGGTGGCGGCTCCAACCATCCGCATAGCCGATGCCGATGGTGGCCACGTGCGTGGGGGCAGTGGCTATGTGCGCGCGCCCATAGGAAATACTACTGCCGGCCGGCAGCTCGCGCACCAGCGTCACCCGCGCAGAAAGTTCCAGAGTGGGACGGAGAACGCCATCGTAAATCGAGGCCATGGGAGCTACCCCGTACAGCAGGAGCCCGGGCCGTGCCAAATTGGCCACGGGGATTTCATAGCCCAGCTCCCCGGCGCTGGCTGCAATATGGCGGTAGCGGAGGGGGAAGTACTGCTGCAAGGTAGCCACGCAATCCGTGAAAAGCGCAATCTCGTTTTGCGTATAGGGCACATCCTCATCCGCAGCCGGAAAGTGGGACATGGCACCCTCTACCTCTAAATGGGGCAGGGAGGCAATGGCTGCTGCGGCTTCTCCTAATTCCTCGGGCAGGAAACCCTCTCTGCCCATGCCGGTATCCACTGCAATGTGCAGCGGAAATACTTTACCGGCAGCCTCCGCCAGCTGTTGAAAGTGCCGGGCTTCCTCTATGGTGGACAAGGTGCAGCACCAGTCGTTCGCCACGATTTCTTCCCTTTCCTCCGGGAAGGTGGGTCCCAGAATAAAAGGGCGTGTGCGTACTCCCGCGTGCATAAGCCTGCGGGCCTCCCCCACATTGGCCACCCCTAAAAAGGAAATGCCTGCATTATCCAGACGCCTTGCCACAGGTTCCAAACCGTGCCCATAGGCCCCGGCTTTTACCACGGGCATAAGCTCAGTATCGGGCAGAGCTTGGCGAGCTATGTCCAGATTATGAGCAATGGCCTCCAGATGTACATCTATCCAGGCCCGGGGGGGACTCATACCATTCATAAGAAGAAAAACTCCTGCACGTTCTTCGT
>CAYSYD010000022.1:0-22520 GCA_964435145.1 uncultured Akkermansia sp.
TTCGTGGCTCTGGAGGAAGGCATCGACGGCATGATTCACGTGTCCGATATGAGCTGGACCCGCAAGATTAATCACCCCTCCGAAGTCCTCAAGAAGGGCGATGTGGTGGAGGCGCGCGTGCTGAATATCGACAAGGAGAACCAGCGCGTTTCCCTTGGCGTGAAGCAGCTTGAGTCCGACCCCTGGGAATCCATCGACTCCCGCTTCAAGGTGGGCGATTTGGTTTCCGGCACGGTGGCCAAGATTGCTTCTTTCGGTGCCTTCGTGAACTTGGATGGCGATATCGATGGTCTTATCCACATCTCCCAGCTGTCTGAGGAACATGTGGAGCGTGTCAAGGACGTCATCAAGGTGGGCGACGAAATCAAGGCTCGCGTCATCAAGGTCGACAAGGTGGAGCGCCGCATTGGTCTTTCCATCAAGGCCGTGAACTACGATCCCGAGCAGCTGCGTCGCGAGACCGCCGCCTTCGAGACCGTGCGTGCCGGCGATATGGTGGGTCTGGAGCAGGCCTTCAACCTCGCTGCCCTGCAGTCCGAGGAGTGGAGCCCCTCCGAGCAGAACTAATCTTCTGCCTTATTCATTCTCAATGCCATCCCTGCTGCGGAATCTTCCGCAGCAGGGATGTTTCCTTATGCTGTACATCGCATTTCAAATGCGATGTACAGCATAAATTCTCTTTTTTGTTGATTTTTAATCGGATGAGAATTTCCGAAAATTCACTTGATTGCCCCATCAAAAGTATATCATCGTTGATTACCAGTGAGTTATCTTGTAAAAATGCACATCGCATTTGAAATGCGATAGAATGCGCGCGCCGGTCTGCTACATGGGAAAATGTGTGGCTGTGCAAGAATATAAACCTCTGAAAACAATGAGATTACATTTGAATAAAACATTGCATTCGGCATTGCTTGCCCTGTTTGGTTTGGGGATGGTACAGGCTGCCGTTACAACGGAAACAGTCAATGGCGCCACATATACCAATGTGGGTTTTGGCAGTAGTGTACAAACCATCTCCGGGGATTTGACGGTGAACAGCGGGGATAAGGTGGGTGCTTTTGATGCCAATAATAAACTGGTAACTTCTTTTGGTACCCCCACTAACTCTCTCACCGTTACGGGGAATGTGTATATCAACGGTACCGGGCAGATTGCTCTTGGTGGGCAGAATGGTTCCACATACATGGGCTTACAGGCTAAGACGGTGACGGTGGATGCGGATAGTTCCTCCGGTACGAACCTGATTTCCACGATGGCGAATATTGAAACGCTGCATATTAAGAGTGGTCGTGTAGAGCTGCATGGTGGGTATACCTCCGGTAATAGTTACGTTACTAACAGCAACGAGAAGCAGGCTAAGATTACGAAGGCTCTGATTCTGGATGGTGGGTATTTGGCCATGGGTACTACCGGCGCACAGTTGAACAATAAGCACTTCATGAATGTATTTGCCGCCAGTTTTTCATCGGCGGGTTCCGCTATTATCCAGAGTGCGGGAACAATGAATGTATATGGCTATTCACTTACTAATAAGGGCTTCTCTATTACCCAGACGGGGGGGACGATGGATTTCCGTGATACCCTGCAGATTAATAACACGGGTTCCGGAACAACCTCCATCGTGCAGGATGGCGACCAAAATACCAAGCTCACGATTGGGAACTTGCAGTGTGCAAGCAGCAGCATTGCTATTAACGTGACCCAGCGTGGTGCCGGTACCATTGAGCTGAAAAAGACTACGAACGGCGTTTACAACATCTCCCAAGAGGGTACGGGTAAGCTCATTCTCAAAGAGAATAGCGGTGCGGTAATCAACATTGAACAGACCAATGGTAACAGCACTGTTGAGTTGGGCGCCGGTGCCAACTGCTCCACCGATTCCCTCAGCCTGAATACAACCGGTTCCTCGGAAGCTGCGATGAGTGTTTCCGGAAGCCTGACGCTGAGTAATGCCGCCAGCTTGAATTTCACCATGGACAGCATGGATGTACCTGCTTTGGAAATGGCTGCCACGGGCGATTTGTCCTTTGAAGGTGGTGCAGAAGTGGTGCTGATTTTCGGAGACACGCTGCGTCAGCAGATGCAGACGGAAGCCACAATTGAAGGTGCCCGCTACACCATCGATTTGATTACAAACCTTTCCGATGCTGATGTTCAGGAGCTGAAGAGCTTGGTGGAGAGTGATTCTCTCACCCTGACTTTGGTGGATAATTCTGTAGCCATCTTTAGTTTGTTGCGCCGTGCCACGGCGGAGAGCGTCAGCATAGAGTCCTTGGGATTGAGCGTGGATGAAGAATCCGGGAAGCTGCAGGCCAATGTGCTTGTGACAGCAGTGCCGGAGCCGGCCACAGCTACCCTGAGCCTGCTCTCTCTTGCGGCTTTGGCTGCTCGCCGGCACCGCCGCTAATACCGGTGTCCAATACTCCCTATCCGCTCCCGGTCTGAATAAGACCGGGAGTGTTTTTTTGAGGTGTTGAAAAAAGGGAATCGCTTTCGGCGTGGAATATGCCCTGAATCCCTCTTGCCAAAACAGGCGGAAAGGGGTAAAATGTGCGTATGAACGTATCTCTTTTCAAAGACCTCTGCGAGGCAACCGGCGCTCCCGGTTTTGAGTATGGTATCCGTGAGCTTGTGATGGAGCAGATGGCTCCGCTGGCGGATGAGATGAAGATTGATAACATCGGCAATGTGGTGGCTCTTATCAAGGGAAAGGATTCCTCCAAGAGTATTATGTGCGCCGCTCACATGGATGAGATTGGCTTCATTGTGCGCCATATTGATGATAATGGCTTTATTCGTATTCTGCCTCTTGGCGGGTTCGACCCCAAAACGCTGACGGCTCAGCGTGTGGTGGTGCATGGTAAAAAGGATTTGCCGGGTTGCATGGGGGTGAAACCCATTCATGTAATGGCTCCGGAGGAGCGCTCCAAGATGCCGCAGGTAACGGATTATGTGGTGGATGTAGGTTTGCCCAAGGAGGAAGTGGAGAAGTATGTTTCTCTGGGGGATTCCATTACCCGCATCGGCGATTTAGTGGAGATGGGCGATTGCCTGAATGTGAAGAGCATTGATAACCGTGGCGGTTGCTACATGCTGATTGAGGCTGTGCGCACAATCCGGGAGAGCGGAAATCTGCCGGATTATGATTTGTATGCCGTCTTTACCGTGCAGGAGGAAGTGGGCTTGCGCGGTGCCCATGCCGCTACTTTGGCTATTAACCCCACGTTCTCTTTTGCTTTGGATGTGACGATTGCTTTCGATACTCCCGGCAGTGGCGCGCACGATAAATGCACGGTTCTGGGCAAGGGTACGGCAATTAAGGTGTATGATGGCTCGTTGATTACGGATCCGCGCATGGTGAAATTCATGGTGGCTCTGGCCGAGGAGGGCGAGCTGCCTTACCAGATGGAATTGCTGGCTGCCGGCGGTACGGATGCCGGTGCCATGCAGAAGTTTACGGCCGGTGGCTCTATTAGCGGTGCTATTTCCATTCCGGTGCGGAATGTGCATCAGAGCATCGAAATGGCACATAAGACGGATATCCAAGCCAGTGTGGATTTGCTGACTGCTTGCTTCACGAATCTTTCCCGCTGGAATTGGGATTGCTGGAAGCGGTCGGAGCAGTCCTTGGCTCCTAAGGAGGCGGCTCCGGCCAAGAAGAAGTGCGGGGCTCGCAAGTGCCGCAAGGCTTGATGCTTTTTTGAATTTACACCCCGGTAGACGCCTGTTCTGCCGGGGCGTTTTTTATTTTAACGACAATGATTAAGGCTGTTTTTAGTCCTACGGGCGGCACTCGGCGCATTGCGGATGCCGTGGCACCGTCTGCCCGTTTTGTGGATCTCTGTGCGCCTGTGTCCGCATGCACAGTGGAGGAAGCCTTGCTGGTGGTGCTGCCGGTATTTGCCGGGCGGGTGCCGGAGGTGGCGCTGGAGCGTTTGCAGATGTTGACCCCGCGCTTGAATGCCGTGGCGGCGGAGCCTAAGGCTCCGGAGCTATTTCTTTGATTTTTTCCTGCATTCCATGGAATGAAAAGGTCGCTATCCTTATCGGGATAGCGGCTGTCGTGTAGTTAAACAGAAGCGCTTTGATTAGGAGACATTGGCAAGATGTATGAATTTTGCCGATTTCAAGGCAATTCAAGCAGTTGCACGGGGGGCGGCGTGGCTTGAATGGGAATGCGGGTGGCAGTACTGCTGCGCCGTAGGAAATGGGTACCTTGGCGGGGCAGGAGAAGCCGGACGCGGTAACGCATATCGTGCCGACTGGTGGGGAGTTCTGCACGGGAGAGGATGGCTCCTTCCGCATTTTCCAAGAGAATTTCCTCGGGGGTGTTGCTCCGGGGAGATCGGTCGATATAGAGCTTCTGGTACTCCGGCGCGTTGCCTTGTGCGGCGTACCAAGCGGAGGAGAGAGCCATGTAACGCTCGGTGACGTCTTGTGCGGGGATGCTTTGGCAGCCGGGCTCAAGGGGGATGGGGTGGAAGTTTTCTTTACCGGCAGGCCAGGCCGCCATAATGCGCTGGTAGGGATGCCGGGGATTCAGCATGCCGATGTATTCCATAACCCATGGGGTATTGAAGTTCTTTTCGTAGGGCTCAATCATGTGCCATTCTCCCTCGAACCATGCTTCCGCCCAAGTGTGATTGCCGGGGATGTGGTTCCATGTGAGGATACCTACGGCACGTGCGGGAATGCCCACAGAGCGTAGCGCGCAAACCAGCAGAATGCTTTGCCCGGTGCAGGATACTTTCTTTTCTGCTAAGGCCTCCAAAGCGTTCATATCGTGTTTCCTACGGGCGGTGGAGTAATACACGCCGGTGATTGGGGTGAACCGGGAGGCTATGTGCAGTACTGCTTCCCGCGCACTGTGGCAGTGTGCCACTTGCGGCCGGAAAAGAGCTTCTAATACGGGACGCCAATGAGCAGGCTTCTCTGTGAGAACCTGATCCGGCAGCAGGGCGTTTTCCCGCACATCGGCAGGGATGTTATCCTGCCATGGGGGGATGTACTCTGTGGCTGCCAAAGGCGGCAGCAGCAGGATGAGCAGGATGAGCAGGCGTATGGGGCTCATACCACATCGCCATAGAGGGTGAAGCTGGTGCATTCGTTGATGCGTACGGGGACGATGCTCCCGGGAATGGCACTGCCTCCGGGGATGATGACGGGTTTGTTTTGCGATGTGCGCCCTTGCAATCGCTCGGGGTTGTTTTTGCTGGGACCTTCTACGAGAATGTGTTGCAAAGTGCCCACAAGGGCATGGTTCCGAGCGGTGGCGATACGGTTTACGGTTTCCAGCAGGTCGTGGTTTCGCTCCTCTTTAACGCGCAGGCAAATTTGGTCGGGCATGGCTGCGGCCACGGTGTCGCGCCGGGGGGAGTATTGGAAAACAAAAGCATTATCGAACCGGATGCGTTCCACGGCTGCTTTCGTTTGTTGGTAATCCTCGTCCGTTTCCCCGGGGAAGCCCACGATGATATCCGTGGTGATGGCCAAATCCGGGCGGGCTTCGCGCATGGCTTCGCAGAGGCGCAGGTATTTCTCATTTTTATACGGGCGGCGCATCAGTTGCAGGATGCGGTCGCTGCCGCTCTGCATGGGGAAGTGGATGTGGCTGCACAGTTTGGGCAGGTAGGTATAGGCATTTACCAAATCCTGCCGGAAACCGATGGGGTGCGGGGAGGTAAATCGAATACGTGCCAGGCCATCAATTTCGTGCAGGGATTCCAGTAGACGTACAAAGGCACTCCGCCCGTTCACTGTGGGTTCATCTTTGCCGTAGCGGTTAACAATTTGCCCCAGAAGGGTGACTTCGCGAACCCCTCGCTCCACCAGCTCCTTAACTTCTTGGAGGATATCCTCCGCCGGGCGGCTGCATTCGTTGCCTCGCGTACTGGGTACGATGCAGTAGGAGCAGCGCATCTCGCAGCCTTGCATAATGGAGACAAAAGCCGTGCAGTTTCCGGCGGGGGGCAGGTGGTCGCGGATGGCATTTTGGAATCCTTCTTCCTGCTCCGTGTGGCAAATGTGTGCGCCCTTGCGGAGCGGTGTGTCCGTATTGTTCCCCATGCGGCTGCGCAGCAAGCGGTTGCACAGTTCGTATACATGGTGGTACTGCTGGGTGCCGGTTACGATGTCCAAGCGGGGAACATCCCGGAAAAGGCTTCGGGCACGGCTTTGGCTCATGCAGCCCATAAAGCCGTACACTACCCAAGGTTTAGCTGTGGGGCGCGCACAAAGGAGCCCCATTTTTCCCAGCGCTTTCAGTTCTGCTTTTTCGCGTACGGAGCAAGTGTTGATGAGAATCACATCGGCCTCCGCTTCGCTTTGGGTCAGCCGGTAACCGCCGGCCAGAAACATGCTTGCGACTTGTTCGGAATCGCGTTCATTCATCTGGCAGCCATAGGTTTTAATTAGTACGCTGGGCATGTCTTGGAGAAAGGTTCAGGTGGTATATTCTGTGGGGTCGGGAATGCCGGCTGCGGCGAAGGATTCGCGGCGCTCGCGGCAGGTGGCGCACTGTCCGCAGTGCTTTTCTCCGCCACAGTAGCAGGAATAAGTGCGGGAAAAATCTACCCCAAGTTCGGCACCAAGGGCGGTTATATCCGCCTTACTGCGTGCAATGAAGGGACGCAGAATTTGCAGCCGGGCATAGGTGCCTAAGGCAATGGCCGTGGCCATGGATTCCATAAAGTCCTCGCAACAGTCGGGGTAAAGGGCGTGGTCCCCACTGTGTGCTGCGATGACGATGCCTTGCGCATCCTTGCTTTCTGCAATACCGGCGGCAATGGCAAGGAAAATGCCATTGCGGAAGGGGACGACGGTTTGGCGCAGGTTCTCCTCCGCATAATCGGCGGTGGGAATGGCCTCCGCCCCGCTGAGGAGGGCACTTTGAAGATGCGCGGATACGGAGCGTAAATCAATCTCGCAGTAGGGGATGCCGAGTTGCTCTGCCTGCCAGCGGGCGCATTCCAGCTCGCGGGTGCCGTGGTTGCTGCCGTAATTAAAGGCCAAGGCACATACGACATGGTGATGCCGGTGTGCCCAGTGGAGGGCGGTGGTGGAATCTAATCCGCCGGAGAGTAGGACGGCTACGTTCATACGGGGCGGTTTTCCGGTTTATGTTCTGCGGCGCAGGTGAGCTGGATGCCGCCTCGGGCGCCAAAGCGTCCTTCCACCTTCATCCATGCCGGGTCCACTGCGGCTACAAGGTCATCCAGAATACGGTTCACGACCTGCTCATTGAATGCGGCGTAGTTCCGGAAGGATACGAGGTAGTACTTGAGGCTTTTCGTTTCCACCACTTTTTCCGCCGGGGAGTATGTGATGGTGAGGTGGCAGCTATCCGGCTGGCCGGTAACGGGGCAAAGCGAGGAGAATTCGTGCGTATCCAGCGTTACGGTGTAGCGGCGGTGGGGGCTGCGGTTCGGGAAGGCTTCCAGTTTGGCTTCCTCCGGGGTACGGAAGAATTCACTGTGTTTACCGAGGAGGGAAAGATTTTGCGGAGTATCCATGGGGTTTATGCTTTGGTGAGTTTGTAGCCGTCCTTACCATCTTTCATGGCCCAGCCCAGTCCGGCGAGTTTACCGCGCAGGGCATCGGCAGTAGCCCAGTCTTTGGCCAAGCGGGCAGCCCAGCGTTCTTCTGCGATGGCGCGGATATCCTCCGGCACTTCGATATCGGCGTCGGGATCCGGCAGTTGCAGCCCAAAAGCCTCCATGATAAAGCGGAATGCTTTCCACATGGCGGTAGCTTCTTCGGGGCTCATATCGGCGGGTTTGGTACCCTTGATGGCGCTGAAAACATGCCCCAGCGCCTCCGGCGCATTGAGGTCGTCCTCCAAGCTGTCCCATGCGGCTTGGAAGGCACCGAGGGCAGGAGCTTTTTTGAGGAAGTCCCGGTAGGTGGGCTCCTTGGCGGCACTGGCCTTGGCAAGTTCTTTATCAAAGCGCCCGAGTTTGTTAAGGGCGCTGGTGGCATCTTTCATGCCGGTAAGGGTAAAATTGAGCGGGCGGCGGTAGTAGGCTCCGGCCAAAATGTAGCGCAGTGCTGCGGGGGTGTAGCCCATTTCCTGCAGCTGGTCCAAGGTGTACATGTTCCCTAGGCTTTTGCTCATCTTGGCTCCATCCACCAGAAGGTGGGTAACGTGGAACCAGTGGCGGGCGAAGTCTCCGCCGCAGGCGCAGCGGCTTTGGGCAATTTCGTTTTCGTGGTGGGGAAATACGAGGTCCACACCGCCGGAGTGCAGGTCGAAGGTATCGCCCAAGTACTTATGGCTCATAGCGGAGCATTCTAAGTGCCACCCGGGGCGTCCCTCTCCCCATGGGGAAGGCCAGAAGTTGGGGCCATCCTCGGGGCGGCGTGCTTTCCAGAGAACAAAATCGGCCACGCTGTCTTTTTCGTATTCATCCGTATCGGCTCGGGTGCTGGCTGTTTTGCCGAGGTCGAGTTCCTGCTTGTCGAGGTGCGCTAAACGGCCGTAATCGGCATAGGAGGAGATGCGGAAATACACGGAGCCATCTTCGCTCTGGTAGGCGTGTCCCTTATCAATGAGCTTTTGTACGATATCGAGCTGTTCTTGGATGTGAGCCACGGCACTGGGCTCCACATGGGGGGAAAGGCAGTTAAGAGCTTTGCAATCCGCATGGAATTTGGTTGTCCAGATGGCGGTATATTCTCCCAGCGGCATGCCTTGGGCTTGGGAGTTACGAATGGTTTTATCATCCACATCGGTGAGGTTTCGCACATGTTTGGTGCGGAGCCCTCCCAGTTCCACCACGCGGCGGAACACATCCTGCACTACGAAAGTGCGGAAATTGCCGATGTGTGCTGCGGCATACACGGTGGGGCCGCAGCAGTAGAAGCGCAGTTGTTTGCCATCTTCTGCCTGCACGGGCTTGAGCGCCCCCAACTGTGTATCGTAGAGATTCAACATAACGTGGAGGAGTATGCTCTCCCTACGCGCGTATGTCAAGTCTGCGCGCTGACATGCGCCCCCGGCTAAAAGGTATTGAATGCCCGGCGCAGAGCTAGACTCCGCATTTAATATGCAACAAGTATGGCAGCGGATAAAAGGGGGATTAGCTTTCGGGTGGCAGTATTTGGGTACTTTGGCGGCAGGGAGCATGCTGGTGGGCGCCTTGGGAATGGGGGTGTACCATTCTTGGATGGGGGATACGGAGCCTCCGATGCTGTTCTATGCCGGGGTGTTTAATAGTTCTGCGGCAGAACCGCCGAGGGGCATTATCTCCTTGGGGGAGGGGCATACGCCACCGCCTCTTCCCCATGTGCAGCTGCACTGTACGGCAGGTGGGCAGGTGCAGCGTATGCTGCATGTGGATGCCGGCGGGAAAAAAGAGTGTTTGCCCGGCAGCAGTGTGGCAGAGCAGCGCTTGGTGTATAATGCAGAGGGGCGCTTGTATCGCAAGGAAAATTATGGCGCGGACGGCCAGCCGGTGGCGGATGCTTCCGGGGTTTCTGTGCGGCAGTTTGAGTATGATTCTGCCGGGAGAGTGGTGTGTACACGCCTTTTGGATGCGGCGGGGCATCCCATATCT
Source organism: uncultured Akkermansia sp. (assembly GCA_964435145.1). Taxonomy (GTDB): domain Bacteria; phylum Verrucomicrobiota; class Verrucomicrobiia; order Verrucomicrobiales; family Akkermansiaceae; genus Akkermansia. The sequence goes on from CAYSYD010000022.1 coordinate 9,558, forward strand.
CCGCGCATGCCGGGGTACGCCGTGCGGACGGTGCGTTACGATACACAGGGCCGCCCTCTTCTGGTGCAGCATTTTGATGCCGAGGGGCATTTAATGCCGGATGCCGAGGGAGAAGAAAGTGTGGAATATCTTTACGATGATGCCCGGCGGCTTGTGACGCGCACAAATCGGGTGCTCGGGAATGTGGCGGATAATGTCCATGGTGTGGCTGTGGCTCGCATGGAGGCGGCAGCGGATGGCCATTCCGTACTTTATGCGTGGAAAAATGCCGCCGGGGAGCCGGTGGTGCATCCGGTGGTGGAGGCTCCCGCCGTGCAGGAATCTCAGGGGCTGGCTCCCGGTATTTTGCAGCAGCGCTTGTGCGGGGTGGATGGGGCTCTTTATCTGGAGGGGCGCCCCATGGTGGAGCATTTGGTGCGGGAAAACGCACAAGGCCTTCCGGAATGGGAATGCTATAATGCCGCCGATGGCTTGCCCGCATGCAACGATGCCCTTGGCTTTGCAGAGCGGGTGTGCCAATATGCTGCCGATGGCTCTCTTTCCCGGGAGTTACGCTGGGATGCTCGGGGGAATCCCATGCCGGAGTACGAGCGGAGGTTTATACACGGAAAATCCGGCGCTCGGTATCGGTTGAGTTTGCACACGGATGGCTCTACGGCAGTGCTTCCGCAGGATGCAGAGACCCCATTTTGAGGTTGAAAAGCCCCTTTGCCTGTGCTATTCTTCCCGGCATGAAGGTCTCTTTGCTCATGCTGGGAACCGGTAATGCAGCGGTAACGCGCTGTTATAATACCTGTTTTGTTCTTCGCTGTGGGGGGCAGTGTTTCTTGACGGATGCCGGCGGCGGAAATGGAATTTTATCTCGTTTGGAGCAGGCCGGGGTGGCGATTTCCGATATTCATGATGTCTTCGTGACGCATGCCCACACGGACCACATTTTTGGCGTAGTTTGGGTACTGCGCATGGTGGCTCAGGCGATGAATGCCGGAGCATACGAGGGAGAGTTGCGCTTATATGGCCATGCAGAGGTACTGGAGGTGTTGGAGAAAATCTGCCGCCTCACTCTGCCGGGGAAAGTGTGCGCGCATTTGGGAGCGGATATTCACCTTTGCGCATTAAAGGACGGTGCTCCGTTTTCCGTTATCGGCATGCAGGGGGTGGCGTTTGATATAGGCTCCTCAAAGGCTCGCCAGTTGGGGTACCGCCTCATGCTCCCGGATGGTCAACGCTTTGTTTGCTTGGGGGATGAACCATATAATGAGCGTAACGAACTGCTTGCCCGTGGCGCGGATTGGCTGCTCTGCGAGGCTTTTTGCCTGTACGCAGACCGAGAGCGTTTCCGCCCTTACGAGAAGCACCACAGCACAGCGTTGGATGCCGGGCGCTTGGCAGCCGGCTTGGGGGTGAAACACCTGCTTTTATACCACACCGAGGATGCCACGCTTGATACGCGCCGCGCTGCATACGCCGCGGAGGCGGCAGAGCATTTTCAAGGGATTATCCATGTGCCTAACGATGGGGAGACTGTTCTGCTGGAGTAATTGCGACATGATTTCTCTTTGCCCTTGATTTTGTTTCAGGGAGCTGATATGGTGCCGCGCATGGCTACTGATAAGAAAATCACAATGAAGACCAGCAAGGGTGACATTAAGCTCACCGTGTTTGCCTCCAAGACTCCTATGACAGCTGCCAGCTTCCTGAATCTGGCTGCCCGTGGGTTCTACAATGGGCTGACCTTCCACCGTGTGATTGCCGATTTCATGATTCAAGGCGGCGACCCCGAGGGCACGGGCTGCGGTGGCCCGGGATATCAGTTTGACGATGAATGCCGCCCCGATTTGAAGTTTGCCCGCCCCGGTTTGCTGGCCATGGCCAATGCCGGTCGCACATGGACCGGGCAGGGCACGAACGGCTCCCAATTCTTCATTACCCATGTGCCCACGGAATGGCTCAACGGGAAGCACACCATCTTCGGGGAGGTGCTTTCCCCTGCCGACCAAGAGGTGGTGAATGCCATCCGCCAAGGCGATAAGATTGAATCCATCGAGATTCTGGATGATTGCGCGGACCTCTTTGCAGAGCAGGAGCGCAACATTGCCCGCTGGAACAGCAAGCTCAAAAAGTAAGCCTCATCTCCGGCACGATGCTTGTATTTCTGCCGCCCTGCATTCATGGCAGGGCGGTGTGTTTTCTCCCTTTCGGCTATGGTTTTTGCGGTCCAGAATTTGCATATTGAGTTCGGCTCTCGCGTGCTGTTCGATTCTCTTTCCTTCGTGGTGGAGCAGGGGGAACGCATTGCCTTTGCCGGTCAGAACGGTGCCGGTAAATCCACGCTGATGAAGTGCATTGTCGGCGTGTTGGAACCCGACCGGGGCAAAGTACTACTGCCTCGCCACACACAGGTGGGCTATTTGCCGCAGGATGGTATCCACATTTCCGGCACTCCGCTGTTGGAAGAAGTGCTGGGTAGTGTGGGCGGTGTGGTAGTCCTTCAGCAACAGGTGGATGAACTCTCCGCTGAGCTGCAATCCCTCCCGGCGGATTCCCCGGAATATAGGGAAACGCTGGAGGAAATCGGGCATTTGGAACTTTTGCTCCAAGAGCGGGATGCGGCACGCCTGCGCCCACGCACGGAATCCATCCTGCGCGGTCTCGGCTTTTCCTCCTCCGATTTTGCGCGGGATTGCGGAGAATTCTCCGGCGGCTGGCAAATGCGTATTGCGCTGGCTAAACTCCTGTTGCAAGAGCCGGAGGTGCTGCTGCTGGACGAACCCACCAACCACTTGGATTTGCAGAGCCAGCGCTGGTTGGAACAGAATTTACGCCATTATCGCGGTGCCATTTGCATCATCAGCCACGATGTGGCTCTGCTGGATAGCCTCGTGAGCCGCACCATCGCCTTCCACCATGGGCGCGCAGAGGAATATGCCGGTAATTTCTCCTTTTACCTCCGGGAAAGCAAAGCCCGTAAGGAAATCCTTTTGCGGCAGGCCAAAGCTCAGCAACGGGAACTTGCTAAAACGCAGGAATTTATCGACCGTTTCCGGGCAAAAGCCACTAAAGCCACGCAGGTGCAGAGCCGCATTAAACAGATGGAAAAAGTGGAGCTTATTGAGGTGGAGGAGGATGATGCGGTGATGAGTTTCCACTTCCCCCCGCCCCCGCCCGGTGGCCATACGGTGGTGAGTTTGGAAAAAGCATGCAAAGCGTACGGCTCGGTAACGATTTTGGACCGTTACGATTATTCCATGCCCAAGGGAGACCGCGTGGCCATTGTGGGGGTTAACGGTGCCGGTAAATCCACCTTTACCCGCCTCATCTCCGGCACGGAGGCACTGGATGCCGGCTCCTTCTCTTTCGGGCATCATACGCAGGTGGCATTTTTCTCCCAAACCCATGCGGATGTGCTGAATAACGAGCAGACGGTGCTGGAATGCGTGGAGGCTGCCGCCTCCCGGGAAACACGTCCGCTGGTGCGTAACATTTTAGGCTGTTTCCTCTTCCGCGGGGACGATGTTTTCAAGAAAATCGGGGTGCTTTCCGGTGGGGAGCGAAGCCGTGTTGCTCTGGTATGTATGCTGCTCAAACCTGCTAATTTCCTGATTATGGACGAGCCCACCAACCACTTGGACTTCCAGAGTCAGGAGGTATTGCAGCGGGCCTTGGCGGAGTATCCCGGCTCCTACTGTATTGTTTCTCACAACCGCCGGTTCTTGGATCCCATTGTTAACAAAGTACTGGAGTTCCGCCCGGGGCACGCCCCCAGACTTTTCCATGGCAACGTATCCGCTTACCTCGAAACCGTCGAGGCGGAGGAACGCCGTGCTGCGGAAACAGCAGCGGCAGCGCCCGCTTCTTCCTTGTCCGCCGGGGAAGGGGGGCAGCCCGCTAATAAACGGGATGCCCGGCGTGCCCGAGCCGCCGCCAGAGAACAGAGAAACCGCCTCGTGAAACCCTTGGAAAAAGAACTCCAAGAGGTGGAAAATACCATTGCCGTTGCAGATGAACGCAAGGCGACCATCTCCGCAGAGCTGGAAAAACCGGAGAATATGAGCGATAATCAGAAGCTCATGGAGCTTACGCAGGAATACCGGCTGTTGGAACGCGAATCGGAATCCCTCTACTCCCGCTGGGAGGAACTCTCCTGCGAAATTGAATTGAAAATCGCAGAATTAGAGGCGGAGTTCGGCGATACCGGGGCTTAATCCTTTCCCGGAGCTTCCCTTGTCGAATAAAAAAGCGAAAAATGTGTCATGTTGTGACATGGCTGGTTGACAGGTCGTATTTTGCCTATATAATGCACACGCATTTTGCAAAAAACTTGACAAAATGCGTAATGGGTGGATTATGCCCCGTAGCCTTTTATCTATCATGTCGACCCCCAAAAAGAAAACCGCGACAAAACCGGCAGCCAGCAAAGAAACTCCGAAGCCTGAACCCGTAAAGGAGAAAGCAAAAGCTGCCGCCACAAAGACCAAGAAGAGTGTTTCCGGGAAAGCCTCCCCTGCAAAACCGGCCTCTCCCCAAAAGGTAGTTTCCAAAAAGACGGAGAAAAAGGTACCCGCCGCTGCGGAGACTGTGGAGAAGAAGTCTGCTCCGGAGAAGAAAACAAGCACCCCCAAAAAATCACCCGCTCCGGAAAAGAAGCCCGCAGAGGTGAAAAAACAGCCCGCAGCGGCCAAAAAAACTGCTGCGGAAGAAAAGAAAACCGCCGCTAAAAAAGCCCCGGAGCCAAAGAAGACAATAGCCCCGGCAGAGCCGGAAGCGGAAAAGCCTGTGCTGCCCGCTGTTCCTGAGCCGGAGCCGGATGTGGAAACGGAACCTGCGGAGCAGGAGCAAATAAATAAAGGCTCTCGCAAATCTGCGGAAAAGAAGCGCAAAATCTTCGTCCCTCGGGTGTCTGCTGCGGAGTTGCAGGATTTCTTTCAGGATGATCTCACCCTCAAGAATGCTTTTAAGGGCCTGCTTGCCATTGCAAAGAAAAATGGCGGCTTCGTTACGGATGAGGATATCGCTAATTCCCTGCCGCCGGATGAGGCTGCGGATAACGACCAAGACCGCCTTTTTGACCGCCTCCATGAGGTAGGCGTAGAAGTGCGGGAATCCTCTCCTTTTGAGGTAACTCCGCTTTCCTCCGATGAGCTTAAGTCCAAGGAGGGCAGCTTGGTGAATACCCCGGTGGTGCAGGCTCGTATTAAGGATCTTATTCGTCTGGCGCAGGAGCAGGGATATTTAACTTACGATGATATTAACGATGTGCTGCCGCACGATGTGATTGACCCCTCCGACTACGAGGAAATCATGGAGCGCTTGCGCGGAATGCAATTCGATATCATCGATGCCTCCGACGTGGACTCTTACAGCGACCGCCAGCGCCTTACGGAATCCGGGGAAGAGGACGAGACGGAGAAAATTGAGGCTAAATTAGACATCTTGGACGACCCCGTCCGCATGTATCTCAAGCAGATGGGTCTCAAGGAGCTGCTCTCTCGCCAGAAAGAGGTGGAAATCTCCCGCAAAATCGACCAAGCCGAGGCAGAACTGCAAAATTGCCTGCACCGTTTCGGCCTTGTGGCCATCTATTACTGCGATACTGCGGATAAGGTGCAGCATAACGAGGAGCGCTTCGACCGCGTGGTGGTGGATAAGAACATCGACCGCCGGGATAAATACCTGAAGGAGCTTCCCCCCTTGGTCAATAAGGTGCTTGCCCGCCATGCCGAGGTACAAAGCGTGTATGCCCGGCTCAATTCTGCCCGTAAGCGGAAAAAATCGCTGACGGCACTTCAAGCGGAATTCGAGGAAAAGTTGGAGGCTCTCACCTCCCTATACAGTGGCTTCTCCTTCAAGGGAAAAGTGTACGAGGATTTCGTGAAGGAGCTTCGCGATGTGCGCCAGCGCATTATGCGCTTGCTTCGCCAGAGGGAGAGCGATCCGGATAACAACCAGTACCGGGATGCTCTCAAAGAATTCGAGATGGAGCTTTGGATGCCCATACCCCAATTCCTGGAGAATTATAAGCAGATGCGCCAGAGCATGAAGGATGCTCAGGATGCAAAGCGGGAAATGATCGAGGCTAATCTTCGCTTGGTGATTTCCATTGCCAAGAAATACACCAACCGAGGCTTGGCTTTCCTCGACCTCATTCAGGAAGGTAACATGGGGCTTATGAAAGCGGTGGAAAAATTCGAATATCGCCGTGGTTATAAATTCTCCACTTACGCCACATGGTGGATTCGCCAAGCCATTACCCGCTCGATTGCGGACCAGGCCCGCACGATTCGAATCCCGGTGCATATGATTGAGACGATTAACAAGCTCATGCGTGTGCAGAAGAAGCTCGTGCAGGATTTCGGGCGCGAACCCACGCCGGATGAAATCTCCGCCGAGTGCGGCATGGCCGTGGAGAAGGTGCGCAGTGTGCTTAAAATGGCACAGCAACCCATTTCCATGCAGCAGCCCGTGGGCGATTCGGATGATACCTCCTTCGGCGATTTCCTGGAGGATAAGAGCGCCGAAAATCCCATGGACGGAGCATCCTATAACTCTCTCAGGGATAAAATTGGGGATGTACTCAATACGCTGAACTCCAGAGAGCGCGCCGTAATTGAGCAACGCTTCGGCCTCAAGGATGGTAATCCCCGCACGCTTGAAGAGGTGGGGCGCCAGTTCAATGTGACCCGCGAGCGTATCCGCCAGATTGAGGCTAAGGCTCTTCGTAAGCTGAGACATCCCACACGTATCAGCAAAATCAAGGGCTATTTGCCCGATTCTGCGGAGAGCTGAAAACCCCTCTTCCATTTTCTCTGCCGGCTGTTTCTACTCGCGGAAACAGCCGGTATTTTGTTTTTCCTGATAATTTTTGGTATCAGGATGCAATTTGTGAGTGACTTCGCTGCCTGAATTTGCTAGAATACCCGCACTAGCTATGAAGAGTTTTTTACCACGCACTGTACTCTTTTCCATGGTGGCCTCTGCTGCGCTGGCTCTCTCTCCCCAACTGGCAGCACAAGAGACCGGGAATTCCTCTTTGGCAGTACAGGAAGTTGCCCGCCGCCAGCAAGCCATGCGCGATGCTATGCAGCAAGTGCAAATGGGGCGCACGGCATACTCCGCCGCCCGGTACAGTGAGGCCGTGGAGCATTACCGCAATGCCTTATCCGTGGTGCCTAAAGCTCCGGCTACGGAAAAACAGGTGCAGTTCATTCGCCAGAGCTTGGCAGATGCCTTGATTGCCAAGGGTATGGATTATCGCACCGTTGGCCGTTACGATGAGGCCGTCTCATTCTTCAAGGAAGCCGCAGAGCTGGACCCCTCCGGCAAGCGGGCTGCTGCCGAACTGGCTCGCACGCAGGATGCTCTGCGTCATAACCCGGCCCTTACCCCGGAGCATATCGGCAAGGTGGAAGAGGTAAACCGCCTGCTCACCCTTGGTTATGGTGCGCTGGATTTGGGGAAATACGATGAGGCGGAGCAGGCTTTCAAAGATGTTCTCCGGGCGGATGCGTACAATGTGGCGGCTCAGCGTGGGCTGGAGGCTGCCCGCAAGCGCGAGCGCGTTTATTATGCTTCTGCTCGGGATAGCGCCCGGGCGCGCATGCTGGCAGAGGTGGATGCCACATGGGAGGAACCCTTGCCCGCAGAGGCCCCCCGGGCGGATTTGCAGGCTACTGAAGCCGGTGGTGTCGTGCATGAAAATGCGGAAATGGAAAACGCCATTGCCGACGCCCTGAAGCGGATGACTCTGCCGCAGATTGAATTTTCCGATGCTTCCATTACGGAAGTGGTGGAGGCTTTGCAGGGGCAGGTGCGCCGTTTCGAGAATCAGGGTGTCAATGCCGGGCGTGCCATTAACATCGTCACACGCTTCGGTACACCGGATTCTCCCTCCTACAAGGAGGTAATGAACCGCCGTGTGAATCTTAAACTGAATGATATTTCCGTGTACGAGCTGCTCGACATACTTTCCGGGCAGCTGGATATCTCGTACTACGTTACGCCCATGGGGGTGGAGCTTTCCTACTCCGGCAAAGACTTTGGCCCGCTTGTGGACCGCATTTACACGGTGCCGCCCCACTTCTTCGATGCAGAAAAAACCTCCGGCGAGGAGGAGGATGAGTACGACGAGGAGGAAAGCGATTTCTCCGGCTCTTCCTCCCGCATGGTGGTAACTCGTGTCAACCCTGTGGAGCGCCTTAAGGAAATGGGCATCTCCTTCCCGGAGGGGGCTTCCGCCCGCTACGATGCTCAAAGCCGCCAGCTCAAGGTGCGCAATACCATGCACAATCATCAGGAAATTGAGGGTCTGGTGAGTGTGCCCATCAGCACGGACCGCTCTTTGGTGCTGAATGTGATTGCCATGGAGGTGGAAGAAGAAACGCTCGAAGAACTCGGCTTCGAATGGATGTTCAACTTCAAACTGGGGCCCTCTTTCTATGGCACGGGCGGCGAGCAAGCCGTTTCGGATGCTATCGGCATTCCCGTGGTCACCACGAGCTATGGAGACCCCACCCAAACGGGGTTGGTGACAGGTGGTCTCCGCAGTGGTTCCTCCGTCCTCTCTGCCGATAATATGGATACGCTTATTCGCAGCGGTCGGGCAGATATGTTCAACGCTGCATCCGGCGGACAGAAGGCCCCGGGTATCTTCGGCTTCCGTGGTATCTGGAAGTTTGGCGATATGAGCATGGTGATGCGCGGTGCCTCCCAGAAAAAAGGCGTGGATATTCTTTTCAATCCCCGCTTGGTGTTCAGCCCCGGCCGGGAAGAGCAGGTTACTTTCTATAATATAAAGGAATTCTTCTACCCGGAAAGCTACACGGAGCCGCAAATCCAAAGTACGCGCTTCTTCCTGCCGGGCGATGGCCCTGCGTATCGCTCTCTTGATCATGACTCGGATAATGATGGCGACGATGACCGCTACGGTAACGCCATCATTGCAAGCTCCGCGCATCCGGATGCTTTCATCCGCTATGCTCCCACGGAGGAGGCGGTCGATGGCATCGGTGCCGTGTTGCAGGTGCATAGTGCCCAAGTCGCCCCGGATGACCAGCATGTTACCATGACGCTCTCCATGACAACCAACGAGTTTGAAGGCTTTGTGAACTGGGGAGCCCCCATCCAAGGTATGGTGACTACCGGGCAGAAGAGCGAATTCATGACTCTTACGAAGAACTACATCCTCAAGCCTGTATTTAAACGCCGTATGGAGCATACTAAGGTGACGATTGCCCCCGGGGCCGTCATCGTCATGGGTGGTTTAAAGGAGGCTCGCAAGGTACGTTATGAGGACAAACTGCCCGTGCTGGGAGATTTGCCTATGGTGGGGCGTCTCTTCCGCTCCGAGGGCGAGGATATGATACGCAAGGCGTACATCGTATTCATTAAGGTGGATGTGGTGGATCCTTCCGGACGTGATGTCCGCACGGGTGAAACTCCGGAAAAAATCGGAGCTTAACATACTGAACAAAAGATATGGGTAAACACGACGATAAGTATAGAGACGATGCTGCTGACCAAGAGCTTTCTCAGGTTAGAAATATCATCAAGCATCTGAACGAGGAAAAACCATCCACGGAGCGCCGCCGAGAGGTCGTCACGCGGAAGGATGGTTCCAAGGTAGTGCGGGTTACGAAACGTCGTAAAGTACTGCTGAATGATTCGGACAAACGCCGCAAGAGCAGAAAGGCAGGCATGCTCTTCCTCTTGGGCTGTTTTGTGGTCATTGCGCTTATGGCGGTATTCTACCTCTTCCGCATGACCAGCATGAGCGGCGACCGCTTTATGGAAGAGCAGCGCGTGGCTCTGCAAAAGGCATGGGGTGCCACTTCCTTACAGTGGAGCGGAGCAGGGGTGGAAGGCACCACTCTGCATCTCTCCTCCCTCACGGCGGAATTCCCGGAATCCTGCATGATTCACAGTGTCGATATGGGGAACATCGAAGCCGATTTGGATTCCCTTACCTTCGTTACCGGCGTACTCCGGGCGGATAAACTCAAAATCGGGCGGGCGGATGTTCGCCTGCGTGCCGGAGTGGATAAGCTGAGCATCCCCAAAGCCTTGGAGGATACCAATAAACTGTGGAAAGTGCGCCGTGTGGAATGCGATTCCTTCTCCCTTGCCTTCGATGGAGAGCAGAGCCGGGCTCCCTTCTCCATTAAGAACAGCAAGGCGTACATGTATTACCCCCGCAAGGATTCGGATATTTCCGTCACCATGCTCACCGATGGTGCCTTGGAAATCAAAGGCTGGAAACGCGTCAACATTCGCGAGGCTAAACTGAGCCTCTCCGCCCTTGCTCTGGAGGATTTCTTACTCAAAGGTACCACGGATGCCCTCTCCGATGTGCCGGAAGCCAGCCGTACCTCCATTTCCTTTGGCGGGCGCCTGGCGGACGGAGCCTCTCTGGCATCCCCCCTGTCAGTCGATTCCGACAACATGAACCTGATTGACTTCACGGAAGGCCGTTTCGACCACTTCTTCACCGCGCGTACCGTTTCCGCCACTCGGGGTCGCATCAGCGATAAAGCCTCCATCGTCCTTCCCTTTGGGGATAAGGAAGCCCCCGCATTCTCGGGCGAATTCCAGTTAAAGGGAATAGCTCTTTCCTCCATGCCGGCATTGATGTCCGTGGTGGAACACTTGGAATCCTCCCGCCGCAAAGGCTATTACACGCCCAGTATACACCATGGCTATGTCTGCATCAGCCGCCATGGTTCGGATATTGCCATGGAGCTGCCCGTGGGAGCCGTGGAGGAACGCGACCTCATTGCCCTGCGCGGTAAAATTGTGGTAGCGGATACCAATGAACTTTCCGGCAGCTTGGAATACGGCATTCCGGCCGTGCTGACTCATGCCGAATACCCCGATGGCAAGGCCGACCCCATCTTCCGCGAGGATGGCCAGTATGCCTGGCTGAGTACCACACTGAGCGGCCTTGCAAACCGCCCTGCGGATAACATGTCGGAAATCGAGGCTCGCGCCGTGGAGGCTCGTCGCTCCCGTCCGGCTCGCCTCCCGCTCAATCAGATTGATTTCGAAACCCTCACCAAGAAACTCAGCGCGGACGAGGCTCTGGGCGGTACTTCCGGAGGGGCGGGCGATTCCTCTCAAAAACCCGGCTCGGATTCTCCCCGCCGGCAGCCGTCCGACCCCTTCAGCACCGCCCCTGCCGATGATCCTTTCGCAGCACCGGCTCCCTTCTGATGCCGTAAGGCTCAATCTTCTCCCACTATGGCTGCACGTCACAGAAACACCGAGCTTCGTTCCAAATGGTGGTCCCGCCCGGCGGGCCACCTCGTGTGGTTCTTCATCACCTTGGTCTGCTTCACCCTGCGAAAGAGAATCATCGCTGCGGAGGAAGTCCGGAACCTTCTTAAAACGCAGCCGGTCATCATTGCCCTGTGGCACAACCGCACCTTTGTACCCTGCTATGTGTACAAATACGTCATCAAGGGCAAAGTGACGATGAGCATGCTCACCAGCGCCAGCAAGGATGGCACCGTGTTGGCCACCGTGGCGGAGGATTACGGCATGCGTGCCGTGCGTGGCTCCAGCGGCCGCCGTGGTGTTGCCGGCTTTCTGGATATGGTGCGCGAGGTACGCTCCGGTTGCAGCATGTGCATCACTCCGGACGGCCCTAAGGGCCCCCGCTATAAGAGCCATCCCGGTGTCATTAAGCTGGCCGCCGTCAGCGGCGTGCCCATCATCCCCATCTGCATCGAGGTTCCCTCCTGCTGGCGCCTCCGAAAAGCATGGGATGCTTTCATCATCCCCAAACCCTTTTCCCGGGTAAACTTCAAACTTCAGGAACCTATCTCCGTCCCCTCAGAGCTGGACGATGAAGGCATTCGGCAATACGCCGCTCGTCTGGACGAGGCCTTGGCCTGCGGTACCCCGGATTTCGAACCCCTGCAATTCTGATTTTCCACACCATGTCCACCCCCATCATTATCGACGGTAAGGAAGTTGCCGCCCAAGTGCGCGAGCGCCTCAAAACGGAAATCACCGAGCTGAAAGCCCAAGGCCACACCCCGGGGCTCGCCGTAGTGCTGGTAGGCGAGGACCCCGCCTCCCAGGTCTACGTCGGCTCCAAGGTTAAAGCCTGCACAGAGTTGGGCTTGTACTCCCAGAAATGGGAACTCCCCGCCTCCGCCACGCAGGAAGAACTCGTGCAGCTCATCCACCGCCTCAACGCAGACGACCGCATCCACGGCATTCTGGTGCAAAGCCCGCCCCCCTCGCACATCGACGAAGAAGCCGTCATTCTCAACATCGACCCCCGCAAGGATGTGGACGGCTTCCACCCCGTCAACGTGGCCAAACTCGTGCTGGAGGATGAATCCGGCTTCGTCCCCTGCACACCCTTGGGCTGCATGGAACTCCTGAAGGCCTACGGCTTGGAAACCGCCGGCAAACATGCCGTAGTCATTGGCCGTAGCATGATTGTGGGCAAGCCCATGGCGCATCTCCTCGTGAGCAAAAAAGCCAATGCCACCGTCACCATTGCCCATTCCCGCACAAAGGACCTCCCCGCACTCTGTCGCACGGCGGATATTCTGGTTGCCGCCGTTGGTCGCCCGGAAATGGTCACTGCCGATTACATTAAACCCGGTGCCGTCGTACTGGATGTCGGCATCAACCGCATAGACGATGCCACACGCCCCCGCGGCTACCGCATCGTGGGCGATGTGGATTACACCTCCGCCGCTCCGGCCTGCTCAGCCATCACCCCCGTGCCGGGCGGCGTGGGTCCCATGACGATTGCCATGCTCATGGCAAACACCGTCAAAGCCTGCCGCCAGCTCACCGCCACCCGCTAAGGGGGGGGGACGGCTCTTTCTTCTCCTTTGCCATCATCCCTCCACTCCGGCGAGTGGAGGGATTTTTAACACCAAAAACCCGCTGCAGCCTCCACCCCCTGCAAATCCACATACCGCGTCCGCAGCAGGGAAGCATCCCGGT
>CAYSYD010000023.1:0-22025 GCA_964435145.1 uncultured Akkermansia sp.
ACCGTGTGTTTCTGCCATAAGGTCATGACACGAACTTTCTAATGCGTCTGCCCTGTGCAAAACAAAACATAATTTGACATCATGCTGCGGAATATGATAGTATGCCGACAGTTGTTTCCCTTTTTCTATGAAATACACACCTTACATTCTCTCTCTTGCGGTGCTCTTTCCCGCTCTTCCGCTCTCGGCAGTGGAATATCCGGGAACGAATCCCGGCAAGGCTCAGGCTCACATCAGCCCCAGCACTGATGGCGGATGTGATTTTACTCTCTCTAACCAGCTCTTCAGTGCCGAGTTCAGGCAAAGTCCCACCGGCGGAGTCACCTTCCAAGGCATGAAGGCAAAAGACGGGACCCCCCTGTTGGATGCCGGTGGAGGAGCCGTATTCACCATTAATTTGGCCTATGGGCAGCAGCTTACCTCTTCGGATATGGTACTCACCTCCGCACCGGAGGTGAAGAATTTGGAAGCAAATAGGGACTCCTTGCGCATAGCAGACCAATGTGAGGGCAAAGCCATTAGTGCCACCTTTGCCGCCCCCGATGGCTCTTTCTCCGTAGTGTGGAAAGCCATCCTGCGAGATGGTTCTCACTATATCCGGCAAACTCTTGAAATCTCCACAGCAAAACCCGTATCCTTTGCCACCATCACTCCGTTGGATGTTCGCACAGCAGAACCCGAAGGAATCCCCACGATTTCCGGCAACACAACCCACGGAACGGTAGCCGTAACCAAAAACCTTTTCTTAGGGTTGGAAACGCCAATGTCCGTCATGACTGTGGGCAATGCTCCGAACGATTCCGAAGATGCATGGAGTCCGGAATCCTGGACGCCCGGTATGTTTGGTCACGTCTTTGCCGTGCCGGAGAGCTTCCAAGCTGTTTACGGAGACATCTACAATGCCAGAAAAGGGCCGGTGGTACAGCACCTGCGCATGGCAGAAGGCAATATCATGTTCACAGAAGGGGGCACATGCCATATCCATTTTAAGTACGAAAAAGGCAATCATCGGCTCAACATCGTTGGCGTACAGCTTGTTACCCCCGCCGGGCAGGTCATTAGCGAGGACATCCACACCGGATATGCAGGCACCAGCACCGCAAACAACACATACAGCATCTCTGTTCCGGAAAAAGGCACCTACCACCTTCGATACTGGGTGGAAACCAAAACAGAAACCATCACAAGCAGTGGTCGCATTGGGCTTTCCCTTGGGCTTGGATATGCACAGGAGGATGTACAGGTACTGCCGGAAAACCTCGTTCGCGGCACATGGGTAAGAAAAACGACCCTTCAACCGAATGAAACTTGGGAAGTCAGTTCCGTCATCGGGCTCTTTGCCCCGCAACAAGAAAGACGTTCCGTTCTCTGCTACTTGGAGCGAGAAAAACCTGTTCCCTACCGCATCTTTGCCCATTACAACGATTGGTACGAGGTGGGCATCATTCGGCACGATAATCAGGACCCGCTCAAGCGCACCACGGAGAAAATCTCGCTGGATATCATTCGCCACTGGGAGCAGGAAATGTTCCGCAAACGCGGAGTCACCATGGATGGATTCATCATCGATGATGGTTGGGACGATTTTAACAGCCTCTGGGACTTCCATGCCGGTTTCCCGCAGGGATTCTCCGAACTCAACAAAGTGGCGGTCGGCATGAATGCCGGCATCGGCACTTGGCTTGGTCCCGTAGGTGGCTATGGTTCCTCCAAACGGCAGCGCATCCAATATTGGAACAGAACTCACCCGAATAACCAAATCAGCAGTTTTGAGCTTTCAAACCCCGAATACTTTGAGGCTTTCCTCGACCGCTGCCGCTACATGATACAACAGTACGACATGCGATACTTCAAGTTTGACGGCATTTCCACGAAGTTTCATGCCAAAGGCCCCGGAGGTCTGGAAGATGCGGAAGGCATTCTCCGCGTGTTGAAAACCTTGCGAAAGAGCCGCCCCGACATCTTTATCAACACCTCCGTCGGCACGTGGGCCAGCCCCTTCTGGCTCCTGCATGCAGACTCTGTTTGGCGCCAGGAAGATGACTTTGGCATGGTCGGCAACATGGGCGATCCCCGCGACAAATGGATTACCTACCGCGACCGCCTTGTACACGAGGTATTCGTCACAGGAGCCCCGCTCATGCCCATCAACTCCATCATGACCCACGGCACCATGATTACCAAAAACGGGCCGCCTCAGGTTATGAGCAAAGCTCCGGTCAACTGTGTCAAGGAAATGCGTGCAGCCTTTACCAGCGGCTCCGGTCTTCAGGAAATCTATGTAGATTCCGACCTCATGGATCAGCAAGACGGTCTCCTCTGGGATGAATTGGCCAACTGCATTTCCTGGATTCGCCGCAATGCCGATGTGCTGGCAGACGTACACTGGGTAGGCGGCAATCCTTGGGACGGCAAGGATGGTGATATTTACGGTTGGGCATCATGGAACCGGGAAAAATGCACACTCTCCCTTCGCAACTCCTCGGTTCACTCCAAAACCATGCAAACGAGTCTGCGTAAGCTCTTGGATATTCCGCCTTCCATCAAAGGTGCCATACGTCTCCGTAGCTCCTTCCAAGACCAGCGCATTCTTTCCGTGATGAACAAGGAACTTGATGTCGACCAAGAAATCACCATTACCCTCCACCCCTTCGAGGTAATAGCCATGGAAGGCGTTTCTCTATAATCGTTCCTCAAGCCGGGAACAAAAGCGTGCAATCCACATTACGGATTGCACGCTTTTTATATTGCCACCCCCTCCCCAAAAAAGGAAAAGCGCAATAACAGGCATAGTCACCTGCTATTGCGCTCTTTTTTCGAGGCGGGAGTGGGATTTGAACCCACGAATGACGGTTTTGCAAACCGTTGCCTTAGGCCACTTGGCTATCCCGCCTTGCGCTGTGTGCGAGCGAAGTATACACAATAGGCGTATCGGAGTCAAGCAGAAATTGATTATTTTTGGAAGATTTCTCTGTTCATGCACCCACACACATCGATGGAACGAGGAAGGCAGCGAATATAAAGCCTAAGGGTATCACTTACCCAATAGCATACCCAGAACCTCCAAGCAGCGTGTATTTTCCTTTTCTGTGCCAATTGTAATGCGAATATATTGAGGCAGGCCATAAGCATCCATAGGACGGGTAATAACACCCTGCTCTAAAGCACTCCGGTAAATTTCCCGGCCACAGCCCACATTTACCAAAATGAAATTGGTATGGCTCGGCACATATTCCATGCCCCACGCAGCAAAGGTTTCCTCGTACAAACGGCGGCCAACCTCCACCATATGCACGGAAGCAGCCAGATGCTCCCTATCCTCCAGTGCCGCCAGCGCGCCAACCTGAGCCACCAAATTCACATTAAAGGGGCTGCGAGCCTTATGCAAAAGTCCCGCAATAGCGGGCGTGGTAATACCATAGCCCACGCGCACCCCGGCCAGACCGTACGCTTTGGAGAAGGTACGCAGAACGATGACATTGCGCCCCTCCCGCACATATTTAATGGTATCGGGCTGCTCTGCGGCAAAGTCAATATAAGCCTCATCAATGGCAACTACCACATGAGAAGGCACACGGTTCATGAAGGCATCCAGTTCCTGCTGCCCCACCATAGAACCCACAGGGTTGGTGGGATTGGTAATGAATACCAGACGAGTCTGCGGGGTGATGGCTGCCAGCATGGCCTCCAAGTCGTGAATCCACCGTGCGCGATTAGGCACTTCCACATAACGGGCATTCAACAAGCGAGCCACGATGGAATACATGGTAAAGCTGTACTGAGCAGCTATGACCTCCTTACCCTCGGAGAGGAAAGCATGCCCCAGCAACTCTATTAGCTCGCTGCTGCCGGCCGCCGCCACCGTTTGCTCCATTTCCACCGCATGAAACTCGGCTAATCGTTTACGCAGAGCGTATGAGGCACCATCCGGGTATAAATGCACACCGGACACAGCACGCTGCATCGCCTCGATGGCATTGGGAGAAGCACCCAATGAGTTTTCATTTGAAGCCAGCTTTATAATTTGCTCCGGGTTTAACCCCAACTCCCGAGCCGTTTCCGCAATAGGTTTGCCGGGGCGATAAGCGACGAGGGATTGTACAAAGGAATTAGCGTAGAGGGAAATGTCCTGACACATAGCAGATGGGAGCATTATATACCTGTCATGCCGGAACTCAAGCCTTGATTCGGGCATGCCTTCGGTTTACAATGGGACAACGATGAGGAAATGGTTTACTCGCATTACTGTACTTCTTGCCGTTTCTACCACGGCATATTTGTGTGTGGCGCTAAAACCGGCATGGCAAGCAGATTCTGCGCAGTTTCCCTCCGTGCAAATGATATATTTAGAAAAAAAGCCGGTTCCCCCTCTCCGAATTAACTACACGTGGAATCTTGCAAACAGTCCGGCAAAAACAGTGTTTGTGGGAGATGAGGATGTCTTCCGCCGATTAAAGGGGAAAACAGAGTGGACGTTGAACTTTTCCTCTGAGGGGGAAAAACTTATCATCAGCAGCATAGCCCCGATTTTACATGCTGAAAGCCCCCTCCGGCATACGCATACACAGTACGGCATCTACGATATGGGGCACTCGCACCTGCGCATGCCCAATGGGAAAACACATCGGCAGCAGCACATCATGCTTGTATGGAAGATAAGCATGCAGCAATCCTTTCAAAACAAAAAATCAACGTGTTTAGCAGCACAAGAAATAGTGCTGGATGCACAGGATGGAGCTGCCGATTTGGTTTCCCCCGTACTACCGAAGAGTGTTACCCTGAATAACCCGGTACGCCATTTGGTCGCAGGAGCCCCCAGCGGTCTGCCGGAGCGATTCTGCGGGAGCGGAGCGGAACAAGAACTGCTGCGTTTTCTGTTCCGCATGGCTTCTGTTTGCGATGAACAAACCGCCCGCGCTCTGGCACCGAAACTTCGCCACCTAGGTCACGAACTGTTGGAAAACTTCGCTAATCCGGCTCAGCCTTGGCCGGATTGCTGGGGAACAGCTGCACCCACAGCTCGGCTCGTAGCACACAGAGTAATTCCGCTCCTTCAGGAGTGGCAGGCAAATGGCTGCTACGGCGTGGCAGAACTGGCCGATTTTGTCAATGGTCCCGTCTTTGGTCGCATTTTCGGAGAATCTTTTACCCATGGCTCAAAATAACCCCACATCCGCACCACCCCCGCAACGCATCATCAGCATCGATACCCTGCGAGGGCTGGATATGTTTCTCCTAACCGGAGGCGCCGGAATCCTTCTGCTGCTTTTGCAGAACAGTATGGGGCCAGCACTGCCGGAATCCGTAATTCAGCAGTTCCGCCATGCAGAATGGGGCGCAGGCTTCACTTGCTGGGATTTGGTAATGCCCCTATTTCTTTTCATCACGGGCGCATCCATGCCCTTTGCCTTCCGGGGATATAGGCGGAAGGGGGGAGAACATTGGCGCAGGAGTACCTGTTGGCGTATAGCCCGGCGCGTAGTATTACTATTTTTGCTGGGTATGCTGGTGCAAGGAAATCTGGCAAGTGCCGAAGCGGAGCATATGAGTTTATTCTGCAATACCTTGCAAGCCATTGCAGAAGGATACCTACTTAGCTCCGCCGTGCTTTTATGCAGTCCACGGCTACGCTGGCAATTACTGGCCTGCGCCTTTTTCCTGCTGCTATACTGGGCATTGTTACGTTTTGTGCCCTATCAGCATCAGGAAGCTGGCCTCTTCCAGCCCCGCAACAATTTGGCCTATTACATCGACTGCCACCTACAAGGGCACTGGCAGGATGGCACCCCATACACTTGGATTCTCACTTCTTTAGCTTTTGGAGCTATCACGCTCATGGGCAGCATGGGGGGCACCCTTCTGCAAAACAGGCAAGGAAGCCACGCACTCCTGCTGTTAAGCGGGAGCGGAGTGCTGTGTTTACTGGCGGCATGGGGATTGGAAAAAGACACGCCCCTTATTAAGCACTTGTTTACAACTACCATGGTACTGTGGAGCGGAGGCTGGTGTTTGCTGTTACTTGCGCTATTTCACTTATTATTTGACTGCTGCACCTATTTGCGCCGGCTGGCCTACCCACTGCAAGTCATCGGCTGCAATGCGCTATTGGCCTACCTACTTGCAGAGATTCACGGACCCCACGGGCACAACTTGTGGTGGGGGATTGCGCACCCGCTTTTTTATGGGGTAAGCCGCTTATGCGGGGAGGAGCATGCCCCCCTGCTCTTTGCGCTATGCTCCTATGGATTGTTCTGGCTTGTGCTGCACTTTCTGTACAAACATAAGGCTTTACTGCGCGTGTAGGAAGGCTTGACTCCCCCGGCAAACATCGTGTACAATAAAGCCCGGTATGAAAGACCCCATCGTCCGCAAAGTGGAGCAAGTGCCCGTAGCTCGTTTTTACGAGAAATACAGAGCCGATTTGGAATTACAGCTGCTGAACACCCCAGCAGGGATGAGCAGGTTTATCATCCAGCCGGCATTGAACCGCCCGGGCTTGGCACTTGCGGGTTATCTCGGCTATTTTGCACACGAGCGCATCCAAGTATTCGGAGCCGCAGAAATGGCCTATCTTTCCACCCTGCAAGGAGAAGAACGCCGCACTCGTCTGGAGGGGATTTGCGCCGAAGATACCCCCTGTTTTATCTTTGCACGCGGCTATGATGTGCCACAGGATGTACTCCGAATTGCAGACAGCCACTCTATTTCCGTATTCCGGTCGGATTTGCTCACCATGGAATTCGTCAATCGGGCCACGGTCATCTTAGAGAACGAATTCGCCGACAGCACCACCGTACATGCTTGCATGGTCGATGTTCGTGGCGTTGGCGTGCTGATTACCGGGAAAGGAGGCGTAGGCAAGAGCGAAATCTCCCTCGGCTTAGTGGAACGAGGTGCTGCGTTGGTGGCCGACGATATGGTGCGTATCCGTAATTTAGGAGGGGAACTCATTGCCCATGCACCATCCCTCAGCAGCGGCTTTATCGAAATCCGAGGGCTGGGCATCATTAACGTGACCAACTTATTCGGGCTGAAAGCCTACCGAAGAGAAAAACGCATAGACCTCATCATTAACCTCTTTGCCGGAGAGATGACGGAAATTGAACGACTCGGCATGGAACACAAAACAACCTCCATACTCGGTGTGGAGGTGGAACGCCTCAACCTGCCGGTAGCACCGGGGCGCGATATGTCCCGACTTGTAGAAGTGGCGGCTTTAGGTAAATACCTGCGGGAAAGCGGCTACGATATGGCCGGAGAATTCAATAAACGCCTGAATCGAGAAATCGCACGCAAAACCATTTACCGAGGCAACGCCGACTAAGCACCAAGCCATGAGTACCCCCCTTCACCAAATTACCGACCTGCTGGACAACACCCTGCGGGTAGCAGAAATTAAAGACGCCGCCGTAGCCATGAATGGGCTGCAAGTGGAAAACTCCGGCAGCGTTAACAAAGTTGCACTAGCCGTAGATGGTTCCCAACAAACACTGGAAGCCGCCGTGGCAGCAGGTGCGGATTTGCTGATACTTCATCACGGACTTTTCTGGTGCGGATTGCGCCCCCTCACCGGCTGGTGGAAACGCAAGGTGGAAACCTGTCTGCAAGGAAATCTGGCCGTGTATTCCGCCCACCTTCCGCTGGATATGCACCCCACATTGGGGAATAATGCCTGCATAGCCCGAGAACTAGGCTTGCAGGACGTAGAACCGGAGTTAGACTACCATGGCACCCTGATTGGTCTTTCCGGCTTCTACCCCGGCACCGTGGGAGAACTCAGGCAGCGATATTCCTCCATCACCGGGGCAGAAATCACCGGCGTGATGCACGATGAGACAGCACCGGCCGGGCGCATAGTTCTCTGCTCCGGCGGCGGAGGTGAGGAAATTTACCAAGTACAAGCTAAAGGATACAGCACATACCTGACAGGGGAAGAAAACCACTGGGTAAGCAACGCCGCACGAGATATGGGAATCAACATTCTTTTTGCCGGGCACTATGCTACGGAAACATTCGGAGTGCGGGCTCTCGGGAAGTTATTGGAAGATTCTTTCGGTCTTCCCTGCATCTTCATCGACCACCCCACAGGCATGTAAGCGAGAATCTCAACGCTATGCTCATCATTGTAGAAGACGCCTTCGGTACCCGCTTGGATCAATTTTTAGCTGCCCAGCTTCCGGAGCTTTCCCGAGCCAGAATCCAAGCTCTCATCAAGGAAGGCCAAATCACGATTAACGGGAAATCCACCAAGGCAAAAACCCCGGTGGAACGGATGATGCGTATCGAAGTCAACATCCCGGAACCGGAACCGGCAGAAGCCCGACCACAGGATATCCCCATCTCCGTGCTTTACGAGGACGAGGACGTTATTGTCATCGATAAGGAAAGCGGCATGGTGGTTCACCCGGCCGCCGGCAACCCGGATGGCACCTTGGTAAACGCCGTGTTATGGCACTGCAGAAACGGGCTCTCCGGCATAGGCGGCGTAGAACGCCCCGGTATTGTTCACCGTTTGGATAAGGATACCAGCGGCTGCATCGTCGTGGCAAAAAACGATTCTGCCCACCTTTCCCTTACCTCGCAATTTGCCAACCGAGACACAGGGAAAATCTACCTTGCCGTAGTGCAAGGCTGCCCCAAAGAAAATTCCGGCACCATCTTTACCAACATAGGGCGCCACCCGGTTAATCGCCTCAAAATGGCAGTAGTTAATCCGGGGTCCGGCAAACCCGCTATTACGGATTGGCAAGTATTGCACTACGATGCCTCCACGGATTCATCCCTCGTCATGTGTACGCTGCACACCGGGCGCACCCACCAAATACGAGTACATATGCTGCATTTAGGGCATCCGCTGGTGGGAGACCCCATTTATGCCCACCCGCAACGGCAAAAAGCAAAACCCGGGCGGCTTATGCTGCATGCATGGCGCTTGGCATTCAACCACCCGGCCACGGGCAAGCGCATCGCCCTGCAATCCCCCATTCCGCCGGAATATACGCCATGGCTTATCGGGGCGGAACTCCCACTGTGGGAAGAAGCTGCGCAGGTATAGCACATCATCGTCATGTGGCTTTAGCGTCACAAAAATGTTCTTGAAAACTCCCATCGTATGTGCTGAAATCCACATACCGACACATAAGTATGAGCATACACATTCTGATAGTGGAAGATGATGAGGACATCGCAGGCTTGGTAGCCTTTCGCTTAGAGCGGGAGGGCTGGAACACCTCCATGGTACATCATGGCACGGAAGCCTGGGAACTCATCCGCGAGAAAATCCCGGATTGTGTGATTTTGGATGTGATGCTACCCGGGATGAATGGGCTGGAAATCTTCCGCGCCATGCAGGCTAATCCGCTCACAGCCGGCATCCCCACCATCTTTCTCACAGCAAAAGCACAGCCGGACGACCGATTAGAAGGCTTAGCGCTCGGAGCAGATGACTACATTACCAAACCATTCAGCACCAAGGAGTTGGTACTCCGCGTGCGAAATATTTTGAAAAGAGCGAATCAGGGTGCTGCCAGAATGCTCATCTCCGCCGGACCTATTAGCTTGGATAAGAATAGCCTGCACGCCACCCTCAACGGAGCCACCTTGGAGCTAACCACCTCCGAGTTCAAACTACTGGCCTATCTGCTGGAGCGCCCGGGAAAAGTGCAGGACCGATACAAGCTCCAAAACCTCATTCTGGGCTACGCAGACACGACCCAAACACGCGCCTTAGATACTCACATTAAACGGCTTCGCCAAAAATTAGGAGAGTACGCCTCCTGTATTGTCACGGAACGAGGAATCGGTTATTACTATTCCCCGCAGGAATAGCAAGCAAGCATTAGCCATTCACTAAACTAAGCCGCGCCACAACACCTTCGCCAAACGAGCGATTCAGAGCTTGGATAATCTGAGGGCGCAGCCTCACCACCTCGTAACGCACACTCGGGTGGCTCACCACCACACGCGCACTTTTACGGGAAACTGCGACCAAACGAGACACAGCTGCCAATCCGGGTCCCACAGCCTGTAACCAGGCCTCGTCCAAAATAGCGGGAGCAAATGCCTCCTCCTGCAATTTTAGCTCGCTGAGCAATTCCCCCAAAATGGAATCCATGGGGCGCATATGCTCCCCGGAGGAAGCCTCCGGGCATCCGCCCAGAAAATCGGCCAAGGCTTGGTTTCGGCACACCTCCGCGAAGCTCTGCACCGGCTCTGCCCGCTCTGAGCCATCCGGCATATGGTGCATACGATAATGCGGCTCTACTCGGCGGGAGACCGGGAGAGGGGCGACAAGGGGCAAAGCCTCTGCTTTCTTTTTTCGTGCCACAATTTTGGTAAGAAAAGCGGTTCGGAGGAACGCACCACCGAACCGCTCACTCCAGAGGATTAAACTCTTACCGGCAGCGGGGCTTTACTCCCCATCGTCACCGATAGCCTGTACGGGGCACCCTTCAAGAGCCTCTTGGCACAGGGCGATTTCCTCGTCCGTCTCAGGCTGCTTGCTCACATAGGAAACACCCTCATCATCATCGCGAGCGAAGAAATCGGGAGCGGTTTCACGGCACAGGTCACAGTCGATGCAGTTGCAATCCACATAGAACTTGCCGGGTACATTCTTTTCAGTTTTATCGTCGATATCGGCCATTTTGTGTATGGGTTGGTTTGAACCGACCTTATTTTTTACTCTTTTTTTGTGGAATGTAAACCTTTTTTGTTGCATCATCGCATTTTTCGGTACAAAATGGAGTCATGCGCGAGCAGGAAACTCAAAAGAAAGCCAACGGAGAACTGAAAATGAGTCTTTCTCAAAAAATATGGGGAGGTATAGGGTGTCTTTCCCTCATGGCAGCTCTGGGTGCAGGGCTCTATGTATACAATGCCTTGCCTGAAGATAATTGGCGGGAGGGCGGCACCGTATTTCCGTGGAAGGGGGAGAGCGTCTCCATCGATAGTATGCAAGCATGCTGGAAAAGCTCTGTCGGGGATGCTCGCATGGAACTGCGAAGCCATTGCTACCCCGAAATCACCCTGCAACTTGGCGAAGGCACCGGGAAAGGGCACCTTGTACTGGAGGTTCTCAATAGCCGGGGCAACCAGCAGGGAGATACCGTGTACTTGCCCTACAACGCCGGAACTTTTGAAGCCCGGAGCAGCAATAACATTAAAACCGAGGGCAAAAACGCCACAGTACGCATCGAGACCGGATACACCACGGGGGATGATTACCTCCTTCACCAGATGAATACAGAGGAACCGCTCTGGAGAGTGGAAGTATCCTACCGCAATGAGGGCAGCGCGGAACTGCACCACATGGGCTTTACCTGCATACCGGCAAACGAGCTGTAATCCTCCCCCCTACACACACAATGAGTCCACAACCTGCCGATTCGGCGGCCGAGCTCGCTAAAGCAGCGCCCCGGTGTAGCCTGTTTTTGCGCTTAGGGTGGTTAGTTTGCCTTCTTTCCGGGGCATCCATGGCGCTTGCCTTCCCTCCGTACGATTTTGGCAATTGGGTATGGGCGGGGCTGCTGCCGTTTCTAAGCGTTCTCTGGCTGGGGGAACGAGGCTTTCGCCGCGGATTTTTCCATGGCTGGCTGTACGGCATGGGGTGGTACTGTGTATCCTTCTGGTGGATTCACAATGTGGGGTATGTATTCCGGATTCCCCAGCCCATCTTTTTAGCCATCGCCTTTTTTCCCCTCATGTCCGTATACGCGCTACTGGTAGGGCTTTGGGGCGGCATAGCTAATACTCTGTTGCGCCCCAGACTGGAAGAAGGCCCCGCCACGGAATCTTTACCATTTCCGCAAAAAAAGGAGGTCTGGGCCGCTTGGGCACACCGGGATTTGCTCTCCACCCTCCGTGCGGCACTGGGGGGCGGCGCCCTGTGGGTCTGCATCGAATGGATGCGTGCCAGCGGCACCCTCGGTTTCAGTTGGAACAGCCTAGGCATGGGACTCTACAACGGGCTCTCCATGGTGCAGTGGGCGGAATATGTAGGCACGGCCGCACTTTCTTTCCTTCCTGCCAGCACCGCCATCATCCTCTGGGGAGCCTTCCGCCGCACATGGAAACACTTTCATGGTGTGGGGAAAGGCTGTCCCCCTTGGGATTTCTATGGCATGGCCATTATCCTCTTTGGCCTCTTTTTGGGAGGGCTCGCACTTTCCAAGGCTTACTCCCCTACGCGCATGATGCAAAGGGAAAGCGTGTTACAGCTTCCGGTAATGGGGGTGCAAATCAACATTGACCAGAGGGAACGCATCGAAGGCGGTCCCATGCAACCCGGCTTGTATGGAGAGTTTCTCCGCACAACCCGAAGCGCCTTCGAGGACATCCAGAGAAACACCATACGCCGCGCAATGAAAAACCCGGAAATCGGCATCATCCAGCAGCTGCCGGTATGGGTCGTATGGCCGGAGAGTGCCATGGGTACCCCCCTGCAAAGAAACCTCACCACCGGGCAACTCCTCTCGGACGGCATCTTGGAGGGCTCCCTCTTTTCACCGAACGGGTTACCTCTGGTGCGGGAGCAAGTACAGCAACTCGGCGGCCAATCCTTCGTCCTCTTCTCCGGCGTGGACGAATACCTCTGGGAACCGCTCCCTGAGGATTCGGCACGAGCCCGTTACCGTGGTATGAGCAACTCTATGGCCTTTATTCCTGCCGGAGCGGAGAGCATTTCCACTGTTTCCAAGCAGCACCTTATGCCCTTTGGGGAGTACATTCCCTATGCGGAAAACTTCCAATGGATTAGCGATATCTACGCAGAAATGACGGGGACTCAGATTGACGAAGGTATCCGCCCCGGCACAGGAGATATGCCCATCCCCACGCCGGTTCCCGGCACTAATGAGACAGTGGGGGTCATTCCCGCCATTTGTTACGAAGACACTGTGGGGCCTCTCCTTACCAAATTTGTTCGGAAGGAGCCGCAAGTCATCATCAACATCACCAACGATGCATGGTTCCGGGACTCCGCTTGCGGCGTACAGCAGGCTCGTAACGCAGCATTCCGCTGCATCGAACTGCGCCGTCCAATGGTGCGGGCAGCTAATATGGGGCTTACCTGTGCCATTGCGCCCAATGGTGCCCTCATCCATGCGCTTCGTAAAGCGGATGGCAGCCCGCACATGGCCGGGTATAGCTATGCCGTGCTACCGGTGGACAGAGAGGCGGGCTATACCCTTTTTGCCTTATTGGGCAACTGGGCAGTAGGCGTATGCGGAGTGCTGGCACTGGGTACAAGCATCCCCGGCCGGAGGCGGAAGCCATAAGCTGTTTTTGCACGGGGAAGGAGGCGGTGAGTGTCTCTACGGAGACATGAAACACTGCCAACACGATAACACCCGCACAAGCATTTATGGCGCGGAGGATGTGGCTAAGCCCCTACCCTCCGCCGCATTTCCCGAGGATTCTATGCGTCCGGAGGATGCCTACGAACTCATCAAAGCAGAACTCCTGCTCGATGGCAACGCTCGTCAAAATCTGGCAACCTTTTGCCAAACCTGGGATGACGAGCAAATCCACAAGCTGATGGATCTCAGCATCAGCAAAAACATGATTGACAAGGACGAGTATCCCCAATGCGCAGAGCTGGAAATGCGCTGCGTACGCATGATTGCCGCCCTGTGGAATGCTCCGGCACAAGAGCGCATTATCGGCTGCTCCACCATTGGCTCCAGCGAAGCATGCATGCTCGGTGGAATGGCCGCCCTGTGGCGCTGGCGCCGGAAAAGACAAAAAGAGGGCAAACCCTGTGACAAACCCAATTTAGTATGCGGACCGGTACAAATCTGCTGGCACAAATTTTGTCGTTATTGGGGGGTGGAAATCCGTGAAATCCCCATGGAAAAGGGCCAATACTGCATGAGTGAAAAAGAAATCCTCCGCCGGGTGGATGAAAACACCATCTGCGTAGTTCCCACCTTTGGCGTTACTTACACCGGGCAGTATGAGTTCCCCGAAGCCGTGGCGCAAGTACTGGACAAACTGGCCGCCTCCGGTGGCCCGGATGTGGATATACATGTAGATGCAGCCAGCGGTGGATTCCTTGCCCCCTTCTGCGCCCCGGAAATCCCCTTCGATTTCCGACTTCCCCGCGTCAAATCCATCAGCTCCAGCGGGCACAAATACGGGCTCGCCCCCTTGGGCTGTGGTTGGGTAATCTGGCGGGATGAAAACGAACTGCCCAAGGAACTCACCTTTGCAGTAAACTATCTGGGCGGAAGCATCCCCACCATCGCCATCAACTTCTCCCGCCCGGCGGGGCAGGTAATTGCCCAGTACTATAACTTTGTGCGCTTAGGTAAGGAGGGGTACAAAAATATCCATATGGCAGCCTACAACGTAGCCGCATATCTGACGAAGGAAATCCGCAAATTGGGAACCTTTGAATTTATCAGCCAAGGTAATCCTCAGAAAGACATACCGGCCGTATGCTTTTACATGAAAGCAAATAACGCCACACCCTACAATCTATACGAACTGTCCGACAGGCTCAGAATCCGAGGGTGGCAAGTACCGGCCTTCAGCCTCCCCGCGCATGTGGAGGATACCGTTGTAATGCGCATTATGGTACGGCAGGGCTTCACCATGGACATGGCGAGCCTCCTGATTGAGGACATGAAACGGGGCATCGACTTTCTGTCGCAGCACACAACGGCACGGCACCTCGAAGAATCCGAGGCGATGGCCTTCAAACATACCTGATGCATTGCGGCCTGTCTGTAGCTGGACAGAGAACCGGCCGTCCCCGAGCTGCACGGGGACGGCTTTTAAACATTCTTACGAGGGCGCAAACCTCTGGGATAACAAGTTTGCGGGGTATCCTCCCGGCACAGTTCAAATGCCTTTGCCGGATTTTCCGGATACGCACGCAAATTAGCCAGAACACGGTTCCTCATTTCCACAGCAGCAGCAAGAGCCGGGGCTTCCCCTCCGTACTGCTTATCTGAAAAATACCGTGTAAAATGTACCTGATTCCGGCACAAAGTAACACGCCAACCTTGGAACGAAGTAAACTCATATGTAAAACGTGTGATATTTCGTATACGTTTCATAGTAAACACCATCTTACACCACGGAAAGCATAAGACAATCCATATTAGGTTGTAGCACAATGTTTACAAAATAACTTGTCTTTCTAACAGAAAAATTCTGCACTAAAATAGCATGCACAATGAATCTGCACTCCGTCACCTTCCGTTGCTCCGCCGCCCAACACGAACGCTTAGAACAAGCACTTCTGCACCACAAAATCACTCGTACCGAATTTATTTTGCATGCCTTGGAAAACTTTCTTGATTTTGCAGAGCAAGAAGAAATAAAAAAGCTCGACCTGTTCGAACTCGTCGAACAGGTCGATGCCGGCGCGGAGGGCCCGCGTTTTGAAGAGCAAGCCTAAGCAATGAACTAACGCTTCTTTTCCCCACGGAATTTGCGCGGATGCTCCAACGGAATGAAGGAGAGCTGCCATGCTTGATTATAATCGATAAAGGGATGCTCTATCACAATAGTATTCTCCCCCTTACGAAGCGGCAGCTCAACGGGGTCCAGCATCCACCACAGCTCCTCCGGATCCAACGGGGGATCATCAAACTGCCATGCATTACCGGAACGGCGCTGCCCTGCGTACTTATATGTGTGGGGGTTTTTTATCTCCTTACCGTTGAGCCAAATTCGGGCGCCCGTCGGAGTCCAATCCCCCGGATTCTTAGGCAAGCCCAT
This sequence comes from uncultured Akkermansia sp., assembly GCA_964435145.1. Taxonomy (GTDB): domain Bacteria; phylum Verrucomicrobiota; class Verrucomicrobiia; order Verrucomicrobiales; family Akkermansiaceae; genus Akkermansia. The sequence continues at coordinate 15,730 of CAYSYD010000023.1, forward strand.
ATAGCGGCGGTTGGAACGCTCCGGGGCATCAAATCCAATCATGAACTTCCTGTTCCCGGCCTTAGCCGCCTTAAACTTCGTCACCGCCCAGAGAGTCTGCCCCGGCTTACCATGGCGGAACATACCAATACAACCGGAACCTTCACGAGTACGGAAATAAAGACTTCCGCAATAAGCCTTCCGTGTTTTCAGATTTTCCAGATTACCCTTTAGCACGTTTGCACGCACGGACTCCGCACGGGCACTCTCCACCGGCTCTACAAGAGTCCATTCCACCGAAGTCTCCGGCCAAACAGGGAAAGGCTCCTGTGCAAAAATAGTCTTGCGAATCGCCGCCGTGCGAGCCAAGAACAAGCGGTAAGCCTTACCTGCCTCTGTATCCGGCGCCGGCATATCGGCAGGCAGTTTATCGCCATCTCCAGCGCCCCCCTTCCAGGAGCGTTCCACCATGGCACACATGGACGGCCACATATTGCACAGCTCGGGGATGAGTTCCTTATCATCCACCCGCCCATCCGGCCAAATGCCCATAATGGTACCTAAACGCTCAGCATCCCCCTTGGCAGCAGCACAAGGGCGCATAAAGAAATAACGGCGAACCATCAGCGCGGGTTCATACACATTGGTATAACCAATAATGGAATCGAAAGTGCGGCCTTTCAGATTAGTCAACGAAAGTTCTGCCACATCCGCGCCATCCAGCCAGCGCTGGCCGATGGCGTTCTCGTGTTTGGTCAAATCCCGTCGGCTAGACCACTGCATAGCCGTACGGCCGTCCGCTTCCAACTTCTTCACCACAAAATCCACAAACTCTTTCGCATTAGGAATTCGTACTTCATCACCGCCGAAATGAATGATAGGGCAAAGCTCCTTGGGAATTTCCTTCAGGAATTCATCCCAAAGCTGCTCTACGATTTTCATCCCCTCCGGGGTGTGCATAGCAAAACCGAATGCTCGTGTAAAATAAGCACTATGGCCGGGCATATCCAGCTCCGGAATGACTAGGATATTGCGTTCGCGGGCATACTCAATCACCTCTCGAATTTCTTTATAGCTGTAGGTATCATTCTTATCACGGGTACGATATTGGGGGGCATTCAGCTTCGGCTGCACCCTGCATTGCACATGCCAAGCCGGGTAATCCGTCATGTGCCATTGGAAAAGGTTCACCTTCAACTGGGCCGCCATATCCAATTCCTTTTTCAGACGCTCCACCTTGCGGAAATTACGCCCACAGTCATGTAAATAGCCACGATAGCGGAAGGCCGGCCAATCCGATATCTTACAAAAACTCAGTTTTTTCTTATTGACCGCCAGCTGGCGCAAAGTCTGCAAGGCATAAAAGAATCCGGCCTCCGCCTCCGCGCCAATTTGCACACCCTTCTCGCTTACGGTGAGGGTGTATCCCTCCTCTTTCGCTTCTGCCGGCAACTCCACCTTGGAAAGCGTTACCACGAGCGGCTCCTTCCCCTTGCCGGAACAATCCTTAAGAAGACCACGCCAAGCAATTTTAACAGAATCTTTTTTGGCGGCAGAGCCCTTCAACTTCCATCCTTTTTCCGAGGGAATGGAAAGACTCCCCTTTTCCCACGTTACCTTTTGAGGAAATGGGATTAACGCCGCCGGAGCATTTTCCTCCCATTCTAACGGATGGGGGGACGTCCACGAAGCACAGGCCAGCGCCGTCATCGTCCACATCAGCATTATGGTAGCTACTAAATTTCTCATTACCATGTGAATGTACCTATTTTTGGGGAAAACGCAAGAAAAAAGCTCCGGACGCCATAGGCATCCGGAGGAAAATGGAAAAATGTAAACCTATGCATTTACAAAGAGGACAATACATCCTTGAGGATTGCAAGCCCCTCAGCAAGCACTCCTTCCGGCACATTGAGAGCAGGGATAACGCGAAGCGTATCCGGGCCGGCCGGGCAACAAAGCAATCCGGCTTCTCGGCAAAGATTATTCACATGAGAAGCGGGAGTCTGCCCCTCAGGCATCTCGAAGGAGCCCTTCTTCAGCCCTACACCACGCAACAACCCTAACCCACGCACGGTTTCCACACAGGGAAGACTCCAAGACTCCACCGTAGATTTCACAACATCCCCCAGACGGGCAGCTCGTTCCACCAACCCCTGAGTAAGGATTTCATTCACTACGGCATAACCGGCAGCGCAAGCCAGAGGAGTTCCGCCAAAAGTAGAGCCATGCGAACCGGGTCCCATAATGGAAGAAAGCGGTGTACCGGAATCATCAATAGCACGATTACTTACCCAAAAACATCCCATAGGGAACCCACCGCCTATACCCTTAGCACTGGATACCAAATCCGGCTCCACCTCCGGGCACACGGCTTTCCAGCCCATACTTGCCCCGCAACGCCCTATGCCACACTGCACTTCATCAATCATAAGCAGCAAATCCTTTTGGCGGCACAACTCCGCCACAACCCGTAAAAACTCCGGCGTGGCGGGATTAACTCCACCTTCCCCTTGCACCGCCTCCAGCATAATACCACAGGTACAGGGAGACACGGCAGCGCGCAAGCCCTCAATATCATTAAAATCCACGTATTTGAACCCTTTAAGGAGCGGGTCGAACTCCACCTGCACCTTAGTTTGCCCCGTGGCAGCCAGCGTTCCCAGCGTACGACCATGGAAACTCTTATTGAAGGTAATAACCTCGTAACGCGGAGCCCCGTCCGCCGCCGGGCGACGATGTCCAAAGCGACGAGCCACCTTAATCATCCCCTCATTCCCCTCGGCTCCGGAATTGCAGAAAAACACACGCCCCGGAATTCCGATTACTTGTTCCACCAGCAAGCGCGCCAGCTTTTCCTGCCCGGGAATGCCATATAAATTCGAGCAGTGCATCAACGTGGCAGCCTGCTCTGCCACTGCTTTTACCAATACCGGATGGCAGTGCCCCAGCGAACAGGTGGCTATACCGGCACAAAAATCCACATAGCGGCGCCCCTCTGCATCATACAGATAAGACCCCTCCCCCCGAACCGCCTCAAAAGGAGCGCGGCCGTACGTCGGTAACACATGCGCGTTATTCATCACGGCACAAATTTACAACCGAGGCGCCTTTTTGTCAATACCCCACACAGTATTTACCGCACTCCCGGCACGGAAAAAGCCACCGTCCGGAACTCCGAACGGTGGCTTTGTACAAGAAATTCGAACAGCTTACTTCTCCTCGATGGTCACATCGTACTCGCGGCCCATAATGTTGAGCTTCATGTTGCGGCCGGAGATAGCTGCGGCCACACCCACGGTACTGAGGGATACGGGAGCGCCGAAATTCTCGGGCTTGGGAGTGGTGGGCGGCTCGGGGCGCTTACCGGCGTAGTAGTCCTCCAGCTGCTGCGGGAACATAGCGTAAATGACGCAGTTCTCATCCGTAACCGGTATTCCCTTGGCGGCCAGTTTATCTCGCAAATCCTGCATGCCGGGCTTAATCAAATCCGCCGGGCGGCAGATAATGGGTTCCTTGCCCATCTTCTTGGCGCACATGGCCTGCAGCTCAGGATCCACGGGAGCAGGAGTGCGTCCGTAGTAACCCAATGCCACATCCGCACACTGCGGAGTAATGTTTTTCCAGCGTCCGAACTTCACGTTCATCATCGCCTGAACACCCACAATCTGGGATGTGGGCGTTACCAAAGGAATCCACCCCAAAGCCTTGCGCACCACAGGAATCTCGGCAAACACTTCCTCGAACTTATCGGTCATGTTCATCTCCTTGAGCTGGCTGCGGAAGTTGGAAAGCATACCGCCGGGCACCTGATAACGCAGGGTATCGCTGTTCACCACCTCATTAGCGTGGCTGGTAAAGCGGGAAAGGCTGTCGTACACAGGCTGAAGCATGGCGGAAATGGTGGAGAGCTTTTTCTTAAAATCGGACTCGTCCTCCAACTGCGGGCAGCGCTCGTAGCCATTCATCAACGCCAGCATGCGCATGCAATCCGGCTGGCCGGTACCATTGGCGAAAGGAGCAATGGACACATCCACCGCATCTGCCCCGGCGTTAATACCTGCCACATAAGTAGCAGCCCCCAAACCGGCCGTCTCGTGCGTGTGAATCCACACAGGCAGGTTCGTGGCTTTCTTAATAGCCTCCGTCAAAGCGGCTGTCTCTGCCGGAGGAATCAGACCGGCCATATCCTTAATCACGATGGCATCCGCGCCCATATCGGCAATTTCCTTAGCCAGCTTGGCAAAGTACTCAAGATTATGCACAGGGGAAGTCGTGTAGCAAATCGTACCATGAGCCTGCCCGCCGGCCTCCTTCGCCGCCTTGATAGACGTGCGCATATTCTGCGGGTCGTTCAAGCAGTCGAATATACGGAAAATGTTCATGCCGTGCTTCACGCTCAGCTTCACAAATGTTTCCACCACATCATCAGCATAATGGGTATAGCCCACGAGATTCTGCCCCCGGAGCAACATCATGTGCGGAGTCTTGGGAGCCAGCTTCTTAAGGGTGTCCAAACGGTCGAACGGATGTTCCCCCAAGAAACGTAAACCGGAATCAATGGAAGCACCGCCCCATGTTTCCAATGCGGAGAAACCCATTGTATCCAAAATGGGGGCTATTTCGAGCATCTGCTCGGTGGACATACGGGTGGCGGCCAGAGACTGGTGGCCGTCGCGGAGTACTGTGCAGTTAAATGTAGCAGGTTTCATATAATTCGTTGCCGTAAGCATAGCACCTCCCCCATGCGGCGTCAAGCTCAGATTGCCGCAACTCGCCCCATTTACTCATTTTCTACGCAATCTGCCTGTTTTTTTCAATAAAAGCTTGACCTTCCTCTAGCTTTCGCTTACACTACCCTTGACCTAACTCTAGCTTTTTACCTCTAAAAAGCAGCATTACAAATACATCCGCACTTATGAAAAAATTATTCCTTACAGCAGCGATGATGGTCTGCGCGCTCGCAGCACAGGCCGGACAGGACATTGTAGGCCTGTGGACCACAATTGATGACGAAACGAAAGAAGCCAAGAGCGTGGTGCAGATATACGAGTACAAGGGTAAGTTCTACGGACGCGTGGTGGAACTGATTCAGAACAAGAACGCCACTGCAAAAATTCCGGGCAACCCCAAAGTAATGGGGTTGGACATCATATGGGATTTGCAAAAGGATGATGACACATACAGTGGCGGCAAAATTTTGGACCCCACCAAGGGTAAAGTATATGGCTGCGAGATTTGGCGAGAGGGAGACAAACTCATCGTGCGCGGTAAGATTGCCTTTTTGGGGCGCAACCAAACATGGTTGAAAAACACCTCCTCGCAGGCAGCCGTTGCCGCACCCACCCCGAAGAAACCGAAAATCTGATTCCGCCCAATTCGGCGCAAGAACAGAATCATCTCTCATGTCCTACTCGGGCAGGGCCAGGAGCCATGCAAGCTCCGTGCCCTGCCCCTCTTTTTGTGGCATAATGGAATTATGCCCCGAAAAGCCTTTGCCGCAGGGGGAGAAGCTATGCTATACTGCGGTACAAGTACTATGGAAACGCCGAAAAACTACTACATTCCCACCGTCATCGAAAAGACAAGTCAGGGAGAACGCGCTTACGACATTTACTCCCGTCTGCTGCTCGACCGCGTTATCTTCATCGGCACAGAGATTGATGACACCGTGGCCAATTCCGTCATTGCCCAATTACTTTTCCTCCAGATGACGGATCCCAAAAAGGACATTCACATCTACATCAACTCTCCCGGCGGCTCCGTAACAGCCGGTTTAGCCATTTACGATACAATGCAGTTCATCTCCTGCGATATTAACACCTACTGCATTGGCATTGCTGCCAGCATGGCCAGCGTACTACTGGCTGCCGGCACCAAGGGTAAGCGTTTCTGCCTGCCGAATTCTCACGTAATGATTCATCAAGTACGCGGGGGAGCCCAAGGTACCGCGGCCGATGTGGAGCGTACCATCAAATTCATGTTCAGTCTGGACAAGCGCCTCACCGGCATCCTCGCCAAACACACCGGCAAGGATTTTGATATGGTAAAGCAAGATCAGGACCGCGATAATTACATGACGGCAGAAGAATCCCAAGCATACGGTCTTGTGGACCGCATTCTGGAGCATACACCTGCCCCGGCAAAGAAATAAACACCTCCACCCATGGCAAAGAATGCAAAAATCTGCCACCTGTGTGGCGGGCTTGAATGCGAAGGGCGTCCCATGCTCGATATCGATGGGGTATATACCTGTTTTCAGTGCGTGGAAGGCATGGATTACCAAATGCTCATCTCCGATATGGGAGACGTGGCAG
>CAYSYD010000024.1:0-21806 GCA_964435145.1 uncultured Akkermansia sp.
GCAGCCACCATCTGGCTGTGGCCTCTGCCATTCTGTTCCTGTTCGACCCAACGGCGAACCCCGGGTTCCGCCGCTTACTCCAAGACAGCAGTAATGATCCGCAGCTGCGGAATTCTCTGTACCGCCCGGGACGGCAGGCGATGCTGCTGGCAGAATCGGAAATGCGCCTCCGCACACGCCTGAATCTGCCTCCTTCCGAGAAGCTGAATATTCCCATGGCCATCATCATCGGGAAATGCGATACTTGGAAGCATCTGCTGGGGCCGGAGCCGCTTCTGCCTGCCACGCGCAATGGTATGTTTATGCCGGAGCATATTAACCTCAATTCCGAACGCTTGCGGCAGTTTATTTTCAACATTGCTCCGCATATCTGCACAAATGCGGAGGCTATATCCTCCAATGTGCGCTATTTTGCCGCCAGTGCGCTGGGGGAATCGCCCGTGGAATTTCGGGACGAAATCAGCGGCACCACACTCATCGGCCCTGCCAGCGGGCAGGTGCGCCCCTTCCGCGTAACGGAGCCCATGCTGTGGGCTCTGCACGAGGTGGAGCCTGCTCTTATCCCGGCCGCCCAGAATTAGTACGACCTGCGCCCGTATGTCTTACCAGCTCATCCATACCAGTGCCCCGAATTTGCTGGATTCTGCGTTATCCGGCTATGGAACGGTTGCCTGCACGCAGGGGATGCCCCGGATTCTCCGGCGCCGCGTGACGGCTCTGAGCAATTTCCGGGAGCCGGACTTCCCGGTAGTGAGCGGTGCGCAGTATTCATACCGCATACTGGAATCCGGCGGGGAGCAGTACCATGTACTTACCTGTGCGCAAATGGCCGGAGCCGATTATACCGGCCGAGCCTGCCACATTGCTCACCACCTGCTCCTAACCCGCGCCGAGGTGATGGGGCTTTTGGGGAATGAGCTTGGCCCCACCCCGGCAGGTATTATGCTGGCACTGCAAAACAAGGGTTTCTGGCGCAAGTGCTGGAGCGGGCCTCCGGCATACCTTTCCGGCGAGCCGGAGCTTTCCTTGCAAGATTTGCCGGATGCTACTGCTCAGCCTACTTGGAAAAAGATTACCGGGCATAAATCCAACGCAAAAGCGTTCTTTACGCCGCCATATGAGCGCGATTGTCTCGTTATCGTTCCCAAGGGGATTAGCTCCACCAGCATTCTGCACCTTTTCCACGAGAGTGATTGGCTTACTCCGACCCACGGCTGGGGGGTTACCTTTACCACTTGCGGCGATGAAACGGATACTTTTGCCGAGACCTGCCGCATTACCGTGGGGGAATCTTGCCCCTGGGTACAAAGAGCCGCAAGACAAAAACGCCCGGCTTTGCATATCGGTCCGGAAATGCAGCTCGCCGCCGGAGGAGCCTCGCCGGAAACACCTCCGGCAAGTTCTGCCATGGAGCCGCCGCTCCCCAAGGCGGAAACGCCCCCTGTGCAAAAGATTCTGCAAGACCATGGCTTGCACTATTCCTATATAGAGGAGACGGATGAGGAAATTTACGGCTATGAATCTGCCCCAAGGCAGCATCCCCTGAGGCTTATGCTGGGGGGAGGTGTCGCCGTTCTTCTGTTGCTGGGAATTGCAGCCGGTGTGCATGAAATCATCGATTATGCCCTACCCCCGGCACAGATGACTGAAGAAGTGGCGCAGGAAAATCAAACCGCTGTGCTGCAAAGTGCCCTGAATACGCTGGAAAATCTCGCCGCATCGCGGGAGGAGTGGCATGCCAGCAGTGCGCAGCTGCAAAAGCTCGCACTGGAGGTAAGCTCCGTATCGCCCCAAAAACCCGGTAACAAAACGGCCGCGCTTAAGGAATTGTTGAGCATTCTCACGATTTCCGGCGAACTGACAGCCGCAGAACACACGCAATATCTGAGTCGGCTCTGCGCATACGGCCGCATGTTGGAAATTTCGGAAGGACGACTGGTGAGGTTTTATTTGCTGCAAGCTTCGCACGGGAAAGACCGGCAGGAGTTGCTCCCTGCTCTCACTCCGGAAGAGAAGGAACTATGGGCTAAACTGATGGAGCAAGAGCCCGTGGTGCTTTCGGAATTACACAAACCGCCCTTTAGCCACTACACGGCAAAGCTCCTCCCCCCCACACCGGAGGCCACACTGCTTGCTTCCACCGAGGCCGAGGAAACGGCGGCAACCGGGCAGAATACCGCACCTTTACCCCCGCGCATTGCCCTCCTGCCCCAGCCTGTTTTGGCGGGAGATGCCCTGCCGGAGAAATTACAACAACTCCTGCACCAAGCTCCCTGCCAAGTGAACTATGGGGAGTGGGTGCGGGCGGATTTTGCCCCGAACGGTACGATTTTGCCGCCTCAAAGAACAGCATTGCAAGCACCGGGCTGTGTGCTGCACATTTTACCGGGGGAGAAAAAGGGCACTTACATTTTGCGCTTGTCCGCCACTGCCAAGGGAGAGGATATGGGGGATGTATTGCTGACGGAACGCGGGGGGCGTCTCATTTCCGCCACCTGCCGTTCTGCCCCCGTTATTATTGGGTTCCCCGTTCCGGAAACAGAGCAATACCTGAGCCCTGTTCTTCTGGTGCCGCGCTTTGGTTTCCCCATTACTGCGGATAAGCCCGCCGATTTACCCAAGGTGGATAGCAGCGTTTTTGCGATTAAAAGTACTCAGCTTAGCCTCCGCCAGAAGGGGAAACGCTGCCAGCTTCTTCTGGAAGTTCCGGAAGTATACCCGTGGACCGAGCCGGAACAGCACCGAAAAATAGGCAAGTTGCAGGTACAGCTGCCGGTTCTGGGCGGGCATAACAGTTTGGCGGAAGCCCCGGTTGATAAGGAAACAAATTCCCGCATTTCCTGGAATAGCAAGCTACTCACGGAAACAGAGACGGAAACGACCTTCGAATGTTCTCTGGAAGCTAAATTACCCCCGGGAGGACAGTTGATGCGCGTTTTCCATACCGTGGCGAATACCAGCTGCTGCGGGGAGGTGCCGGAGGGTAATGCCACTTACAGCCTTGCTAATCTGTACCGCATTTGCATGGAGTTGGATAATACAGAGCTTTCCCGCAAGGAACGCCAGAAGTTGCAGAGCGAGTACTGCGAACTCTTTAATAACAAGGTATTCTGCAATATTCTGCAACAGATATTCCGCAAGGAGACGGCTCTCACCCTGAATTACGAGATGGCTATATCCGACAAATGGCAGGCACGCAAGGCCAGACGCCAATTGGGTGAGATACTACAAATCCCGGAGACACGCCGCCTGATTCGCCAAAGAATATGCGAGGTGCTTTCCCGCAGTCTTTCCAAGGCATATACTCATGAAACGGAGCGCTACCGCACCCGCAACAAACGCACCTTAATTCTGATGCTGAAGCAGCTCCATGTGGGGGAACACGGAGATCTTGTGTGGCTCTTCCAGTTGCAGACGAAGCAGAAAGGCTCATGAGACGGCAGAGAAAGACTCCGCAGCAAGCAAAGCTCCAGCGTTTGGCCAGAGCCGGAAAACGCGAGGAGGCTCGTGCCTATTTAGAGGAGCTTTTGCAGGTAAATCCTCTGGATAAGTGGGCCAGAGAGGAGTTATACCACTTGCTGCACGGAGAGCTTTTTTCTTTCGAAAAGGAGGAGTTAGAGCAACACCACCACAGAGCTATGCGTTCGCGGAAGCGCCTTGCGCAACTACTGGAGGAATACCATAGGGAGCCGGAACTCGTCCTCTCCCGGCCCCCCCGGGAGCTGAGAAAAAAATATAAAGAGCTGAAGTCTCTTCAGCAACAGCTTAGCCACGCCGCAGATGCCGCAGAGTGGCGCCAAATGGAGCAATTCCGCAATGCTCTCCAACGACGATTGGGGCAGATAGGGCTGGTATCCCGCATGCTGCGTCCGGCGCTTTTGGTGCTTTTGCTGCTCGGCGGACTGTGCAGTGCTGGATTTTTCCTGCAAAAAAAAGCCGCACATGCCGCCGATGTGCTGGCAGCCACAAGGAAAGAAGCCCTGTGGGGACAGGCAGAAAACAGATTACACGCTTACGATACCGGATTGAATCGGCTCTTCTGTTCCCGCACGCACGAGGAAGCCCAAAAGCTGCGAAACCGGCTGCAAAGCATTCAGGAAAAATGCACACAACTCGACCGCTTGCTGCGGCAGGCAGAGCGGCTCGAATATGCGGATGGGATTTCCCTCGGCACTAGGGCTCAAATTGAGCGGCTGCGGCAAATGGTGGGAGATTATAGCCCGGCGCTGAATGTGCGCTGGCAAAAAATTTGTGCTGTTGAGCAGGAAAGCATGCACCGGCAGAAGGAGGAAGCACTGGCGCAGTTGCAAAAGCCTTTCTCCCCTATCGATTTTCAGGGAAAGCCGGAGGAGGATATCTCCGCGCTGCAAGCCAGAGCCGGGGAGGTTTCCCGCCTGCTTGAGCTTTATACTGATGCGAGAGATGCCTACGGAATTGCCGAAAAACACCTTATTCCCCTCCGTAAGGAAGAGCAGCAGGTAGCCCGTAGCCTCCGAAGTGCGGAGAATATGCTGAAAGGAATGAGACTTTTTCCCTCTGCCCACACGTATGCACAGTACAAGGAGATGCTGCTGGGGATTCAGGCAGAGCATTATCCCCCGGCTGCAGAGTGGTTGAAAATACGGGAGGTTTTGCCGAATGCGGAAGAGGTACAGAATGGTATGAGGATCTACCGCCGGGATTTAACACCGGAGCTGTTGGAAGATGCCACGGCGTGTCTGCTGGGGAAAAAAGGTACTTTCCCGGGTGCGTTCCCGGCAACACGGCAGCAGCTTCAACTGCTGGATGAGTTATTCTCCAACCCGGCGCTCCGTCGGCCGATTTTTGAGCTTACGAATGCGGAAGGGGAAGTGTGTTATGCGGACGAATCGCCGGTGGTGCGGAATAAGCGCGTGGTCTTTCTGCGTTCCGGGCTGGACCCGGGCAAATCCATGAGCCACCAACGCAAAGTGGAATGGCAGGATCCGCACCACGTCTGGAGCCGAAAAATCGATACAACACCGCTTCAAAAGATTGCTATTCTGGATAATAAGCCCCGTTTCCTCATGTCGGCCAGTATTCCGGCCGTGCTTGCCAACGTGCTTAATTTAGAATGCGAGGATTGCCCGGCTCTTGCTAAGGCATATGTATATAGCACGCTGGCACGGGTGCTGGAGCTGCACAGTTGGAAAGCGATTTCCGGCATGCACTATGCGCCCACCCTCAAAAAACACATTGAGTCCTTCCGCCGCTTGCAGCAAGAGTGGATAAAAGTGCCGCTCCATGGGACTTGCTGGATTTCTCCCGCGCAGGATACCAAGGAGGCTGAGGAAGCGTATTCCCGCTGGTTCCGGCAGCACGCCGGTGCAGATTATGCCAAGGAAATAGCTCACAATTTTCAGCAGGTTCTCAACATTACCCCCCGCTATTGCGGCTATGTGAATGAAAAGGGACAGCCTATTCTGTACCGAACTATGGAGGAGGGGACCCTTCTTTGGTATGTGGGGCAGGATATGCTCACCGCCATACCTTATGGGGAGCCAACGGAAAGGGTTCTCCGGTTTTCTCCCATCTTCAGCACGCAGTAATTTTTATGCGCATCGCCATTCTCTCCGATATTCATGACCACACCACGCACCTGCTACTGGCGCTTCATGCTGCGCGAGAGGCCGGCTGTGAGCATTTGCTTTGTTTGGGGGATCTGGCTCTGCTTTCTACGTTCCGCATACTCTGCGAGGAATGGACACAGGCGTTGGATGTGGTTTTTGGTAATAATGAGTATGACCGCCAAGCCTTTTACCGTGTGGCAGAGCAGCATCCACATGTTTGTTTACATGGGGATACGGCAGAGCTTCGTCTCGGGCAAAGACTATTCTTCATGTGCCACCTGCCGTGGACTGCACAAAAGGCCGCACAAAGGGGGATTTATGATGCTGTTTTCTACGGGCACACGCACTGCGCAGCCGTGGAGCAAATAGGCGAGGTGCCGCTCATTAACCCCGGTGAAATATACGGGCGGCAGGAAAAACCGAGCTTTGCCGTGTTGGAGACTCAACCCCTCCGAATCCGCCACTTAACACTATAGGTTGCTATGGACTACCTTATTTACCATTTTGAGGATTTGCCATTCTCTCAGGAAGAAGCATTATCCATGCTGCCGGGAGAGGAGCAGGCGGAGAGGCTACGCCGAGGCAAAACGGCTCTTTTCTCCCGCGCGATACTCCGCATGGAGTTAGCGCGCCGCAGCCATTGCGCCCCTCAGGATGTTCTTATTCGGACGGGAGAACACGGCAAGCCTTTCTCTCCCGGAATTCATTTCAACATCAGCCACTCCCGGGATTGCCTGTGCCTTGCTTTTCACCACGCGGAAATAGGGGTAGATGTTGAATACATCCGCACGCGTGATTTCCAACAACTCGCACCCCGCTTTATGGCGGAGGAACAATGGCTTGCATTCCGGGCTCGCGGGTGCCCGGAACACGAGTTTTATGATTGCTGGTGCGCCTCGGAGGCTCTGGTTAAACACGCAGGCGAGAGCATGTGGAATGCTAAGCAATATCCTTTTATTTACAGTCAGGGGCGAATTATTCCCCTGTTCGATACGGCTCTGCAAATCCGTTTATTTTCTCCCATGCCCGGCTATTGCGGGGCTCTGGTCTATTAACCATTCATTCTCTCTATGCACTATACTACTTTAGCTCTCATTATTCTTTTGGGTAGTTTGGCGGCCTGCCTGCTACCGGTTTTCCTCGGCATCCTGAGGAAAAAAATCACTATCCCACAGGTACCGCTGTTTCCCGAAAAGGACTTCCCCGCGCTGTGGGAGCAGCTGCTGGCTCTTTTCTTTTTCCTTATTTACACGGGAGCTACGGCACTTCCCTTGCTCTCCGATACCGCAGGAAATACAAGCAAGGTGCCCCTTTCCACGCTTGAGCTTGTTTCCGCCCTTGCCACGCAAATTCTGATTTATCTTCCGCTCGTTATTCTCTGCATAGTGCGTTTACCTTGGCGTCCGGAGACACGCATAGGTCTCAAACGTTTAGTGGCATGGCTGTTCCTTGCTCTGGCTGCCATTATAATACCTTCCCAGATTCTGGAAAGTATGGGATTCCTGCAATACGTGGCAGAGCAAACGGGGAGTCCCTTGTATCAGGATGTTATTTACCACATTGCACAAGGCTCCACGGGGACAAGGATTCTCCTTATCATCATGGCGGTTATTGTGGCGCCCCTTGCGGAGGAGTGTTGTTTCCGCGGAATCCTTTTCAATATCCTGAAATACTGGGGCGGTGCCATACCGGCCATGTTGGCATCCGCCCTGCTGTTCAGCGCGGTGCATGTGGCTCTTCCGCAGGCGGTGCCTCTGTTCCTGTTCGGTATGGTGCAGTGCATGGCTTACGAGAGAGCCAAGACCTTGTGGCTACCCATCGCCATCCATGCTGCGTTTAATGCTCTTTCCGTTCTCTGTGTTCTTATCCTCTTTACCTGATTGACTATGCCCCATACACCGCTTTCTGCCTTGGGGGAGAATGCCGTTCTCCGCCGCTTACTCCCCCTGCTCCCCTCCAATGATAGGCTCCTGCATGGTGCCGGGGATGATTGTGCCGTGGTGCAAAGGGATGCCCGATGGGATTCCCTGCTGAAAACGGATGTGGTGGTGGAAGGGGTCCATTTCCTCCCGGGTACGGAGCCGGAGCGCATCGGCCGCAAGGCGCTCGCCCGCGCTGTCTCCGATATCGCCGCTATGGGCGGTTTGCCGGAGCATGCCCTCATTACCCTGCTTTGCCACCCATCGAGGCCTGTGAGTCTTCTGGAGGGTGTTTACAGAGGGATGGCAGCACTCGCCTCCGGCTACCATATTTCCATAGCCGGGGGGGAGACATCCTCCCTGCCATACGATGGCCTCGTTATCAACGTGGCACTGACCGGGAGGGTAGAGCATGGCAAGGCCGTTTTAAGGTCCGGGGGTAGCCCCGGAGATTTACTCTACGTTTCCGGGCAGCTGGGGGGCTCTTTCCCCAGTGGCAGGCATTTGGATTTTGAACCGCGTGTATCCCTCGCCAGAGCGCTCATGGAGGACGATATGCGTCCTTCTGCAATGATGGACCTTTCCGATGGGCTGGCAACCGATTTGCCGCGTCTGGCGCAGGCCTCGCAGTGTGGCTTTGCTCTCTCTACGGAGTCCTTGCCTTGCCATGCCGGCTGCACGCCTCAACAGGCTCTTTGTGATGGGGAGGATTACGAGCTGCTTATGGCGTTCCCTCCCGCTCTGGCTGAACGGCTTCCCTCTATTTCTCTTCCGGTGCCGCTTTCCTGCATCGGTTCTCTTGTCGCGGAAGGTGCTTCCGAGCTTGGTTCCGGGTGGCAGCATTTCTGCTTCTAATCGGCTCTCTTACGCATGTTAAGATAAGGCGAACTATGCCTTCCGAATCCCTGTTTCATTTTATTCGTAAATTAGTTTAGCTGTTTAATAATCAATGTTTTATATAACGCTCTAAAAATGTTCCACAAGACCTTTCCCGTTCCCGCGAAAAGAAAATATAAATATCAACAAAACTTAACTATCTCCCCGTGCTGAGAATAATTTTTTTCGTAGTGTGGAACGCGCATGGAACAGGGCATAGCGCGTGCGGGCAATAAAGCGCGAAACAAAAAAATCTTTTTCTGAACAGGAACTCGTGGCATAGTTCCCCCGCACCTGTCAGCCCGCCCCCACAAAACAGGGAGGAGACACAGGAGAAAAAACGATAGCAAGGAAGAAAAAGGAGATGAGCCGTAAGGAAGAGAACAGAGACCTGTGGGACCGGATTCTGATGGATCTGGAAGCCCGCGGGCATGCGGGGGGATACGGTGTTGAGTTCATCTCCGAGCTGAGCCTGATTGAAGATACAGGTAGCAAGTTTATCATAGAGTACCCACGCGGCCAGATGATTGCATGGCTGGAGATGAATTATCGCGAGTACATGGAGATGTCCATCGCAAGTGTGATGGGGACACCGAGAGAGTTACAATTTGTGGAAGCCGGGGAGCAATCCGCCGCCATCGAAGCCGCGCTCAACGAGCAAAAACCCGCTACCACAGAGCAGAAAAAGGAAGAGGAGCAGCCGCAGGCTGAGTCTTCCGCCCCTGCTGCCAATGAGGAGACTCCCGCAGCACCCCCGCCCCGCACAAAAAAAAGGACTAAGGAAGACACCAAGCTGAACGAGGCTTACACGTTCGAGAATATGGTGGTGGGGCCCAATAACGATTTTGCTTACACCACGGCCCAAGCCCTGATTCACTCGGAACAGAGGATGTTCAACCCGCTTTTCATCCATGGTGCATCCGGGCTGGGGAAAACGCATTTAATGCACGCCATCGGGCATGCCATCCGCGCCCGGCGGCCGGAGGTGGTGGTACAGTACGTTACTTGCGAGGAGTTCACCAATTCCTACATCGAGGCGGTGCGCAAGAAGGGGGATGCTCTGAACAATTTCCGCCGCAAATTCCGCAAGGCTGATGTACTGATGATTGACGATGTGCAGTTCATGGCTCGCACAGAGAAGACGCAGGAGGAATTTTTCCACACGTTCAACGCTTTATTTGATAGCGGGAAACAGATTATTCTCTCGGCCGATTGCCCTGCGTCCCACATCACGAACATGGATTCCCGCCTGGTGACTCGTTTCCAACAGGGGATGGCAGTGGAACTCACCGCTCCCAGCTATGAGACCAGAGTGGAAATCCTCCGCCAAAAGATGCAGCGCTGGGAAAAACAGGTTCTTTCCGAGGAGATTGTGCATTTCCTTGCCCGGAGCATCACAAGTTCCGTACGCTCTCTGGAAGGCGGACTGGTACGCGCCAGTGCTTATGCCGTACTGCATAACAGCAGCCCCAGCATAGCGTTCCTGCGTGAAAATCTCGGGGACTTAATGACAACGCCCCGCACCAGCTACCTGTTCAACACCGTTTCCATTGAGGACATCCAACAACGCGTGGCAGAGGAGTTCCACCTCTGCACGTCCGACATCAACGGACCGCGCCGCACGGCCGCTATTGCCCATCCCCGGCAAGTGGCTATGTACCTTGCCCGCAAGCATACATGCAATTCCTTACAGGATATAGGAGCCGCTTTCGGCGGGCGAGACCACGGAACCGTTTTGCATGCCACTCGCACCATTGAGAACAAAATGCAAAAGGACCCTGCACTACGTGGCTTGCTCGAACGGTTTTCTGCCGCACTTGCCTGATTTTCCTTCAAAAGAACAAAATTCAAGCCCTGTCCTCTCAGACAGGGCTTTATTTTTTTCCTTGACTATTGGTAGGATTTAAAAGAGAATACCAGCATCACCTATGATGCGGATATCAACAAAAGGGCGCTATGCGCTCCGGATTATGCTGGATTTAGCGCAAAACTCCCGGGAAGGGACGCCTGTGGCTCTGCGCGAAGTTGCGGAGCGCCAGAATATTACCATCAAATACATGGAAAGCATCATATCCCGCTTATTAAAGGATAAATTAGTGAGCAGTGTACGCGGTAAAGCCGGGGGCTATGCCCTTGCCCGCAAGCCGGAGGAATACAATGTTTACGAGATTCTTACAGCAGCGGAGGGGGATATGCTGCCGGCGCCTTGCCTCAATGCGGCTAAATCCCCCTGCCCCATGAAGCAAACATGCAGCACCGTAACCATCTGGCAAGGGCTGGGGAATGTTATTCGACAATATTTGGAGAGCGTCACTTTGGGTAGCCTCATGCAGCAAAAAGAAGGGCAGGATTGCTGCAACATCCTTTAAGCTGTCTATTCTTTCTCCTATTTGCCATGAAAAGATACTTCCGGGTAGGATTGTTTGGGGGGCTGCTGCTTGGGCAGGTTGCCTGCTTGCAGCAGCAAAACATGGCAAACAAAGGGGGAGATGAGGAGAAGCCTGCTCTTGAAATCCCTGCACCGCTCTATCTCGGAGAGGTACACCAAGTGTATGCTTCCCGCCAATTTGCCCTGTTACGCATTATTGGCCCCATTCCGGTGGAAGGCACCGTACTCATAACCCACCCCGCAGACGGCAGCACGGAGCGCATTGCCAATCTGCTTGTTTCTTCCTCCCAGCATGTGAGCAACAACATCATCGCGGCGGATATTCGAGCCGGACATGTGATGCAGGGGGATCGCGTTTTCCTCTACCGCAACATATCGGAAGCAGGTGCTGAAAACAATGAACAGCAGGAGGACGAAACACCGATGGAGGAGGCGCAGCCGGAAGAGCCTGCTGATACGCCCTTTGCCCCCGGCATAACCGGGGAGGAACCTGCTCCTTACCAACCCATTTCCCCTTATACCGAAGCTGCGGATACAGGACCACACTCGGATTCCGCCCCTGCCGAGGCTACAACGACACCGCCGGAGTCCCCTTCCGTCCCGGCGGACAGCATTTCCCCCAAGCTCGATGATATCCCGGACACTCTCGATGACTGGGGCAACATGTAAGCTATTATTCCCCCCTATTATTCTGCCATGAGACTCCAATACTATGTGGATGAAGAAGGCGAAAGCACCATTGGCCTTTGGGTTCCTAAACGTAATTGCTTTATTGATGTAACCGCTCAGGATGAGCAACTCTGGACGGCTATGCTTCCCGGAGGTAAGAAGCTCCGCAAGGAAATAGAAACTTGGATTTCCCAAGGTGCTGCCGATGGTGTACCGGTGGACAGGAAGGAGCTTGCCATCTCCAGTGCGTTGCATGTGCAGCCTTGCACTATTGCCTGCTTGGGCAAGAGCTATGCCGCCCATGCTCAGGAATTTAGCGGAGATGCGCCCACGGAACCATCCCTCTTTCTCAAAGCCACCTCGGCCATCAGTTCAGATCTTGCCTATGTGTTGAATCCGCCCGGTGCCACTAAGCTGGATTACGAAGTGGAGCTTGCCGTCATCATAGGCGATACGCTTCACAATGCCACCCCGGAAGAGGCGCGCCGCGCCATTGTGGGTTATACCCTTATGTGTGACTATTCCGAGCGTTCTTTCCAGCTGGAACACGGAGGACAGTGGACCAAGGGAAAGAGTTACGATACCTTTGCCCCTTTCGGTCCCATTCTGGTAACCAAGGATGAAATCCCCAACCCGGATGCGTTGGAACTCTGCCTGAAAGTCAACGGAGAAATTCGCCAAAAAGCCTCCACAGCAGAGCTGATGATGCCCGTGGCTGAACTCGTGGCCTATGTTTCCCGATTCATGACACTTAACGCCGGAGACGTGGTATCCACCGGCACCCCGGGAGGAGTCGGCATGGGGATGAATCCGCCCGTTTACCTCAAACCGGGCGATATAGTGGAGTTTTCCTGTCCGGAGATTGGCAGCATTACCCAGCTTGTGGAGGAGGAATAAAAGAAAAGTATTGCCATCTGCCCTCCCCGGGCGTAGAATCCCCTCCGTACACACTCCGACCAAACACACATTACTCTCTTATCCGTGAATCCCAGACTCTACCAGATAGCTCGCAGCGTCCTCTTCAAAATGGATGCGGAAACAGCGCACACCGTCACCCTTTCCGGGCTCCGAATGGCGGAGAAGCTGGGCATTTTGCCCCTCGTGGCAGGCTCCCGCATCAGCGACCCCGTCACAGTGATGGGACTTCAATTCCCCAACCGAGTGGGGTTGGCGGCCGGCATGGATAAGGAGGCGAACACCTATGCAGCATTTGGGCAACTGGGATTCGGCTTTGTCGAGGTAGGCACCCTCACGCCCCGCCCGCAGCCGGGAAACCCCAAGCCGCGCCTTTTCCGCTGTATTCCCCAGCAAGCTATTATTAACCACATGGGCATCAACAATCCCGGTGTGGATGAGGGCGTGGAGAACATTCGCCGCACCGGCGGGTTCCAAGGTGTTTTGGGGGTCAATATCAGCAAAAACAAAGTGACCCCCAACTCCGAGGCGCATCAGGATTATTTGGCATGCCTCCGTGCTGTGTGGGATGTGGCGGATTATGTGGCCATTAACTTCTCCTGCCCCAATGTCCCCAATTTGCAGGATTTGGCCAAGGCGGATTCTGCGGCAGATTTGCTTTCCTTGCTCAAGAGCGAACAGTCCAACCTTTCCAACGATACGGGACGATACGTACCTCTCGTGATGAAAGTTTCCCCGGATATGAGCGAGCAGCAAATTACCGAGCTTGCCCAGGTGTTCCAAGACTGCCAGCTGGATGGTCTTATCTGCACCAATACCACAACCACCCGCGAGGGCGTGGAGGGGCATCCCGCAGCCAAAGAAAGCGGTGGTATGTCCGGCAAACCGCTTTACAACCGGGCTAATGAAACATTGGAAGCCTTTGCCCAAGCACTCAACGGCAGTATACCCATTATCGGCGTAGGCGGCATTACCACGCCGGAGGATGCCGTAGCTAAAATTAAGGCCGGTGCCTCCCTTGTGCAGCTATACAGCGGATTCATTTATCATGGTCCGCCGCTGGTGAAGGGTGCAGCCGCCGCTATAAGAGATTATTTCAACGCTTAATCCCCCCCGCCTATCATGATTACGGAAATCCAAGGCAGCATATATCGGGACCATCGCGGGCAGATTTCTTCTGTCAATGATTTTCATTTCGAGGGCGTACGCAGATGCTACATCATCCACCACCCGGATACCGATGTTGTGCGAGGCTGGAATGCTCACAAGCGCGAAGCGAAATGGTTTTACTGCACCAAGGGGAGCTTTACCCTCAAACTCGTTAAGCCGGATGATTGGGATAATCCCTCTGCGGATTTACCTGTTCAAACCTACAATCTTTCCTCGGATAACAGCCGAGTCATTTGCGTGCCGGGTGGATATGCCAATTGGATTAAAGCAGAGGAGGCAGATAGTATTCTGACGGTTTATTCTGATAAGCTGCTGGAAGAAGCTGCCGATGATAGCTGGCGATTTCCCCCGGATATGTGGATTTCCTGATGCGGAATCCTCCATGACCCAGAGGCGGATTGACACGCGCACTCCCGCGCGTGTACAATGCGGCGCATGAAACGATTCCTGCTTAGCATCCTTGCTTCCCTGCTCTGTTTAGCCCATGTGCAAGCACAGGTAAAGGTGGCTAGCCTGCACCCGCTCCTCAGCGAAATGGCTCGCCGAATCGGCGGGGCACAAGTGGAGGTAGTCAACCTCTTTCCGGAAAACGGAGAGCTGCACGCCTTCCAGCCCACAGCGGGAGATATTGCCCGTGCGGCGGGAGCCAAGATTATTCTGGCCTGCGGTAAGAATCTAGAGCCATACATGAAAGATTTGCAGCAGAGCATCTCCGAAGGGACAATCATTATTTCTTTAGGCAATGCCATTCCCGATGTGTATCTGCCCGGCAGCAGGCGAACAGATCCTCACTGGTGGAGTACTCCGAACAATATGAAAAGAGCCTCTCGCGCAATGCTGCGAGTGCTTTCCCCACTGGTACCGCAAGCAAAGGAAGCCATGGCAAAACAACAGCGCGAATATGCCAAGGAAATGGATACATTGACTCGCGAAGCTCGCTTGGTCTTTAGCCGCATTCCGCAGGATAAGCGTATTCTCACCACCTCGCATGCAGCCACGGCTCATTTCTGCAAGGAATTCGGATTCGCGGCCATTGCAATTCATGGCATTGCCCACGAAAGTGAGGGAGATACGGCCAGTATGGCTCACCTACTCAAAGAGTTGAGGTCGCAGCGCGTAGGCTGCCTTTTTTATGACATTAACGAATCCCCACGAGCCATGCAAACTCTTGCAGAACAAATCGGTGCCGGGATACGCCCCATTATTTTGGATGGGATTGCTCCCGGCCATGATTCTTATGCTTCCATGTTCCGTGAAAATGTGAAAAACATTGCCGCCGGGCTCTCGGCTCAAAATTAACAAAAGGCATGGCTCCGCTCAAAACTATTATACTGACGCTGCTGGGGGTTCTTGCCGCCGGGCTTCCCCTGCTCCGACTCACGGAGGAAAGCACGCAGCAAACTCCCCGGAAAATAAGCCGTGCAGAGGAAATACCCTCTTCCGGCACCTACTACACCAGCATCCATTACACCGGCACTATACAGGAGCTTAAAATCCGCCACCAAGGCAAACTCATAGCCACCCTCCCGCGGGATGCCGAAAGTCCGTGGGAAACAGAAATCGCCCTACCAAACACCCCTTCCCTAGAACTGGAAATCCTCGCACGCTGGAGTAAGCCGGATTGTGAGCAAACACAAGCTGTAGGCATCGTACTGGAACCGGAGAGGCGCGAGGCTCAGGAAAAAACGCTTTGGAACACCCCGCATAGCCCGGAGCTGCACAATATCTGCACTTTTTCATGGTAACGGCATCCCACATCCACCAAAATCACATATGCTGGGGCGGAGCGCATACCCATAGCAGAGAGCATCATCTCAGTATAAAACAGCTCTCCGCCGCTTATGGAACCCATATCGTATTGGAAAACATTTCATACAGCATCTCCTGCGGGCATACGCTGGCACTCATCGGTCCCAATGGAGCCGGGAAATCCACCCTGCTCAATCTTCTGGCGGGGTTGCTCCGCCCCCGCAGCGGGTGCATTTTGTGGAACGGAAACGATTTATCCCAATTCCGCAGTGAAACGGCTTATCTTCCCCAACGCTCAGAAGTGGACTGGGCTTTCCCCATTACCGTACGAGAACTGGTAGAAATGGGGCGATACCCTAATCTGGGCATGTGGAGAGCTTTCCGTAAACACGATAGGGAAATTGTAGACAAAGCCTTGGAAACACTAGGATTAACGGAGCTGCAAAAACGCCAAATCGGAGCTCTTTCCGGAGGACAACAGCAACGCTGCTTTCTGGCCAGAGCTTTGGCTCAGGAAGCGCACATTCTTTTGCTGGATGAACCTTTTACCGGCTTGGATGTTCCCGGGGTGGAGGCTCTTAGCCTCATACTGAAAGAATTGGCCTCGGAAGGACGTTTGGTCATAGCCTCCCACCACGATTTAGCTACGGCACCGCAGATTTTTGATGAAGCATTGCTGCTCAAGCGGCAGCTCCTTGCCGCCGGTCCCACAGCAACAATCCTCTCTCCGGGAAATCTTATAAAAGCCTTTGGCTCTACATCCTCGGCACAAAAATGAGTACCTTTCTGCAATTTCTTCAGGAGCCTTTAGCTCAGCGTAGCCTTTGGGCATGCGCCGTTATAGGCTTCTCCAATGGCTTCGTAAGTGCGCTTATACTGCTCCGCCGCTCTTCCCTGCAAATAGGCACACTTTCCTGCGCCCTTCTTCCCGGTATTGCTTTGGCTATTCTTTTGTTCGGGCTTTTCCAATTCAGCATTCTTGTGGGAGCTATCATTGCCGGGCTCATGGTGGGGCTGGGGTCTCTGTTCGTATCCCGCACCTCCCGAGTTGAACATGATACGGCTCTCTCCGTACTCCATACCACAGCCTTTGCCTGCGGCTATATCGTCCTCATCCGCTTAGGGCTCCAGCAAAAAGTGGATGACTGGCTTTTCGGCAACATTATGAGCATGAGCAACGCCGACCTATGGATTGCCTACGCCTGCGGAGCTTTGGCTGTGCTGAGCATCACCATTCTGTACCGGCCGCTCATGATTTATCTTTTCGATTCCAGAGCGGCCACAAGTATGGGCATCCCGACGCGTGCCTTTAACTACGGCATCTTTGCCCTTATCATTCTCGTACTAGTCTCCTCCCTGCAAGCCGTGGGAGCCTTTCTCACACTGGGGCTGCTCGTAGCACCGGCCGCCACGATGCATTTGCTGACGGATCGCAGCAGTCTTCTTTTTTGGGGTGGAGGCCTCATTGGCGGGTTGGGCTCAGTGATGGCTTTTTTCCTTTCGTATCCGCTGGAGTGGCACTTAGGTGCTACCATCATTGTAGTTCTGGGTGTTTTTTTTATGCTGGCCTACCTCTTTTCCCCGCGCTACGGTCTGTTCCGCCGACGCTAAATCCACCGCGCCGGGAGGACAGAGTAGTGCATTGACATTTCTCGCCATTTGCGGCAAACTAGGGGCAGACGTATGATTACTTTTACGAATCTTTCAGGCTCCACAGAAATTGGTTCGAACTGTTATCTCCTTGATTTGGACGGAGTGAGGGTGATTCTGGATTCCGGAATGCACCCCAAAAAAGAAGGTTCTGCCGCCCAGCCCGAATTTGGGCTCATTGGTGCCGCAGACCCGGATGCTATCTTTATTACTCACTCTCATTTGGACCATATTGGCACACTTCCCATACTGCAAGATGAATTCCCGGCAGCCGAGGTAAACATGACCACTGCCACGGCGGAAATTGGTCTGGCAATGCTGCATAATTCCGTTAATGTGATGACAGCTAAACGCACACAGGAGGGAATTGTGGAATATCCTTTTTACACCCATGCAGAATTGGACCATGCTGCGCGGTGCTGGATGCCCCGTGCTTACAATGCACCTTTCCGCATCGGGCGCAATGGGAGTGTTTTAGCCACACTGCACGATGCCGGACATATTCTGGGTTCCTGTGGTGTTGAGTTGGAATCTGCCGGCGGCACCACAATCCTCTATACAGGTGATGTCCAATTCGACAACCAAACGCTTATCCCCGGAGCCGATTTCCCGGAAAGCGGGATTGATATCCTCATTATGGAAAGCACGCACGGATGCACCGAACGAGATGCAGCCTACACCCGGGAAAAGGAAATGCGGCGCTTTGCCGATACCATTCGGGAAGTTCTTGAAAATAATGGCGCAGTACTCATCCCCGTGTTCGCTTTAGGAAAAAGCCAGTGCTTGCTGTGCGAAATCGGACGCTTCAAGGAGCAAGGGCTTATTCCTGATGTCCCCGTCTATTTCGGTGGTCTCAGCTCCAAAATTACAGCACTATATGACAAGCTGGCCGATAGCACCCCCAGACTGCTGCCCGGATACAGACTTAAGGAGAGCGTGGAAACCCACGGGCTACCCAAACAGGGAGCTGCGCCCCTCGTGGTCTCCCCGGGAAACATCTATGTTGTATCCAGCGGCATGATGAGTGAACAC
The DNA here is from genome assembly GCA_964435145.1 of uncultured Akkermansia sp. Lineage (GTDB taxonomy): Bacteria > Verrucomicrobiota > Verrucomicrobiia > Verrucomicrobiales > Akkermansiaceae > Akkermansia. Next base: position 17,958 of record CAYSYD010000024.1, read on the forward strand.
ACGGTTTCCCACCAGCTGGCAGAGCAGATTATTACGCACCCCAACGATGCCATTCTCTTCGTGGGGTACAGCGACCCGGACTCCCCTGCGGGAAGAGTAAAAGATACGCCCCACGGAGAAAAGGTGTGCCTGCGGGAAAAGAGCAAGCAAAGCCATCCGGTGAATTGCAGAGTGGAAAGTTTCGATTTCTCCGGCCACGCTTCGCGGCAGGCCTTGATTGATTACGCTAAGCGTTTGGCGCCCCGGAAGGTTCTGCTGGTACACGGGGATCCGGAGGCACTGGAGTCCCTCCAAGGTGCCATACAAACCATACTCCCCGAAGCAGAGGTACTCATCCCCCAACCGGGAGTGTCCTACAAGTTGAGCTAAATAAAACAGCAGGTGCGAAAACACCTGCTGTCTTATTTTATTTGCCATGGAAATCCACCTCTATACTAATGGCCAAGAGCTTGAAATCATCCCCGCCGCTACAGCGCAGGCAAAAACTCTCCCCTACTCCGGCATCCGGCATCTGCGGCATGCGAACAGACCCGGTGTAGGGTGGCTCTAAATGGTCCGTTTCCGGGGTGTAATACTCCCACCTCCTGTGGTGGGAACTGCGGTATTCGAAGCGCAGGGAGGAATCCAACACCCTTAAGCGGAATCTCCCTAACTGGCGAACGGAATGAAAACTATTGATGCTTTCCAAGGGCATCGTATGCAGTTCGGAAAAGTAAGGCAAACCCAGCACTAACTTCCGCCCGGCAAAATGCTCCGGGAGACTCAGTGTGCCGTCTTTTTCCACACGGAATATGGTCCACTCCTTCGAATCTACGGACACCAGAACCTCATGTTCGGCGAGGGCATCCAGAGAATCGATGAGGGCAGATTCCGGCACCACCAGATTACGCTGTGAATCCACAAAGAAACCATCGGCGCACAGGCGTTCTAATACCAGAGAGGAATCCTTTTCATATTCCATCACAAACCACATTTCATCCGATTTACCGTACAAACTTTGCACTGCGGTTAAATGATGCACTTTGCGACCGGGAAAGCTCACACGTTGCCAAGCCGTCACCTGTTGCTCAAGATTGAGGGTAAGCACTGCTACTGTGCCATCATTCATTAGCAGCCAAACATAAGCATCGGCACCGCGTTGCACGCACCATTCCTTCACGCCACTGCTAAACAAATGCTCCGCAAGTAAACTAATATCCGAGGCATTGAATCCATCCGCCTCCAGACGATAAGCAATTTCACGCAACCGGCGCCCGCCTCGCTGTACAAATAAAACGGTATTCTCTACAGTTTGGGCAGGCATAAACAAGCTACCCACGGAAGATTGCCGCTGGAATGAAGCAGTTGTGGCAGAAAGCACATTGCCGTTACTGGAAGTCAAGGACCATTCACTATCAGCGGTGCCTATAAGAAGCTGTCGCGTGGCACACATCCAGCAAATGCGGCTCTGGTCGTTGCTCACAAGAGTAAGGTGCATGGCATCATCATCGTTAGAGCCTGTATAGAAGTTTCGGTAATCATCCATTGCACTGGCCAGCAATGTGGTAGGCAATCCCGGCATTCCTCCCAGCCAAAGGCGGTTTTGAAACATGGCAGAAAAACGGGGGTAACCATTTTTAGCCCCTATTGCACCAAAGCTCCAGAATTTTGTAGCGAAGTTCGTGTTTTCCCCCATATAGCGGCGCAATACTTTGGCTCGGGCAGTTTTAGCATCCAGCACCGAATCAACCAAGAACTTATACTCACGTTGGCCCCCTAATATCTTCATGTACATGAAGGCTCCCAGAGTTGTGGCGTCTGCACTGCGGCACACTAGCACCAAACGACAGGGGCGTTCCTCTGAGCCGGATAAAGCCCAATTTTGGCGTTCTACATACTTTGTTTGAGAAAAAGTCCGAATGCGAGTCCAATTCCAGAGATAAAAATCCGGTTCATCCTCCGGAGTATCGTAACTTCTCCAAAGCTCCCAGTGGGCATTCCATGTACCTGTGGTGTACAGTTCCCAATCACCGCAAACCTCATAGGGCTGGTTATTCGTTGCACCAATGCGCATTACCCCGGGCATGAAATAAGCAGGATAATCTTCCGGGGTATCGCTGCCATTATAGCAATCCGGGGTAAAGCGACGTATACAGCGGTAAAAATAATAGGTATATGCAGCCTTCACATATATTTGCAAATCGGTCCCGGCCTCTATGGTAGCAGTGGCTAAAGAGGTAGGGAAGGTAGTGGCAGTTACCGCTTGAACAGAGTTCTCAAACAAGATTCTTGTGGGGATATCCGCATCGGCCAACAAATATTCCTTTCCCTCCATCTCCGGGGTAAAAGAGGAATCGCCTTCATCCAAGCGCAAAGTGGCATATTCTCCGTCTTCCTCTACATCCACATGCAAAAACTCATTTTGGATGATGTGTGTTTCACGGGGATACGATTCGTATTCGGACACTACGCAACGCCAATTCGTGTTCCCATATCGATAAAGTACCACAGGAGGATGCGCCGGGCAACAAACATAAATCGTATCATTCACCTGCGTAAAATGCAGTGCCGCCAACTCTGCGGATGTTACCCACGGCACGGAAAGCACATAGGGGGTTCCATCCGCACCTGGCAATAACACGCCATCCCGGTATACCCGCATCCCGCCCGGGAAGAATTCCAGCAACAAGGCATCGTCCTCTGCATAGCAAAATGGAAAAAGCCGCACAGCTGCGGCATCATTCACAGCTGCGGGATGAATGTACTCAGTTCCTCGTCGGCGTTGAATCCCGCCATATGGCTGTGTGAGGAAATTTTCCATTCGTAAAGCTCCGCGCTGGTAAGCCTGTAAATCAAATCTGGCGGAAAGCCACGGGGAAAGCTCTCCCGATGTTAATCCTAATAAATTGGGTACTTCCTGCATAACAGTTAAGCCAATAGCATAAACATGCCAAACAGGCAAGGCTCCCAGCTGGGCAACACTTATTGCCCATATCAGAAAAATGGAGACCGCCCTGCATTCTCGCAGAACGGTCTCCGAAAAAATGAGTTAACGGTGCAGCTTACAGAGCAGCACGAATAATAGCGGCGAAGGAATCAGCCTTCAGAGCAGCGCCACCCACAAGCGCGCCGTCGATATCGGGCTGGCTCATCAGTTCCGCAGCATTATCGGGCTTCACAGAGCCACCATATTGCAGGCGCACCTTCTCCGCAGCTTCCTTACCCACTGTATCGGCAAGTACGCCACGAATGAATGCATGGGCGGACTGAGCATCCGCAGCGGAAGCCGTCTTACCGGTACCGATAGCCCATACGGGTTCGTATGCAATTACAATGCCGGCCACCTCTTCAGGAGTAAGGCCTTCCAAGCCTTCCACCACCTGGCTCTTAAGCACAGTCTCCAGCTGGCCACCCTCGCGCTGCTCCAGCGTTTCGCCAATGCAGTAGATGGGGATAATGCCGGCAGCCAAGGCTTTCTTAATCTTCTTGTTGATGTATGCGTTCGTCTCGCCATGGTACTGGCGGCGCTCGCTGTGGCCCAGCACCACATAGGTGCAGCCCAACTCGTTAAGCATGGCGGTGGAAATCTCCCCCGTGAAAGCACCATTGTCGCGGTCGCTCACGTCCTGAGCGCCCACTCCAATGCAGGTGCAGCCATTCAGCGTTTCCATAACAGCGGGAATGGTGATAAAGGGAGGAACAATCACCTTATCAACAGACTTGCAATCGCAAAGTTTCTCTTCCTTCAGGGCTGCGAGGAATTCCTTGGCTTCCTTCGGGCCCTTGTTCATCTTCCAATTAGCGGCAATAATGGGAGTACGGGACATAGTATTCAATGTGTCTTGTTATGACGACACGAGCCTAGCGCGA
>CAYSYD010000025.1:0-21699 GCA_964435145.1 uncultured Akkermansia sp.
TTGGGGAAAAGACGCTGCACCAGGCTCCGAAAGGGTGAGCATAAATCCATGCACATCATTTTTACCTTCTCCCTGCCTTTCAAACGGCGCAGATTCCCTTCGAGAGTCTTTGGTTCAGGGAATGTGAGAATAAAAGCATCAAGGATACCAATTGCTTCTGAAGTTCGGCTTCCATGCTCAAAATCAGATGTTATAGTTCGTTGATGGCGGGCAGAGTCTTGACTATCTCCATCGTCTCAATACTCACTCGGATGACTCGCTTCACAAGGTCAATAATGTAGCGGGGGTCTCCCTGTTCGTCACACCAATCATTCGGGTCATTCACGATGCCGCTGTCTTTGTCCGTAGTCACGGCGTAACGCTCCATCAGCCACTCAATAGCAGACTTGCCATTCACGATGTATTCGTAGGCTTCATCAGGGATTTCAGAGAGCATGCATGTATCGTTGTAGTGGATAGTGTGACGGATGCCTTTCTTGGGGAAGCGCATTTTGGTCACACGGAAGTTACCATGACTTTCCTCCTTGACTGGATACGGCTCAATCGTCTCGTAGTTCAGATGGAGTTCTGCCAACTTCCTGCCCGCCTTTGAGAATGCCCAGAAATCCTTTGCAAAGGGAATGCGGGGAAGTTCCTTTTTGAGGTCGTTCTCAAAGCGTGAGCGGTATTCTGTGCTGTGCAACAGGCCATACACATAATAGAAGATGTCCTCCTTACCAATCTTGGGGTCTCCGTAGGCAGTTCGGAACTGTTTGAGACCGAAGTTTGAGATGCCATCGTGACGGATGTAATCACCCGCATCGGCTTCCAATCCGAGGTCAAGCATCGGTGCATCGGCATTGCGTTCCTCATACCTGTAGAGGGGGAAGCATTGAGCACCATCAGAATACACATGAAGGTCGGGTAGAGTATCTACAATGAATGAGGTAAAACCTTGACGAGCACCTACGCTAGGAATGCAGATGCACAAGTTCTTATGCTGCGGTGAAGGGTAGAGTTTGGGAATCTGATACACGCAGTTGTTCAACTCGCGGTGGATGTAACCATGTCTTTTGCAGAATGGACGATAGACAGCAGTGACTATGGACGATACCGAGAAACAGTATTGCTTACCACGCTCTGCGTCCTTTTTCTGTTGCCTGTCCCATGAAAATTTGGTGGGGTCGTAATCCAGTTCTGTAAGTCCTGACTGTGTATTGAAGAATTCTATACTACGGCGAATGTTGCTTTCCAAAGTAGGACGGGAATAATTGTAACACCACGGGTCACGAGAAGTGGCCACACCACGAGAGAACAAAGAGAAAAGAGCCTTGGTGTCATTCTTACCCTTGGTAGCCTTATCACCTATGGGCAGGAACTTCTCGTAACCTGATGTGCGGTGATTGAGCCAGTCTCCGTGACCATCAGGGATAAGGGTTTGCCAAGGGATAGCAGAGTAGTTACCAAAGTCCGTAATGATTTCAAGTTTCTGCTCGCGAGAGAGATAATCACCGATGTCGTGATAATGAAGTGTGGCTTGTTGGCCAGCAGGACGGTTCTTCTTCTTCACGAGGATGATGATTGCAACACCTGTCATGATGTCAAAAACATTCTGCCCCTCTTTTTTTGCATCATTCTTTGCTTTGCCACGAATAGCCCCACGAAGATTGAAACAGTAGATGGTATCATACTCACCCATGAGAGACTGACGGAAGCCACTCATAGCGTTGTTATCAATGTATAAACCGTTAGTGATAAAAGCGAGGATGCCATCATCAGTAATGCGGTCAGAAGCCCAACGGAATGCACGGATGTATGAATCATACAAACTGTTTTTCAACTGCGCTTTGGAGTTCTTGGCGTAGGTATCAGCGATGCGTTCATCCAAGTAAGGGTAGGCTTCATTCTGATTATTATCGTTAGCAGACTTCTGCCCCACAGAGTACGGAGGATTACCGATAATCACTCGGATGTCCTGCTTGCAGAGGTTCTTCACACGCTCGCCGTTATCCTCAAAGGCGGCGAACAAATCCTTATCAGCAGCACTGTTACCATCCATGCGGAAAGTATCGGTCAGACAGATGCCATTGAACGGTTCGTATTCCTCCTGCTTCATGACACCATGATAAGCCACCTCAATGTTCACACAGGCGATGTAGTAGGCCAGCAGCACTATCTCACAAGCAAAGAGTTCATTACGGTATTTGTATGGCAGTTGGCTACGCTTGATAAGACCGCTCTGGATGGCTCGGACGATGAATGTGCCTGTGCCTGTAAAGGGGTCAAGTATCTTCACACCATGCGCTCCCAAACCATCCTTGATACCGAATTCCTGTTGCAGCACCTTATGGACGGAATGCACGATGAAATCCACCACAGGGATGGGAGTATAAACGATACCCAGTTTCTCGGCCATCTTGGGGAATGCTTGCTTGAAGAACTTATCGTAGAGTTCCACCACCACCTGTTGACGACCAGCAGCATTATCAATGCTCTGGGCACGGTCTTTCACAGAATGGTAGAAGCGTTGCAGTTCTCGCAAGTCAGCAGCATCGGTGTTATCATGAACGATGTCAAGCATGGCGTTCATCGTCTTGGAGACAGGATTGTTCTCTGCGAACTGATACTTCTCAAAGAGAGCATTGAATACAGGACGACTGATGAACTGCTGGGCAAGCATTTCAATGGCATCTGCTTCCGTAATGGCAGGATTCGTATTCTCACGCAGACCTGACAGGAAGAGTTGGAACTCCTCTAATCCGATACTTTTGTCAAGTAAGTCGCTGATAGCCTTTGTCTGGCGTTCTGCAATCTTGGCGATGTTCTTTGCCCAATCCTCCCAGTAACGCCTGTCACCGCACTTCTGGACGGTTCTGACGAGGATACCATCAGTCCAAGAGGAGAGTTCTTTCTCAAATTCCAAGTCAAGGTCAGGCTGGATGAATGTATCATCATCGGGCTTATTCTCCTTTTCATCACCCTTATCTTTACCTGTGCGCTTCTTCCCCTTCTTTTTACCTGTGACACCCACCACGGCAATACGCTTGCCACGGCCTTTATTGAGTTCAATACTGTTGATTTCAGCATTGAAGCGGTCATCGTGAGAACGGAGTGCTTGCAGAACCTCCCATACCACCTTGTATTTCTCATCCTTATCAAGGACTTCCTCTGGTTTATCCTTGGGAGAGATGCCGATGGGCAGAATGATGTAGCCGAACTTCTTACCCGCTGCACGGCGCATCACACGCCCCACGGATTGCACCACATCCACCTGCGATTTACGAGGGGCAAGGAACATGACCGCATCCAAAGACGGAACATCCACACCTTCTGATAAGCAGCGTGCATTGGAGAGAATTCGGCATTCTGGCACACCATGAGTAGCATTCGTCCCTGCATTACCTTTGAGCCAACCGAGGAGAGCAGCACGCTCCCCCATGTCCATGTTTCCATCCACATGCTGCATCTCGCTATCAATGAATGTGGTATCCTCTTCATCGTGCTTACGGATAGCCTCCACAACCTCTTTCCACATCTCGGTATAGTGTTTGGAAACGGCTATCTTGTTGGCAAAGGCTACGGCACGCTTCATGGGGGCGGGGTCAGAGATAAGGAAATCCTCATCATGAGCCAGCAAATCGGGTAAAGATGGGTCGTAAGCAGCATCTTCATTGGTGGCATCAGGCTTCTTGGGAAGTTTGACTTTCTTACGCAGACCATTGTAACAGCCTACGAGACGCACGGCTTCATCCAGTTCAATAGCTCCTGTCTCATCCTGTTGGAGATGTTCGTCCAAGACTTCTTTGACATAATCCTCATCTACACAAAGGATAAGCACCTTGTAATCCGTAAGTAATCCCTCACGGACGGCACGAGAGAACGGAAGACGGAAGAACTCATCACCAAAGTAGGAGCGGTCATCCATTGAAGCCAGTTCTGCATTGGCATCCTTGGCTTTGGTGCGGGCTGATTCAGCGTAAATCTTGGGCGTAGCCGTCATGTAGATACGCTTACGACATGCGATGTAATCCTGCTGATGAACCTTGACGAAATGGCTTTCATTCAACTTACCTGTCTTGGCATCATAAAGTGACACACCTGTCGTGCGGTGGGCTTCATCACAGATGCAGAGGTCAAATTCAGGTAATGCTCCAACCTTTTGAGCCTCATGTAACTTCTCAATGGACTGGTAGGTGGAGAAAATAACAGTCAGATGGCTATCCTTGAACTTGGTATACAGTTGGGCAATAGTTTTGGGGTCTGTGGTAGCGCGGGCGGGCAGGTCACGAGCCGAGAGGTCATTCAAGTCATCAATGGAAGATGCTTCACCATCAGAACACACGGCAATGGGATGGATTTTACAAGTTGTTTGAGCCATCCATTCACGCAGACTTTGAGCCACGAGTGCGATACTGGGTGCAAGGAACAGGATACAACCCTTACCATTGGTGTATTCTTCCGTCAATCGGAGAGCGGTGAAAGTCTTACCTGTGCCACATGCCATGATGAGTTTGCCACGGTCGGCAGACTTGAAACCCTCCATCACAGCATCAATGGCTTCACGCTGATGGGGGCGTGCATCATACTTGGGCAGTTCTCCTGCATTCCCTTTGCTGATGGCTGACCAATCCACAGAGGCTTCTTCCAAGTCTGATAAGCCTATACGCTGACAAGGAATGTGCTGCTTGAACATGGCATCCTGCAACACCAAATTCCAATGGTCTGTGGTGGCAACAATGATACCGCTGACAAAGGAATCCTTATCGCTGTGCTCTGTCTTCACCGTGGAATTAAGAGCCATGAAGAAAGTATCCACATCGTGAGCGTTCAACAAGTAATCAGGAGCGTAGAACTTGCATTGAATGGCTACATAGCGGTCAGAATCAGCCTCCTTGGCTACGATGTCAATACCGACATCATGACCCTTGGCATAAGGCCATTCATTCCAGAGCCAGACATCAGAAAACCTCTCTTTGTAGATGGGGTCAGTCTGGAAGTATCGCTTCATCAGAACCTCAAAACGATGGCCTTTATCGGCTTCGGAGAGGTCGGCAGTAGCAGAGCGGATGTTATCAAGGATAGTGCGAAGGGGAGTTGTAGGGCAGAATGAAAAATCAGTTACCCTACTACCCCCCCCTATAAGTGCTTTATTATCAACGCTTTGCATAATCTAGAAAATCTCCTATTAGATTTTGGTTATTCTACCATCTGCATCTCTGGATGTCAATCATGGAGGTGGATAGAACCGACAATTGGGTGTAATCCCAGTTCTTCAACTAGTTCATGGCGCTGTTTCATATGCTTAGTCTCGAGTTCCTTTCTGGCTCTTTCTGTAACGTTGAGCCGCTGAGCCGAGATTTGAAAAGTCCCGAAATCAATTTCTCCAAGTTTATGCAGGTGAGTAATTTGCTTGTGTTCTTCTCGCATCACGGAAAGTCTGGCTTGCATAATTTGTAGTTTTTCATGTGTGACCATGATGCGGTGTCGCAAGCATTCTAACTCCTCCATGTAACTACGTTCCGTAGCCTTCATCCGCCAGTAGTCGTCTTCTTTGTATTGTTCTGCTATTTTCTTAGCCAATACAGGTAAGCCCGTTACCGGCAGTGTAAGGCCGGGGACAACAGCGTTATTGGTGATGTTTTCTCCGAATACTCGCTCTAGTTCGAATGATACAGTCGGGTCTGTCCAGAGTCCTGCAAATTCCGCAACAGATGTGCTTTTGGCAGCTTTCAGACGTGCCTGATTAAGCTCGCGGTTGAGCAATAGCCCCGTTTGAAGCACCTGCTCTCTGCTCATTCTTTTATCTTTACATACAGAAGATGAGATTTCTATCCATTCTGCGGTATTGTGCGCCAAGTCTATGGGCACTTCCTTGTATACAATGCAGCTGCCTAGTGACATAGCCCCTATGGCAGCTAAGTAAATATAATGTTTTACTAATCTTGAGTTGTAAGAGTTTAAGCGTGGTCTGACTACAAACATACACCACTGCGCCGCAGACCGTGCGCGTGAGGCTAAATCTCGCACGGCTTGATGCTTTTTACTGTAGCCTGAAGGGGGCAGTGTAAAATGCTGCGCCTTTCGGGCTTCCCCCCCCAAAAAAAATCTTTCCGAGGGGGGCGTAATGACACTGAATTTTCTTGTATGTTCGGCTTAAGTTGATATTTTTATATTCAATTAAGCGTGAAAATATGTGCGCACACTCTCAAGTAAGGGCAGAAGATATGCTGCCGGATGAAGATATCTGCGATTTGGCGGATTTTTTTAAGGTGTTTGGCGATAGTTCCAGATTGAAAGTGCTGTGGGCACTTCATCAGGGGGAGTTGTGTGTGACTCATTTGGCGGAACTCCTGAAAATGAGTGTGCCCGCTGTTTCTCATCAGTTGAAAATTTTGCGTCATAGTCGGCTTGTAAGGACTCGTAGGGAAGGTAAGAATATCTACTACGCACTTGCTGATGAGCATGTTCTGCGGATTCTGGATTTGGGACTTGAGCATACAGACGAGTAGCCTATAATTTTTTTTGTGTAACGATTAAATACTTGTTTAAATGATGAAACGTATAGAGACCACCATAGAGACATTAAGCGCATGGCAATTTGTAGTAATATCCGGGGCGAGCCTTGTTGTAAGCCTGTACGGCATGCTGGCAAAAGTGTCCATAGCTGAATATGGAGCGTACATGGCTGTACTGATATCCGGTATACCATTGGTGTATATAGCCCTGAAAAGATTATTTGTTGAGCGCAGTATAAGCTCTGCACTACTAATTAGCATAGCAATGGCGGCTTGCATCATGATAGGTGAAACGTTTGCAGCCGGGGAAGTTGCGTTTATTATGGCTTTGGGAGAGAAGCTGGAGAGCATCACCATTGCGCGGGCTCGGAAGGGATTGGTATCGCTAGTGAATTTGGCACCACGCATTGCGCGACAATTGATAGATGGGACAGTACGAGAGGTTCCGGCAGATTCCGTGGTACCCGGAGATGTGTTGCGTGTGCTGCCCGGTGAAGTTATTCCGGCTGATGGAGAGGTTATCGATGGAAATAGCTCCGTAAATCAATCTGCTATGACAGGGGAATCTCTTCCGGTAGATAAGAAGGTAGGAGATTCTGTATATGCCGGAACAATCAACGGGCATGGTTGTTTGGATATCTGCGCTACCCGCTCGGCAAACAACACAACTTTACAACACCTCATTCGCTTAATCCGCGAGGCTGATGCCCGCAAGGCTCCGCTCCAGCGAACGGTAGACCGATGGGCTGCATGGCTGGTACCAATGGCTTTGCTGCTGGGCATATCGACCTATTTCCTGACGGGAAATCTCGAACGAGCCGTGACGGTTCTTGTGGTGTTTTGTCCTTGTGCGCTCGCACTGGCAACGCCCACTTCTGTTATAGCCGCCATTGGGCAGGCAACCCGGTATGGGGTGCTTATTAAGTCCGGCGAAGCATTGGAGCGCATGGCGCACGTTTCCTGTTTTGCAACGGATAAGACCGGTACATTAACCTATGGAGAACTGGTGGTGAGTGATATTATTCCGCAGGTTGCGGGGATGTCGGCTCATCAGTTGCTTGCCTGTGCCGCCGCCGTTGAGAACCGTTCGGAGCATCCTATAGCAAAGGCAATTGTTCGCCATGCTAAGGAATTAAAAATAAATATAAAGGATGCTCTGGATTTTCGCATGATTCCCGGAGTAGGCGTTGAGGGCATAGTGGAGGATAGGCTGATATTTTGCGGAAAAACGGCAAATGAGGAGGCGATAAATGTTCCTGTCTTGTTGCAGCAGAGCGGCAAGGCTACATTGGTTGTGAAGAGCGGTTCCGAAACGTTGGGCTTTATTGCTCTGACAGATCAGCTGCGTCCGGGAGCGGGGACAATGGTACGGCAGTTGTTCCACGATAATTGCCGTATTTTGTTGCTGACCGGTGACCATTACACCGCCGCCGAACAGGTAGCTCGCATGGTCGGTATTCGGGAGGTTCACGCCTCCTTGCTTCCGGCGGATAAATTGCGTATCATATCGGAAATAGAATCCTCCGGATGTCAGGTTTGTATGCTCGGTGACGGAGTGAATGATGCTCCTGCTCTTCGGCAGGCTTACATAGGCGTAGCCATGGGCGGTATGGGTAGCGAGATTGCCCGCGATGCCGCAGATATTACCCTCATGACAAACGATTTGAGCTGCATTCCTTACATTAAGCGGTTAGCAGATGCAACTATCAGAACCATTCACTTTAATCTGACGGTGTCGATGCTCATCAACATAGTAGCAATCACTCTTTCCATTATGGGGGTGCTTGGTCCGGTGTCCGGCGCACTCGTTCACAATGCCGGTTCCGTGCTTGTGGTGTTGAATGCAGCATTGCTTTACGAACGTAAGTTGCGATAAGTAGATGAGAATTAAGTGTGCCCCTGTAAAAGAGAGGCGTGCTTCCCGGAGAGGGAAGCACGCCCGATGAAACGGGGGGAGCGGGGAGGGATTACGAATAGGCGGATTCGACCTTCTGAGCCACATCGCGGTAGCCGTAGTCCACTTCGTAAATGGCTTTGAGGTTTTCCAGCGCTTTTTCTTTGTTGCCGGATTCCTCGTAGAGGATGCCAATCATGTAGAGAATTTCTTTCTTGGTATCGTCCATAGCCACGAGTTCCTTGTTGGCATCTTCCAGCTGGCGGATGGCCATGTCGCGCATGTTTTTGGAGTGGTAGCACTTGCCGAGCATGAGCATGGCTTTGATGCGCAGGTTCGGGTTGGTGCGGGCTCGCTGAAGGGCGGGGATGGCTTCCGTAAATTCGCCGGCATCGAAGAGTGCTTGGCCGAGTTTGAATTGCAGCTGGGCATCGGTGGGGTTGGCTTCCACACGGGCGCGGGCATCGGCCACAACGGCTTGGGCAATTTCTGCCTTGCGGGCGGCAAGGTTGGCCTTGGCTTCTTCGTTTTCCGGGTCGGCGGCCAGCACTTGCTCGTAGTATTCCAGCTCTGCCTGCATGGCTTTTTCGTGCATTTGCATGGCCTTGTCGTTGATGGAGACGTCGGCATTGCCGCCCAGTTGGAAGGCGTATGCATAGAAGGAGTATGCGTTTGCGTAGTCCTCCATTTGTTCGTATACGGAGGCGATGTCCTTGACGATGGCAAGGTTGGTGTTGTCCATGGCGTACTGTTCGGAGAGCTGGGCGAGGCGTGTTTCCAGCTCGGCCTTGGTGAGCCCCATCTTATCGCCGCTTTCCAAGTCGGCCGTGGCGTTGGCGTTCTTCATCTTGGTGCGGAAATCTCCTTTACCTTCCCAGTTGCCTTGCTTCATGGAGGCACGGGCGGCGCAGTCTTTCTCCCCGCGCATGGCGATGGGGTCTGCGTGGTCGATTTTCAGCACGCGGCGGTAGGTTTCTGCTGCTTGGGCAAATTGCTCGTGTTTGATGTAGTGGTTGGCCAGCAGGTGCAGGTGTTTCTTGTCGCTCGGTTGGCCTTGGCAGATGGTTTCCAGTGCGAAGGCTGCAATGTCCGGCAGGTTCAAATCATTGGCGGCGGCAAAGAGGGTTTCGTTGGCGGTAACGGAGTAGGGGTCTTTCTCCAGTTCGTCTTCGATGTTGACGAGTACGGATTCGGGGTCTTTGCGGGTGGTGGTGATACGCAGCCCGCCAAAGAGGGAGTTGCGGCGGCCGGTTTCCGGGGTGCTCTTTACCTCGCAGGCACGCAGCAGTTTGCGCCCTTCCAGAAAGCCGGGTACGCGTTTGACGAGGGTTTTCAGGATGGTGACGGCATATTTATAATTTTTGGTCTGGACTGCTTGCTGAGCTTTGACCCAGAGCCCTTGTTGATCCGGAGCCAGCTGATTGACATTAATGAGTGTAATCATAAGATAATAGAGTAAAAATTCAGCGTCCGCAGGAGACAATGCTCCCGAGGACAATGCTACTCGGATATCTTTACCACAAATACAGCCTGATTTCAACCTTGTTTTTTGAAAAAAACATGGCACAATGAGGCACGAAGATGAGAACGGATGCCTTATTGAGCCAGTATGGGTATTGCAGCCGCCGGGAGGCCGCCCGGTGGGTTAAATGCGGGCGGGTGCAGTACCGTGGGGAGGTGGTGCGCAGTGCAGGTGCTAAGGTGGAGGCGGAGGAGGTGCTGGTGGATGGGGCACCGGTGCCTTTTGTGCATGGTATTTATGTGGCTCTGAATAAGCCTGTGGGCTATACTTGCAGCCACAAGGAGGAGGGGGAGTTGGTGTACGATTTGCTGCCTGCGCAGTGGTTGTGCCGCAATCCGGGGGTGAATACGGTGGGGCGTTTGGATAAGGAGACGAGTGGTTTGCTGCTTGTGACGGATGATGGGCAATTTGAGCATGCAATGACGAGTCCCCGCCGCCATGTGCCGAAGGTGTATCGTTTTACGACTTCTGCACCGATTCCGGAGGCGGCCGTGGCGCAGTTTGCTTCCGGGGAGTTCTTGCTGGAGGGGGAAATGATGCCATGCCGCCCGGCGGAGTTGGAGATAACGGCTCCCTGTGCGGGGCACCTCACCCTGCACGAGGGGCGCTACCACCAAGTGCGCCGTATGCTGGCAGCTGTGGGGGCACCGGTGGTATCGTTGGAACGCATAGCCATTGGCCCCTTGTGCTTGGAGCAGCTGCAGCTGGCTCTCGGTGAATGGGTGGAAATAGACCCCGCTCTCTTTGCCCGGTGATGGATTTTGATTTACCCATAGCTGTGCAGGCGGATTTCCGTGTACTGTACGAGGATGAGGGGGTGCTGGTGGTGGATAAATCCGCGCCTTTGCTTACGCACCCCACGGGGTCTAAAAATGAGCCGACTCTTTGGCACGGGATTCGGGAGTTGTTGGCTTACGAGCTGGCTACCGGGGGGCAAGTGTCCCTGATTAACCGTTTGGATAGGGAAACGAGTGGTATAACGCTGGTTGCCAAGACGGCAGAGGCAGCACGAGAGCTGGGCAAGGCTATGCAAAACCGCTTGTTGCACAAGGAATACTGGGCGATTGTGCAGGAGGCGCCGCTGTGGGAAACGGCCTGCTGTGCGGAGCCCATTCTGCGCATGGAGGCAGTGGCTCCCACTCGGGTGCATGTGCGGCAGTGTTGCCATGCTGCGGGCAAGGCTTGCCACACGGATTTCCGGGTGGAGCTGCGGCTGCCGGGGCGGGCTTTATTGCGCTGCATCCCCCATACCGGGCGCATGCATCAAATTCGCGTGCATTTGGAATACTTAGGTTTCCCCTTGGTGGGGGATAAAATATACGGCGGGGATGAGGGCTGCTATTTGGCTTTTATGGAGCAGGGGTGGACTCCGCAGTTGGAGCAGCGCTTGCTGCTGCCTCGCCATGCGCTGCATGCGTGCAGTTTGCGCTTTCCGTGGCATGGGAAGGAAGTGCAGGTGGAATCCCCCTTGCCGCCGGATATGACTCTGCTTCTGGCAAGCAGCTCCGCACCAACAGACAAATAGCGGCGGATATTCCTGCTGCAAGCAGAAAACGCTTTATTCTGGTGTGCAGTGGGGTGGCTGGTGGTGCCGGCATGTGCAAAAAAAGCAAATCCCGGTGCCTTGTAGCACCGGGATAGGGAGGCGGGGGAAGAATATTAGTAGTTGTACATCTTTACATAGTACTCATCCGCCATGCGGTCGGAATCGAATGCGGGGCAGATGTCCTCCAGAGCATTGAATACGAGATTCATCCATTCGTCCTTGTCGTCGTAGTAAAGCGGGAGTACTTTGCTTTCCAGTACGTTGAAGAAGTTGTCGCGGTCGGAGCGGTCCCGGGCTTCTGCGGTAAGGCCGGTCTTGGCCTCCGGGATGATGAAGCAGTTGCGGCCATCCTGCTCGAATTCTCGTACCCAGCCATCGTTGGTGGAAATGGAGATAGAGCCGTTCATGGTGGCGGACATGCCGGAGGTGCCGGAGGCTTCTCGGGTTACCACCGGGTTGTTGAGCCACAGGTCGGAACCATTTTTCAGTAAACGGCTTAGGGCTAGTTCGTAACCCGTCAGCACTGCGCAGCGCGGGTACTTGTCGCTCAGTCGATTTAGCTTGTTAAAGATATCCACTGCCGCAAAATCCGTCGGGTAGGGCTTGCCGGCCCAAATCATCTGCACCGGGCGATTTGTGCGCTGGAGCATGCGCTCAAACATGACCGGGTTTTCCGTAATGAGAGCCGGGCGTTTATAAGCTGCAAAACGGCGAGCCCAAACGATAGTAAGGGTATCTTGGTCGAAGAGGTGGCCGGTTTGCTCACCCACTATGCGGAAGAGTTCTTTTTTGAGGGCTCGTTTGCGGTTGACGAAGGCTTTTTTATCGCGCATGGCAAAGGCTTCTGCCAGTTCCGGATCCTGCCAGTATTCTCGGTTTTGGGCGTTGGTTACATGGGTAATGGGGCATATATCCGTATAGCCTTGCCACATTTGGCGGGATACCTCGCCATGCAGTGCGGAAACGCCATTAGCCATGTGGGAAAGCCGCAGTGCGGCCAGCGTGTAATTGAAGGTTTGCTCATCGTGGTTCAGTTTCAACATGGAGCGCACCTGATCCAGACTCAGACCATCGAAGAAGGAGAAGTTGGCCATCAGGCTAATATCCATCCTCTCGTTGCCGGCTTCCTCCGGCGTATGGGTGGTGAACACGAAGCGCTTGCGCACGGCCTCCACATCGCCGCCATTGCGTGCCAGCATATGGAAGGCTGCACCAATGGCGTGGGCCTCGTTCATGTGGTAAATTTCCGGCTCCACGCCCAGTTCCTCAAAAAGGCGAGCCCCACCTTGCCCCAGCACAATGTATTGGGAAATGCGGGTCATCGGGTTGGAATCGTACAAGCGCTGGGTAATGGAGCGGGATACGCCGTCATTCTCCGGCAAATCCGTGCTAAGGAAGAACATGGGCGCTGTGCCGAAAGTCTCCGGCCGCAGGTAATAAGCCTTCACCCATACGGGAGCATTGCAGATGCGAATGAGGAACTTGATGTTGTGGTCCTCCAGAAAACTGTACTCCTTGCGGCGGTACTGCACCGCCATGGAACCGTCTTCTGCACGAATCTGGTTGTAATATCCATAGGACCAAAGAATGCCTACGCCTACTAAATTCTGGCGCAGAGCCCCGGCAGAACGCATATGCGAGCCTGCCAAATATCCAAGACCACCGGAATAAATCTTGAACACATTGTCAATGGCGAATTCCATGCAGAAATAGGCCACGGACTTGCTGTATTTGTCATCAATTTCGTAGGGGTGGGCGTATTGGGCCGGAAGGAAGGATTTGCTCATATTATCTATAAAAGTGTGGTGGAAAGGGAACGGCTCCGGCGGGGAGAAGCCTCGCGGAATACTCTCCCCTTATACACGCAAACAGAAAATTAGAAAAGAAAAAAATTAACATTCTGACACGGAATCTCCACTGCCCATGCTCTCCTGCGCCCTTTCCGGCGGCGCAGGGCGTAGAATTTTCTTTACAAACGCAGCCTATTGCGGCATTCTCTGCGCCGTCTATGTCCTTCTCTGAACTTGGAATTTGCCCGGAAATCCTGGAAGCCATCGAGATGCTTGGCTTTGAAACCCCATCCCCCATACAGGAACGCGCAATTCCTCCGGCCTTGGCGGGGGCGGATATTCTGGGCCTTTCTCACACAGGATCGGGGAAGACCTTGGCCTTTTCCATCCCGGCGTTGGAAAGCATAGACCCCTCTGTGCATGCGGTGCAGGTATTATGCTTGGCACCCACTCGCGAGCTGGCCGTGCAGATTTGCCGAGAAGTGGATAAGCTGGCCTTGTTCCTTGACGGCGTATCCGCTGCTCCCATATACGGCGGTGCATCTTTTGCCCCGCAACTTGCCGCCCTCCACCGGGGAGTACAATTTGTGGTGGGTACTCCCGGGCGTATTTTTGACCTCATGGAGCAGGGAGAACTGAAAACGGACCATATCTCCATGCTTATTCTGGATGAGGCGGATGAAATGCTGGATATGGGCTTCCAAGAGGATATTGAACGCATCGTAGCTCTTCTGCCGGCGGAGCGCCAAACGCTCCTTTTCTCCGCCACTATGTCCCCCGTGATTCGTGCTTTGGTGGAGAGTCTTGCGCACGACCCGCAGGAAATCGCCATTGAACGCCCGCAGCTCACCGTCCCCACGTGTGAGCAGGCTGTGTACGAGGTGGTATTCTCCTCCCGTATAGAAGTGCTGAGCCGTTTGATAGAAATGGGGCGGATGAAACGCGGTCTCGTCTTTGCAAACACCAAGAGAGTGGTGGATGATATTGTGGATGGCTTGCTGGCCCGCGGCTATTCTGTGGACCGGCTCCATGGGGACATGCCCCAAACCCTCCGCGAACGAGTGATGGACTCCTTCCGCAAAGGAAACCTGAATGTACTGGCCGCCACGGATATTGCAGCCCGTGGATTGGATATAGACGATGTGGATATGGTAGTTAACTTCGAGCTTCCACGCGAGCCGGAGGATTACGTACACCGCATTGGGCGCACGGCTCGTGCCGGCCGTAAAGGCCGCGCTGTGTCCTTCATCGGCCGCCGGGATTTCTCCCTCCTCGGGCGCATCGAACGCTTTGTGGGTGTACGCATGCAGCGCGAACGTGTAATGACGGCGGAGCAGGTGGCGCAGGTGCGCCGAGAATCCTTAGTGGACGAGATTTTGGAACGCGCCGCCACGGCGGAAAATATGCCGGAGGAATTGGGCGATATTGATTTTCCGCAGGAGCAGCTGCTGGCCGCTATGTTCGAGCTGCTGGTAGCGCGCACCAGCCGCGAGCTGCAACCCATACCGGAGGACCGCCCCAGCAAATTCTCCCGCCATGCTGCCGGGGAAGAACCGGCCATAGAAAAGGGCTCCTCGTGGAGCAACTTGCAGGAGAGCGTTACCCTCTTCATGAATGGCGGCAAACTCCTTGGCCTGCGCCCCAAGGATGTGGCCGGGCTTTTCTACAACGAAGGCGGAGCGCCCAAGGGTACCGTGGGGGATATCCGCCTCTTCCTCAAACACACACTCATCGAAGTCTCCCCGGAGGTGGCACCCCAGCTGCTGGAACGCCTCGGCACCTGCCTTATTTGCGGCTACGAAGTTAACGTGCGCGAAGATAAAGGCCGCCCTGCGGAAAAAACGTCTGCCCCCCGCGGATTTCGCACTCGGCGCCCCGGCTTCGATGCGGAGCCGAAAGCCAATTTCCGCCCCCGCGAGGAAAAACGCTACTCCTCCCGCAGACCTGAGCGCGATGACCGCCCGGAGCGCGGCGCGGATGATGCACCATTCAGCCGCCGTGGCAGCAGCTATCGTGGCTCCTCCCGCCGCGAACGCGGAGAGACCGGCAGCGGCTTCTTTTACGACCGCTTCAGCCGCCGCCCCCGCCGCCGGGATTGAACCGCCTGCATGCGTTTTTCGGCAGAGCCGCGAGGATTAGGATTGACAATCGGCAGGCAGATTGCTATATAAAGGGCACACCGCTATGCTTCAGGAATACTTTTCAGCTCTCATCCAGTTAGTGGCAGGCTTCGGCTTTGCCGGGCTCATCATCGTGTTGAGCATTGTTTTTGGCCGCCGTGCCAAGATGCGTTCTGCTATGGATGTGCCGTACGAATGTGGTAACGTGCCCGAGGGCGAAGGCTCCCCCGCCTTCTTCTCCATCAAATTCTATTTGGTGGCCATCCTCTTCCTTGTATTCGATTTGGAGGTAATTTTCCTGTATCCTTGGGCTCTCGGATTCCAAGATATCGTGCTGGAGAACGGGGCCGCTTTTGCCTCCATGGCAGTATTTATCGGCGTGCTGATGGTGGCATACCTGTACGCCGTGGGTAAAGGTGCCCTCACATGGCACCGCAACCCGGCTCCCCGCCGCTGATGCAAGCGCATCCTCTCTGATGTTTTTTCTGCCGCCGGCGGTCGAGATGCCCCCCCGGCGGCTTTCTGTATATCTCCTCCTCTGTCAAATTCCGCTTCTTGTATGAAAACAACTCCCGCCGAACGCCGCCAACACCTCTGCGATTCCCTGCGCCGGCGCATCCTCATTCTGGATGGTGCCTGCGGTACCATGGTGCAAAAACATCGGCTCCAAGAGCAGGATTACCGGGGGACGCGCTTTCAGGATACTGCGCGGTACCCCCACGACCTCAAAAATAACAACGATATCCTCGTACTCTCCCGCCCGGATATTATACGTGGTATCCATACTGCTTATGCAGAGGCAGGAGCGGATATTCTTACCACCTGTACTTTCTCCGCCACCCCGCTGGGGCAGCACGATTTCTTCCACCATGCGGCACCCGGCCCCCACCATCAGGAGTATTACGAGGGCGTGCTGGCAAATGAATCTCTGGTAGCCTTAACTCGCGAGATGAATTTGGCGGCCTGCCGGCTGGCGCGAGAGGCTGCCCATGCAGCGGAGGAAAAGCAAAACCGTCCTGTCCTGGTGGCCGGCAGTATTGGCCCCATGGCTCTTACGGCCTCCCTCTCCCCGGATGTGGCGGACCCCGGATTCCGGGCTATCAACTTCGACCAGCTCCGCCGTGCCTATCGCGGGCAGGTGCAGACCCTCGTGGAGGGCGGTGTGGATATTCTTCTTTTGGAGACGATTTTCGATACACTCAACGCCAAAGCCTGCCTATTTGCCATTGATGAACTCCGCGAGGAAGGCATGGAGATGCCTCCTGTCATCATCAGCTTTACCATTACAGACCGTGCCGGGCGTACTCTTTCCGGGCAGACGGTGGAAGCCTTCTGGAACTCCGTTCGGCATGCCCGGCCGCTGGCCATCGGCATTAACTGCGCTTTGGGGGCGGACTTGATGCTGCCCTTCGTGCGCGAACTTTCCTCCTTGGCAGATTGCGCCATCAGTGTTTACCCCAATGCCGGCTTGCCCGATCCGCTCAGCCCGAGCGGCTATGCCCACAGCGCCGAGCATATGGCCACCATCCTTCGGGAATATGCGGCAGAAGGCCTGCTCAACATCGTGGGGGGCTGCTGCGGTACCACACCGGAGTACATAGCCGCCATTCGCTCTGCCGTGCAGCAGGCCACTCCTCGCGCTATTCCCTGCCACCGACCGGATGGCACCATGCGCCTCTCCGGGCTGGAAGCACTTTCCCACCACCGCTCCCAAGGAATCCTCTTTATCGGAGAACGCTGCAACGTGGCCGGTTCCCCCAAATTTGCCCGTCTTATCCGCGAATCTAAGTACGAGGAGGCTCTCTCCATTGCCCGCCAGCAGGTGGAAAAAGGTGCCAAGGTGCTGGATTTCTGCTTCGATGATGGCATGATTGACGGCCCCGCCGCCATGACCCGCTTTCTCAACCTGCTTGCCGCAGAACCCGATATCGCCCGAGTTCCCTTCATGATAGATTCCTCCCGTTGGGACATCATTGAGGCCGGGCTCCGCTGCCTCCAAGGGAAGGGTATCGTGAACTCCATTTCCCTTAAGAATGGGGAGGAGGAATTCTTGAGCCAAGCCACACTCCTGCGCCGCTACGGAGCTGCCGTTGTTGTAATGGGCTTCGATGAGCAAGGCCAAGCCTGTGGCCGAGAAGATCGCATTCGCATTGCCCGCCGTGCATACGAACTCCTCGTGCATCGAGTAGGCTTCCCGGAGGAAGATATCATCTTCGACCCCAACGTACTCACCGTCGGCACGGGCATTGCGGAGCATGCCAACCACGCGCTGCACTTCTTCCAAGCGGCGGAGGAAATACACCGTGCGTACCCCCATTGCCATATCTCCGGCGGAATCTCAAACGTCTCATTCTCCTTCCGGGGTATCAACACCGTGCGGGAGGCCATGCACTCCGCTTTCCTGCACCATGCCTCTGCGGCCGGTTTGGACCTCTGCATCGTCAACGCCGCCCTCATGACTGAGTACGAATCCATCCCTCCCCACCGCCGAAAACTCGTGGAGGCTGTGCTGCTGAACAACACTCCGGATGCCACCGAATGCCTCATCTCCTACGCGCAGGAACTTGCCGCTGCCAAGGAACGGGAAAAAGCCCTTTCCGGCGGGGCTCCGGCGGCGGGCAAAGCTCCCGCTACGGCCGCCGCAGACTGGCGCAAAGCCCCCGTGCAGGAACGCCTTGCCCATGCCCTTGTGCATGGTGTTACGGATTTTATTGAGCAGGATACACACGAAGCCCTGAAAGTGTGCGGCACCCCCTTGGCGGTGATAGAGGGACCACTGATGGATGGTATGAAACAAGTGGGCGAACTCTTTGGCTCCGGCCGCATGTTCCTGCCGCAAGTCGTCAAAAGCGCACGCGTGATGAAGCAGAGTGTGGCCATCCTTACCCCCCTGCTGGAAAACGCACCGGGGCAGCAGCCCTCCTCCGGCACCGTCATCCTCGCCACGGTGAAAGGAGATGTTCACGATATCGGCAAAAACATCGTCAGCATCGTCCTTACATGCAACGGCTACCGGGTAGTGGATTTGGGTGTTATGGTACCCTGTGAGGACATCATCGCCGCAGCCCTCCGGGAAAAAGCGGATGTCATCGCCCTCTCCGGGCTCATCACCCCTTCCTTGGACGAAATGGCCACCGTGGCCACCGCCATGGAGAAAGCCGGATTGCGCATACCACTCTTCGTGGGCGGTGCCACCACCGGCCCCCTGCACACAGCCCTCAAACTGGCACCGCTTTATCCTTCCGGCGCCGTAGTGCAAACTGCCGATGCCTCCACCGTAGTCCCGGCGCTGGCTTCCTTTATGGGCGCCGAACGGGAGAAAAACATGGCTGCGCACCGCGCAGAACAAGAGGAAGCCCGCCTCCGCCATGCGGAAGCGCACACGCCGCTCCTTCCCCTGAAAGAGGCTCGCCGCCGCGCCCCGCAACTCGCCGGCTCGCCGCAGCCTGCCCCCCGGCGTATGGGCCGTTTCACCGTGGGAATCCCATGCGGCTGTGCCTGCCACCACCCGCAACCGGATTTCCCCCTCTCCTGGCAGCAGCTGGAAGAATGCGCCGATTGGAGCATCCTTCTCCATTATTTCGGCCTGCGTGGCATTTGGAACCCGAAGCGTGCCACCTTTAACCCCGGTGTTGAGCAGGAGGCTCTTCGCCAGGCCGAAGAACTCATGCGCGATGCCCGCGCACTCCTCCGAATCGCGGCAGAGCAGAACCGCCTCCAAGCTCGCGCCGTCTTTGGCCTTTGGCAGGCTCACCGCACCCCGGCGGATGACCTCGTTATTGAGGGCGGAACCGTTCTTCACACGCTTCGCCAGCAAAAAGAAAGCCATAGCCCACGCTTAGCACTGGCCGATTTTGTGGCAGAAGGAGAGCAGGGGGGCTTCGTGGGCGCCTTGCAAGCCTCCGTCACCGGAGCCGAGGCATGGAGCGCCGAATACGAAAACGCAAACGACCCCTACCATGCCTTGCTTTGCTCCGCCCTGAGCAGCATGCTTGCCGAAGCCCTGACGGAACAAACGCACCACATCATCAGCTCCCTTTGGCCGGAGGAAAATAGCCGTAGCATCCGCCCTGCTTGCGGGTACCCCAGCCAGCCGGATCATGCCGAAAAGAAAATCGTATTCTCCCTGCTCAGCGCCACGGAATACACCGGCGCCACCCTCACGGAAACCTGCATGATGCAGCCTGCCTCATCCGTTTGCGCCCTTGTCCTGAACCACCCCGCCGCCACCTACTTTGCCGTGGGACCCATTGGTGAGGACCAGCGCGATGAATACGAAAAACGCAGCGGCATCCGTTTGGGGTAACGCAGCCCGAACCTCCCCCCCCCAAAAAAAATACACCTCGGAAAATTCGTAATTCTGCATTGCAATCGATTTGCCAACTCACTTATGCCCCGGATGCGATTGAAGAAAGAGATTGCTTTCTTCCGCTCGTAGGAGTAAAATGCCCCTGTTATGACAGACGCCGAAAAAGAACTTCTGGATATCCTTCTTGCCAAATCCATCAAGACCGGTCACTTCATCCTCGCCTCCGGTAAAGAAAGCGACTTGTACTGCGATTGCCGCGTAACGGCTCTCGATGCTCGCGGTGCCAATCTTATCGGCGAAGTGGGTTGGAAAAAAGTGCAGGAGGAAATCCTCCCGCAGTTCCCGCAGGCAGAAGCCATTGGCGGCATGACAATGGGCGCCGATCCCATCTCCTTGGCCGTGGGCATGTACTCTGCTTCTGCGGAAAAACCCCTCAAGGTATTCACCGTGCGTAAGGAAGCCAAGGACCATGGCCGTGGCAAACGCATCGAAGGCAACTTCGCTGCCGGTCAGCAAGTCATCGTGGTGGATGATGTCATCACCACCGGCGGCTCCACCCTCAAAGCCATCGATGCCATCGAAGCAGAAGGCGGCAAGGTAGTGGCGGCGCTGGTACTCGTAGACCGTCAGGAAGGCGGCCGCGAAGCCATCGAAAGCCGCGGCATCCCCGTGTTCCCCATGTTCACACGCGCCAGCATATTCGGGGATAAATAAGGCGGCCTCCCCATCCTCTGGTTCGCTATGCTGCCGGTGATTGCAGGTGTGGAAGGTTTGGAGCTTACGCCACGCGAGCGCGAGCTATTCTCCCGCCTGCAACCCGCCGGGTATATCCTCTTTAGCCGCAACATTGCCGACTACGAAATCACCCGCGAACTGACGGACGAACTCCGCCGCCTGACGCAAGGCCCGGATGCCCCCATCATCGCCATCGATCAAGAAGGGGGCAGAGTAGTACGCACTGCCGCTCTGGAAGTGGCTGCCCCCTCCGCCTCTGCCCTTGCGCAAACACGCAGCGAACACCTCATCCGCTGCGCCGCATTGTACAACGCACGCCTTCTGCACACTCTGGGGGTCAATACAAACTTTGCCCCCGTGTTGGATATAGCCTCCCCCCACGCCAACGCACTCCCCGGCCGTTGCTGGGGAAAGGATAGCCAAGAGGTCATCTCCCGCGCCGGTGTTTGGAATCGCACCCTCTGCCGCCAAGGTATCCAAACCTGCGGTAAACACTTCCCCGGCATGGGCGCCGCCGAGTGCGACCCCCACTTTGATTTACCCATCCTCCACGGCACCCGCAATGACTTCCTGCGCGAAGCGGCCATCCCCTTCACCGCACTCATGCCGGAACTTCCCTCCCTCATGGTGGCGCACCTCCTCATCCCGGAAATAGATGCCCGGCTCCCCACCTCCCTCTCCCCGGAGTTGATTCAAAGCTTCCTCCGCGACCAGCTCGGCTACAACGGCATCGTCTTTACCGATGATTTGTGCATGGGCGCCATCACCCATCGCTACACCCCGCCCGAATCCGTCCCCATGGCACTTCGCGCCGGATGCGATTTACCCCTCGTCTGCCACAACGCCGTAGAATATCTGGAGGACATCGCCCAAGCCGTCAATGCATTGCCATCGGAACTCTTGGAACTTGTAGAACAACGCATTAGCCGCTTCCGCTTCCACCTTACCACACTCCCCCCCATGCCCTTCCTGCAATGGCGGGAATACCTGCGCGATACCGCAGACTTCTGCGCCCGAATCCCGGAGCCGTCCCCCATAGCACCCTCCACCCCCGTGCAGCAATACTAAGTCAATCCCTCCCCCATCCCCGGAGGCAAACTGCACACTTTTGTAAAGCATTTTTTCACGGCTCTGCCCATACGGCCTGTTCCATAGAAAAAATCGAGCCCGCTCTAACATCTGGTAATGAGCTTCTTGTAGCATGTGTTGAAAAAAATTGACAAAAAAGTTGTCGAATTGGCTTGACGTTTCACGGCAGTTCGTGTATAGTCTGCCCCGCACCCCATCAC
>CAYSYD010000026.1:0-21523 GCA_964435145.1 uncultured Akkermansia sp.
ACGCTTGGCAACAGCCTTACGTGTCTTGTTGATACCACCTTTGCGGGTCATGGTGGAGGGATTATACACATCTTCCGCTCCTTGGCAAGAAAAATATCTGCTCTTTTCTGTAAAAAAATGAGCTGAGGACAAAAAATATCCTTGCAAAGTGGTAGGGTATAAGCTAAAGTGCGTGGCATGAGTACACAGTTCATAGAATACCCGAAGTGCAGCACTTGCCGCAAGGCCCGCACATGGCTGGAGGGGCAGGGGGTGGAGTTTGCATCCCGCCACATAGCAGAGCAGGCACCCACTGCGGAGGAGCTGCGGGAGTGGTGGCAGCGTAGCGGGTTGCCGCTGAGGCGTTTTTTCAATACATGCGGGATGAAGTACCGGGAGTTGGAGCTGGCTAAGCGGTTGCCGCAAATGGATGAGGCGGAGCAGCTGGTGCTGCTGGCATCGGATGGGATGCTGGTGAAGCGGCCGCTGCTGGTGACGGATAAGGCGGTGATTCCCGGGTTCAAGGCGGAGAGCTGGGGAGCAGCTTTGTAAAATTTGGCCGGAGATATTGGTTCATAAGGAGCCCCCGGTGGGAGGGATTTCCTGCCGGGGGTGAGCTGTGCCGAGCCGGGGGAGGGGGGCTAGGTGGCATCCGGGGCGGTATCCGGCCAATCGTGGCGGGGGTAGCGGCCGGCGAGGTCTTTTTTCATTTGGGGGTAACCGTTGCGCCAAAAGGAGGCGAGGTCGGAGGTTACTTGGTAGGGGCGCTGGTTTGGGGCAAGAATTTCCACTAAGCAGGGGATGCGGCCCCCGGCAATGGCGGGGGTGTTCGGCACGCCGAAGAGGAGCTGGCACTTGAGTGCAAAGACGGGGGTGCCGTCCTCCCGGTAGAGGAGTTTGACTTCTCGGCCATTGGGGAGGCGGAGGGTTTTGGGGGCGTAGCGGCGGAGGGCGTCCTGCTGCCACGGGGAGAGCCAGTCTGCAAGGATGGGCAGCACGGGGCGCGTGCGGATATCGTTGTAGCAAACGGCCCCTTCGCAGAGCATGGTGATGGCTACGAGGCGGTCCTCCTCTCCGAATTCGGGGAGTTCCAATTCCGGCATGGCTTGGCGCAGGCAGGTGAGGCGGTGCAGCCATTGGAGTACATGGCCATTCCAGCCTTCCAAGCGGAGGTTGCCGCGCAGTACTTGTTCTGCCAGGAGGGGGGCGGCGGCATCCGGGTGGGCATCTCCGTTTTCCTGTTCTTCCAGAACCAAATCGCGGTACAGGCGGCGGCGGAAGTTTAGCACGCGCTTGCGGGCGGGCAGGTAAAGGGGAAGGGTATCCTCCGTGGTGGGGAGTTCCTCCGGGCGGAGGAGGGTGCAGCGGCTTAAGCGGGTTTCGATGCTGCGGCCTCCCACTTCCGTGAGCCCGGCGGCAAGGAAGATGCTCCCCCGGTGGGCTACGGAGTGGGGTTCTATGCTGCCGCTGCGGCGCAGGCAGAGTTTTGCGGTGGCGGTGGAAATGTTGTTGCGCACGGCCACGTGGGTGGGGAAGGAGCCCAGAAGCGCGGCAACGATTCCGGCGCGGTGCGCGGTAAAGTTTACCGGGAGTTCCGAGCGGAGGATTTGGCGGAAGGAGGCGTTGATTTCGCGGGCGGCGCGTGCCATGATGCCGAGTTTGCCGCATGCGGCGGGGTCGTAGCGGTGTTCTGCGGCGTATTGGGCGGCGCGCCATTCCGCTTGGAAATCGGAGAAATCGTCCTCGTAGCGCAGGGAATCGTGCAGGCCGCTGCTTAGGGCAATATCCTCCCCTTGGAGCAGGGTGGCAATGGCTGCGGTTTCTGCGGGGCAGCCGTGTTCTTCCCCGGTAATCATAAGGCGGGCTAATACCGGGGGAAGGGGGTGGCGGAGCATGCGCTGCCCGGTGGGGGTGAGCCCATGCTCCCCGGCGGCTCCCAGTTCCAGCAGGAGTTGCCAGGCGCGCTGAGTTTCCGCTTGGGTGGGGGCATCCGGCCAGGGAAAGGCTTGCAGCTCCGGCAGGTTGCGGCAGCCCCACGAGAGCAGGCTTAGAAAGGCGGCGGATAAATCCGCTCGGTGTACCTCCGGCGCGGGGAAGGCGGGGCGGCTGCGGTGGGAGGCTTCGCTCCAAAGGCGTATGCAACGCCCGGGACCCAGGCGCCCGGCTCGCCCGGTGCGCTGTTCCGCCTGGGCTTGGGAAATGGGGCTTATGTGCAGGGTGGACATGCCGCGCAGGGAATCCCAGCGGGCTTCGCGTGCGGTGCCGCTATCCACTACGGAACGTACGCCTTCGATGGTGAGGGATGTTTCCGCGATGTTGGTGGAGACGATGACGCGGGGACGGGGACCCATTTCGACGGCGCGGGATTGTGCCTCCGGGGGGAGCTGGCCGTGGAGGGCAAAGACATCCCGCCCGCGCATCCACGATACTTGCTCCAGTATTTCCACTGTGCGGCGAATTTCGTAGGCTCCGGGGAGGAATACGAGGATATCCCCGGCATCCGGGTGGCGAATGAGTTCCCGCACGGCGGCGGCGCATTGTTCCCAGATGGGGGGTGGGGTTACATAGCCCCATTTGTTGCGTACGGGTACGGGGGGCATGTAGGTGGTTTCCACGGGGTACAGGCGGCCTTCCGCCCGCAGGAGGGTGGCTTGGGGCAGGTACTGCCGGAGTTTATCCAGCTCCAGCGTGGCGGACATGATGAAGATGCCCAGTTCTTTGCGGGTGCTGCGTTGCAGCTGGAGGGCGCGTGCAAGGCAAAGATCGCCGGAGAGGCGGCGTTCGTGTACCTCATCGAATACGATGGCGGAGATGCCGCGTAGCTCCGGGTCCTCTGTAAGGCGGCGTTCCAGAATGCCATCCGTCACAAAGAGGATGCGGGTGGCGGCGCTGCGGCGGGAATCGAAGCGCACGGTATAGCCCACTTCCTGCCCCAGCGGGCAGGGATATTGCCGCGCCACATAGCCGGCCAGCAGGCGGGCGGCTAAGCGCCGGGGCTGTACTACGAGGATGGTACCTTTTTCTCCCCAGCCTGTTTCCAGCAGCATGCCCGGTACTCGGGTGGATTTGCCGGAGCCGGTGGGGGCACTTAGCAGCACGCAGAACCCAGGCTGCCGGGTGGCCGCCAGGATTTCGCTGCGTATGTGTTCGATGGGAAGGGGCATGCGTGCGGTGGGGATTGGGGGTGGTTACAGGAATTCCCGGGGGGCTTCTGCCGGAAGGGCGTACATAAAGCGGCTGCCGTAAAATTTGCCTGTGATGCGGGAATCCAGCAGGGTGATGGTGCCGGTGTCCGTGCGGGAGCGGATGAGGCGCCCCACTCCTTGGCGGAATTTGAGTACGGCTTCCGGCAAGCTGTATTCTTTGAAGGCGTTTCCCCCGCGGGCGGTAATGCTTTCCATGCGGGCTTCCGTGAGGGGGTTGCCGGGGGATTCGAATGGAATCCGGGTGACGATGACGTGGGAGAGGGCTTCTCCGGGGACATCGACGCCGGTCCAGAAGCTATCCGTTCCCAGTAGTACGCTGCCGATGTTCTCTTTGAAATGGTGGAGCATTTGGGAGCGGGAGAGGGTGTCTCCCTGGACGAGTAGGGGCCATCCGCGTTCGATGCAGAAGGGTTTGAGCCTGGCTGCCATGGCGCGCATGAGGGTGTAACTGGTGAAGAGGATGAAGGCACGCCCTTGGGAATACTCCAGAGAGCGTACCAGCCAATCCGCCAAGGCTGTTTGGTATTCCTCCTCCTCGCCGGCGGGGGGAGGTGGGGGCATGCTGCGCGCTACGATGATACGCATTTGTTCCGCAAAGTTGAAGGGGCTGCCGATTTGGAGGACCCGGGCGGATTCTGCTCCCACGCGGCCGGCAAAGTAATCCATGCCGCGTTCTCCGGTGGAGAGGGTGGCGCTGGTGCAGATGCAGGTGCGGCCGGTTTCGAAGAGCTTTTCCCGCAGTGCCGGGGCCACATCGATGAGGGCGGCTCGCAGGGCGGTGTACTGCCCTTCCGCTCCGTGGCTCTCTGCCCAGTAAACATGCGTTTCCGCATGGGTGAGCTGCACCAGCTCGGCGGCGGCTTCTTGGTACGCCAGCAGGCGCCCGGCTGTGTCCAGCAGCTCGGCTTTGGTGAGTTCGTTTTCTTCTGTGGCGGCCATATCGCGTATCTCCCGGAAAAGGGCTGCCAGCGTGGGGGAGAGGATGTCCTCCGTCCACTGCGGGCTGCGCAGGCGCACGGTGCCGTGGTGAGCATCCAGCTGGCAATCCGCCCGGGCAGTGCCGAAGAATAACTCTGCGGCTTGCTGGCACTCCTCCACTAATTGCAGGAGGGTGGGTGTGGCGTGGTGGCGTAGGCTGCCCTTGTGTGTGTGCGGGTTATAGAGGCGCAAGAGGTCGTAGCGCAGCTCTGCTTCGTTGAGCCCCAAGCCCAGCTGGTGCGCGGCTATGGTTTCGATGGTGTGCGCTTCGTCCAGAATCACGAAATCCCCGGGAAAGATGAATCCTTCCGGTGCATCTGCATCCTCCGGCTGCATTTGCTCCGCCAGAGAAAGCAGCCCGAAGAAAAGGGTATGGTTCAGCACGACTACCTGAGCTTCCTGAACGCGGCGGCGTGCGGCTTGGTAGGGGCAGTCGTAGCCGCAGTTCCGGGGGGTGCAAATGTGGTTTTCGCTGCAAACCTGCGCCCAGACTTTGGGGGAGATGGCCAGCTCTGCAGGTAAATCCGCAAGGGAACCATCCGAGCTTTCGCGGGACCAGGCCAAAAGGTCGTGCAGCTGTTTGGTTTCTGCTTGGTTAAAGAGGTCTGCCGATTGTTCCAGGGCTCTGCGCAGGCGGGTGCGGCAAAGGTAGTTTGCCCGCCCTTTGAGCAGTGCGGCATCGAAATGGCAGTTAAGTGCGCGGCTTACCGTGGGGATGTCTTTGTGGAAGAGCTGTTCTTGCAGGTTAATCGTGTGTGTGGAGATGACGGCTTTCCGCCCGTTCTCCAAGGCGTAGCGAATGGCGGGGATGAGGTAGGCCATGGATTTGCCCACGCCTGTACCGGCTTCCGCCAGCAGGGCAGAGCCGTTTTCCAAGGCCTCCGCTACGGCTGTGGCCATGAGCTGCTGCTCCGGGCGGTATTCGAATCCCCGTGCCCGGGAGAGTATCCCCTCCGGCGAGAAATCCTGCACCGTTTGCTCTGCCAGTATGCCCACGGTTATGGAAACGCTTTTCCCTTAACGCAGTACCCTGTTTGAGCAGCGCGGAAGCTTGATGTTAAGCGGCAAATTGGGGAAGTAGGAACGTAAGGTGTTTACAGTCGTATTCCCATCGATGAAGTACCACTTGTTCAGCACGGTGTCGCGGGGTTGTGTGTGGTCGGCAATGATTTCGTCTCGCACGGCATAAATGAAACTGCGGCGCTCTATGCGGTTGCGCCCGCCGTCTGCACGCGGCACGCTGACTACCAGTGTGGTGGGCAGGATGACAACGCGGCTGCGCTCCGTGGTGCTGCCGATATCCTCTGCACGCAGGCGGCCGGAGGTATCCCGTCGCACATCGCGTACGGTGGCCATGGGAGGGGTTACCACATATTCTGCCGTGGGTGTACCCACGGTGTAGCTTTCAATCACCACGCCGTTTTTTTTCATTTCCTGTCCCATGCGGGCATAGCGTGCGCGGAGTGCCTTATCGTTAGCCGCCATGCGGGCACGGGCTTCTTCTTTGGTTTCCACATCCAGCCCTTGGATGCGGCGGGCACGGGCAATTTCCGCTTCTTTGCTGCGTCCGTTGGGTTGGTCGGCATAGCTGCGGAGCAGGGGGGGATACATGGAATCCAGAGCCCACACCATATCGCAGTTGCGTATGGCGGCTCCGTACTGCCGGGCGGCTTCTCGGGCGGATTCCGCCATGTCGGAGGCGGCCATGGCGCTGCAAAGCATGGCCACGGCTGTG
Organism: uncultured Akkermansia sp.; assembly: GCA_964435145.1. GTDB lineage: Bacteria > Verrucomicrobiota > Verrucomicrobiia > Verrucomicrobiales > Akkermansiaceae > Akkermansia. The sequence goes on from CAYSYD010000026.1 coordinate 5,899, forward strand.
GCTGTGCAGAGGTATTTCTTCATGGCCATTATGCTAACACAAACAGGCGTTCCCGCGCAAGCGCGAATGCCGCCATGTTGCGTAACAGCATCTTTTCCGTGCAGAAGGTGTTTTTTTTCGTGACAAATCCTGCCCCCGGGCGCATTATACTACCATGAGTCATTCCAAAATTCTTGCCGCCCGTGATATGAATAGTCGTGCCGAGCAGCATAGCTCGGAATCGATACCCGTAAGCACCGGGAATCCGGTGCTGGATGCCAACCTGTACGATCTTTCCCGCCGTTTTTGCGGAGCCCACTCGCCGGATACTGTGTTGCAAATGCTGGCCACGGTAATGAATGCCTCCCGCAGCCATTTGGAGGACCACGATTTGGAGATAATGAATCGGGCGATAGACGAGATGTTCCAGGCGGATAAGATGTTCTACCCATTCCGCAATATCCGGAAGATTACGTGCTTTGGTTCTGCCCGCATCAAGGAGACGGACCCGAGTTATATACAGGCGCGGCATTTTGCGGATTTGGCCGCCAGCCAAGGGTATATGGTGATAACGGGGGGCGGTCCGGGGTTGATGCAGGCATGCAATGAGGGAGCCACGGAGCATAATTCCTTCGGGTTGAATATTACGCTGCCCTTTGAGCAGCATCCGAATCCGGTGATGGCGCACAGTGAGAAGATGATGAATTTCTACTATTTTTTTACGCGAAAGCTCAATTTCCTGAAACAGACGGATGCGCTGGTGGCCTTCCCCGGAGGATTCGGCACGATGGATGAGATTTTTGAGACGATTACGCTTATCCAAACAGGCAAATCCACCATTTTCCCGGTGGTGCTGCTGGATCCGCCCGGGGAGATGTTCTGGAGCCGCTGGGAGAAGTTTATTGAGCGGGAACTGCTGCAAGCAAATTTGATTTCTCCGGAGGATATGAAACTGCTCTATGTGAGCAAGAGTGCGGAGGATGCGTATTTCCACATTGCAAAGTTCTACAGCCGCTACCACTCGTACTATTTCCGGGATGGTTATATTTCCATCCGCATGTCCGGGCCGGTGAAGGAGGAAGCACTTATGTGGCTGAAGAACGACTTTGCGGATTTAATGCTGAAGGATGATTTGGTGCAGATGGAGAACGACCCCACGGATCCGGATGCTCGCCTGAGCTATTTGTACCGCTTGCGTTTCTCCTTCCGCCAAGGGAACTATGCCCGCCTGCGGGAGTTTATCGATATGGTGAATGAGTGCGAATGAGCCGCTATTCCGGGATGTTGAGAATGTTCACCTCCGGGGGGCAGAAGAAGCGGAGCTTGAAAAGCGCGCCTAAGCCTCTGGTGATGAAGATGTGATGCTCCTTTTCAAAATCGTATAGCCCGGCAACCATGCTATCGCGTGGGTAAATGTATTGCCCTGTAAAGGGATTACCCAGCTGCCCGCCATGAGTGTGGCCGCTGAGCATGAGGTTCCAATCGTAACGGCGGAGCAGCCAGCGGCTGTTCGCATCGTGCGAGAGCAGAATGACCGGGAGTTTTTCCTTGCCTTTGAGCTGCATGCAAAGGGCGGGCTTTTCGTCCCCCTCGTTCCAATCACCCAGACCGATGATTCGGATGGTTTTGCCGGCGGGACTGGTCCATTCGATTGCTCGGTTGCGGAGCAGGGGAACGCCTGCTTCCGCATACACGCGCTCGAGGGAGGCCAGTTTCTCATAGTCATGGTTTCCCAGAATTGCGTATACGGGGGCTATTTCCCTGAACAGTTTGAAGAAATGGATGTAGGCGCGGGTACGGTTGAATCGTTTGTCGCCCGTAACCAAATCGCCCACAAAGAAGATGATATCCGGCTTTTCTCTTCGGAGATGGCGGAGTGCCCACGACATGGGGCTATTCATGAGGTGCGCATCCCCGAGGACTGCGATGCGGAGGGGCCCGGCTCCCGGCAGGACGGAGACCGGCAGGGTGGAGATGTTACACTCCGCCCGCTCCGCATGGCGGAAACCATGCCGCAGGATATTGGCGATACCCAGGATGAATAGGAGCCCGAGTACCAGAAAGATGTAGCCGATTTTTCTCATGCGTTTTTCGCATTGAACAGGGCGAACTCCGGATCGGTGAAGAGGCCATCCTTGCGGATGAGGCAGTCATCGAACCAGATTTCTCCGCCGCCGTACTCCGGGCGCTGGATGCAGACCAAATCCCAGTGAATGGCGGATTCGTTTCCATTGGGGGCTTCCTCGTAGGCTTGGCCGGGGGTAAGGTGGAAGGAGCCGGCAATTTTCTCATCGAAGAGGATATCCCGCATGGGGTGCAGGATGTGCGGGTTGATACCTAGGGCAAATTCTCCGATGTAGCGCGCTCCCTCGTCCGTATCCAGCAGCGCATTGAGCTTGGCATTGTCCCCATTGCAGGAGGCTTCCACAATACGCCCTTTTTCAAAACGGAAACGCACGCCGTCGAAGGGGATACCGTGGTAGATGCTGGGGGCGGTGTAGGTGATAACACCGTTGATGGAATCCCGCACCGGGGCGGTGTACACCTCGCCATCCGGCACGTTGCAATCGCCGCAGCAGGGAATGGCCGGTATGCCTTTGATGGAAAATTCCAGTTCTGTACCCGGGCCGATAATGCGAACTTTGTCCGTGGCTTCCATGAGGGCTTTGAGTTTTAATGCCTTCTCCTTCATGGCGGCGTAATCTGCCAAGCAGCAGCGGAAATAGAAATCCTCGAAGGCTTCCGTATTCATTCCGGCCGCTTGCGCCATACCGGGCGTGGGCCATGCCAGAACGGTCCATTTGCGCCTGTTGCAGGTTAAATCGCCGGCGGCTTTTAAGTGGCGGCTCACCAGCTGCATGCGGTTGGCCGGCACATCGGCGCTTTCAAAGCTGTTGTAATCGGCATAGAAGCAGATATGCACTTGCATATCTTGCGCGCGTTGCAAACGGTAGCGCCCAAGGAGGGCGTATTGCTCCTCTGTGGCTCCCATGGCCAGCTCTCGGGAGATGACGGAGTGGGAGATATCCACGTGCGGAATCCCACCGGCGGCGCGCACGGCACGGATGAGTTCCACTACCATGGCATCCGGAATATCCTGCATGCGGAGGTTAACGTGTTCTCCGGGTTGTACCCGCACGGAATAGCCCACCACTTGTTCGGCTAATTGTTGGTATCGAGGGTCTTTCATGGGCGGGGATTAGTCTTGTGCAGGGTTAAGGATACTGAGGGCGGGATTTGTAAAGATACCATCCTTGCGGATGAGTTCGCCATCGAAGCGGATTTCTCCTCCGCCATAATCGGCGCGTTGAATGCACACCATATCCCAGTGTACCTGAGAACGATTACCATTATCGCAATTTTCGTAAGCCTGCCCCGGAGTAAAGTGGAAGGAACCGGCAATCTTCTCATCGAAGAGGATATCGCGCATGGGTTGCAGGATGTAGGGATTTACCCCGAGGGCGAATTCGCCGATGTAGCGCGCCCCTGCATCCGTATCCAGAATTTTGTTCAGGGTATCGCTGTTGCCATTGCAGGAGGCTTCTATAATGCGGCCGTTCTCAAAGCGCAGGCGGATGCCATCGAAGGCAATGCCTTGGAATACTGTGGGGGCGGTGTAGTGAATCACACCATTGACGGAATCCCGAATAGGTGCGGTAAATACTTCGCCATCGGGGATGTTCATTTCCCCGGCGCAGGGAATGGCCGGCATTCCCTTGATGGAAAAGTGCAAATCCGTACCCGGTCCGGTAATGTGGACCTGATCTGTCTGCATCATGCGGGCAGCAAGGGTATCCATGGCCTCGCGCAGGCGAGCGTAATCCGCCAGACAGCAGCGGAAGTAGAAATCCTCGAATGCTTCCGTACTCATGCCGGCACCTTGTGCCATGCCGGGGGTTGGCCAGCGCAGCACGCACCACTTGGTTTTGCAGATGCGTTGGTTATGCACGGGGCGCATGTGTTTTTGCGCCAGTTTCATGGCTTCGGCCGGCACGCCGGAGTTTTCAAAGCTGTTCATGCCGCCCCGAATGGCAATGTAGGCTTGCATGGCTTGCATTTCTGCCAGCTCGAATCCGGCGATGGAGGCGTACTGTTCCTCTGTGGCTCCGGAGAACATCTCGCTGGTAATGCGGCTGTGGCGGAGGTTGATGTGGGGGTATCCCCCGGCCGCGCGTACTGCGCGGATGAGTTCGATGCCGATTTCATCCGGGGCATCGATGATTTCCAGTAACACATGCTCGCCCGGCTGGATGCGGCAGCTGTGGCGAATCAGGTTCTGAGCCAGTTGGGTGGTGCGGGGATCTGTCATAAGCGGGAAAGGGGGTGTTTAGTATGGAGTGGTAAGATGTTCGAGTGCGGCCTGCAAATCTTCTTGCGTCACGGCATCGGAAAGCACGGGCTTGCCCGGTGCTTCCAGCAGCACAAAACGAATGGCTCCTGCTTGGAATTTCTTATCGGAGGCGGTGAGCTGTAAGGCGCGTTCCGGCTCCACACCTTCGGGTAATTGCAAGGGTAGCTCCAATGCGCGTAGCGTTTCCAACAGGTCGCGCTCCGCAGTGGCTTCCATCCCCAGCAAACGCCGGGAGAGGAACAATGCCGCACGCAGCCCCAAACTGACAGCCTCTCCGTGCAGTAAGGTGCCTAGGGGTAGGCTGGCTTCGATGCCGTGCCCCAGTGTGTGCCCCAGATTGAGGAAGGCGCGTACGCCGCAGGTTTCCTTTTCGTCCTCCTCCACGATGCGAGCTTTGATGGCGATGTTTTCCGCCATAATTTGAGGCAATTGGTCAATGGTGGAAAGGGTGAATCCCAAGTCAATCTCCTCGGCCAAACGACGCAGGGTAAGCAGCATTTTGGGCTTGCGAATGGCTGCATGCTTGACCATTTCCGCCATGCCTTCCCGCAGCACACGTGCCGGGAGTGTGGTAAGGGTGGTGGGGTCTGCCACGACGAGGCGTGGCTGGTGAAAGGCTCCGATAAGGTTTTTCCCGCCATCTATATCCACGGCTGTTTTGCCCCCCACGGAGCTATCCACTTGTGCCATAACGGTGGTGGGCACTTGAACAAAGGGAATGCCTCGGTAATATATGGAGGCGAGGAAGCCTCCCATATCCCCCACCACGCCCCCGCCCAGCGCTACGATAAAGCTGGTGCGGTCGTGCCCGGCTTGTACCATTTCGTTGGCCAGTGTTTCCACTGTGGAGAGTTTTTTACTCTGCTCCCCGGCCGGAAAAACATGCAGGCTGGTGGTATACCCGGCTTCTTCCAAACTGGCACATACTCGCTCTGCATACAGAGGAGCTACATGGGAATCCGTAATGATGGCGGCCTTGCCGGAAAGTCTGGTATGGCTCACCAAGTAACCAAGGGAATCCAGCGCCCCGTTGCTGATGTGAACTTCGTATGAGTTTTTGCCTAAGGAAAGGGAGACATTCGGCATGCGACCATTATACCTGCCATATACCCATGCTCGCAAGCTTTAATTGCGGCAGAATGTTTGGCTTGTGCCGGGCGGAAGTGCTCTTATGGCTTGCCTGGGGAGCCTAATTACTGTATGGTGGTGCCGGTGTTATGGATTTTCGAGTGATAGCAGCGGCGAAACCATCGATTGCCTACGCCCGCGACGGGGTGAAATTTTTTGAGGAGCGCCTGCGCCCCTTGGGTAAGGTGGAATTGCGCTATGTGAAAGCGGGGAACTCGGAGGAGGTTTCTGCCCGCTTACTGGAGGCTAGCGAGGGCTGCTTGCGGATTGCAATGGATGAGCGCGGGGAAAATTGGACTACGCGAGAGTTTGAAAAGCGTGTGCGCCGCTGGCAGTTGCAGGCGGTAAAGCATGTGGCTTTCCTGATTGGCGCGGCGGATGGGCACACCTCGGCACTGCGGGAGGCCTGCGATGCGGTGCTTTGTCTGGGCCGCCACACGATGCAGCATGAGCTGGCTCTGGTGGTACTGTTGGAGCAGATTTACCGCGTGCATACATTGCTGGCCGGCAGTCCTTACCACAGGGATTAGCGCCAGAGCATGGCGGCGGGAAGTCCGGGCTTGAGCTGTACCCCCTTTTTGTGCTATTATACGCAGTATGAAAGCTCTTCTGATTAACGGCAGCCCTAATGCTGCGGGAAATACATACCAAGCTCTGGCTATGGTGGCAGCAGCGATGAATGAGGCCGGGGTAGATACGGAGATTGTCCAGGTGGGGACGGCTGCGGTTCAGGGTTGCATCGGCTGCCGCCGTTGCCTCAAAACCGGCTGCTGCGGTATGAAGGATGAGTTATACCACCATATTTATGAGCAGCTGGAGGAGGTGGGTGGTATTGTAATTGGCAGCCCCACTTATTTTGCCGGGCCTAATGGCTCCCTGTGTGCGCTGCTGGACCGCCTGTACTATTCCGCAGGGGCTAAGCTGGCGTACAAACCGGGTGCCACACTGGCCGTGGCCCGCCGGGGCGGAGCCGGATCCACGCTGGACCGCCTTAACAAATACATCACTTATAATAACCAGCCTCTTGTCAGCTCCTTTTATTGGAATATGATTTACGGAATGCGCCCGGGAGAGGTGCAGATGGATGCGGAAGGCGCGCAAACTCTGCGCCACTTGGGACAAAATATGGCGTGGATGATGCAGTGCGTGGCCGCCGGTCCCAAGCCGCCTGTGCCGGAGGAGCCTCGTGCGTGGACTCACTTTATCCGCTGAAGCTGCTCGCGAAGCTCTTCCGCATTGTCGCAGCAGGGGGCAGGAAAGCGGTGCATATTCATCCCGCAGGAATAGCCCCAACTCATGGTGATGAGACGGCAGCCCGCCGCCTCGGCCGTGGCGGCATCGATGGCGGAATCCCCCACGAGAATGAGCTGTTCCACCGGGATGCCCCATTGAGCTGCGATGTGTTGTATGGCTGCCGGATGCGGCTTGCGGGGAAATTCGGGGCGGTGTCCTAAAACAGGCTCAAAGGGAATGCCGGGGAAAAGTTCCTGCACCATGGGGAGGGTTACCTCGTGCGGCTTGTTGGAGAGTACGGCAAGGGGTATTCCCTCCGCTGCCAGTTCTTGCAGGAGGGCAGGAATGCCGGGGTAGGGGCGGGTATATTCCTCTCCCTGCCAGCAGTGGGGATATTCCCGGCGGAAGGCTTGGTGCAGAGCCTCCAGCTCATCGGCTGGAGCTATGCTCGCGTCCGAATAGCCAAGGGCTGCCGCACAAAGATTAGCGGCTCCCCGACCAATCATGTCGCGTACGGCTTCTTGCGGGTGCCCGGGCTGTCCCAGTGTGCGGAGGGCTCGGTTGAGCCCTTCCGCAATGCCGGGGAGGGAATCGGCAAGAGTGCCGTCCAAATCAAAAACGATGCCGTGTTGCATTAGTGGACAAATCCGCGCTCGGAGGAGAGCAGGAAGTCGGCAATGTACTTGTTGTGCGGGTTGGAGCCGTATTTCTCGTCGCTAAGCAGAATGTCGAGCTTTTCCTGAAGGTTCCCACCCTTGTGGAGAAAGAGTTTTTTATAGGCAAAACGCAGAGCCCGAATATCCTCCTCCGAGAAACCACGGCGGGTAAGACCCACGCTGTTAATGGCGCGGATGGCGGAGGGATTACCCTCGGCAATCATGTAGGGCGCGACATCCTGTGTGATTTTTGCATAACCGCCGATAAGGGCGTGATCCCCCACTCGCACAAACTGGTGCAGTGCGGCGCAACCGCTGATGATAACCCAGTTGCCAATCTCGCAGTGCCCTGCGGCGGCCGCATACCCGGAGAGGATGCAGTGGTCCCCGACGTGTACCTCGTGCCCGCAGTGGGAGTTAATGAGGAAGTTGTTGTATGAGCCGATGATTGTCTTTGTCTCGGGCGTGGTGGAGCGGTTGATGTTGCAGTTCTCGCGGAAAACATTGTAATCGCCCACTTCCAGGAAGGTGGGTTCGCCCTTGTATTTCAGGTCTTGGGTTTTGGTTCCAATAGCGGCAAAGGGGTAAAATTCGTTTCCTTTGCCGAAGCGGGAGGGGCCATCGATAACCACATGGCTGTGGAGTACGCAACCGGCTCCCAATTCCACATGCGGACCAATGATGCAATATGGACCGACCTTGACATCATCTGCCAATTCAGCCGTCGGGTCAACAATAGCTGTAGGATGAATATCTGCCATATGGGAATACTACACCCCGCCGGAGTATGCATCAAGCTAAAAATGGAGGAAAAACTGTTTTCCTGCCATACAGCGGGGGCTAGTATTCCTGCGCCGGAACAAATTTACAGCAGAATACCTGTTTGCCCTCGGTAAAGAGGTGAACATCGATGCAGCCCGGGCGGTGGCGGACGATGTAAGCATCGTGTTCCTCCGGGGGGCGGGGGGAGAAACGTCGGATGCGCTCCGGAGCCAGTACGGCATTGCGGAGTACGCTGATGATTTTCTGCGGATTCATCTCGCACATGCGCTCGTAATCCGTAGTGGGCAGCGTCAGGGATGGTGCTTTGGAGGACATCACGCGCGCACTATACACGCAAGGGCGGGTGTTTGTCAAGAGTCTCTTCAAGGCAGTACTCCAATGCCCCGACTTTTAGAGCACATAGGTGCTGATGATGCGGTTCAGGGCGATGATGTCGCAGCCACCGCGCAATTCGAAGCGCACCTGGCCAATGCCTCCGCCAAAGAAAAGGTCCAGCTCGCAATCCATATCGAAAGTGCCGGCTGATTCCACGGAGTAGGCTTGGATTTTGCTATAGGGCAGGGAGGTGTAATCCACCTTGGAACCCAAAAGCCCCTGCACGTTGATGGAGATGACTCGTTTGTTGGTAAATACCACGGAGTCCCGGATAGTCTTGAATGCGGCAACGATACCCTCCCCCTCCACCAGAAGGGGGGCTATTTTGTTCTGAATACTTGCCGGGTCCACGGGGGCGAGCTTGATGAGGCCGTTCTTAAAGTCAATCATGGCTGAGTAATGGGCGCTTTCCTCTGCATCGTACAGAGCGGGTTTTGTGTTGTCAAGTTATTTGTCCGAATCGGAGAAATCCCCGTTCCGTGAATATGTATTTGGTATTGACATGCAGAGAGAATGGCTTATCATGATTGCCATGAAGGAGGAGGATAATCGGATTCCGAATGATTTTCAGCGAGGCGTGTGCTGGGCGGCTCTTACCGGGCTTTCACTCGTGGTGGTGGCGGCTCTGGTGGTGGGAATTTTAGGCGGATTGGGGAGTCTGTTTGTGATGTTGGAACCCGTGCTGCTGCCGGTGGTAATAGCCGGGTTCTTGGCCTATTTGCTGATTCCGTGTGTGGGCTGGGTGCAGCGGCGTTTGGGCGGGCGGCGTTTGCCTGCGGTACTGGTGGTGATGCTACTGGCCGGTGTGTTACTTACCGGCCTTGGCATGACGATTGTACCGCCTTTGGTGGAGCAGACCGGGGAACTGATTGAGAAACGCCGGGAAATTCTTACCAGTGTGGTGGAGGGTGGCCAGGCGGAGCTGGAAAATAACCGCTCCTTGCAGCATGCGGTAGATATGTTATACAGTAAGACCCTGAAGGATGCTCGCGCAGCAGGCTTGCCTAAGGAGGATTATGCGGAAATTTCCCGGGAAACAACTTATCAGGGCAAATTAGCCGCCATTTTGAGTTCTAATTCCAGCTATCTGGCGGAGCAGGTACTCTCTTGGTTAACGGCGGGTACACGCGCCCTCTCCGGCGTGACGATGGTACTCATCGGTACGGTAATGGTGCCGGTGTTTTTGTTCTATTTCCTGCTGGAGGCAGAAGCTATCTCCAAGAATTGGCACACTCTGCTGCCTCTGCGCCGTTCGTTCTTCCGCCAAGAGGTGGTGGCCACCTTGCAGCAGATTAACGGTTACATTGTTTCCTTTATCCGGGGGCAAATGTTGGTGAGTATGGTGGATGGTGTTATACTGGCGATTGCTCTCAAGGTGCTGGGCCTGCCTTATGCCATTACGGTGGCGGCCGCAGCAGCAGTGCTGGGGATTATTCCCTACTTGGGGATGATTAGTACTTGGATTCCGGCAATGCTGATTGCCTGGTTCACATGGCACGACCCGAGCTACCTGCTGGCGGTGAGCTTGATTTTCTTCTGCGTGAGCCAGTTTGATGGCTGGGTACTGCAACCCCGCATTGTGGGCAGTCAGGTCAAAATGCACGACCTGACGGTGATGTTCTCCGTGTTGTTCTGGAGTTATGTGATTGGCGGTGTGGTGGGCGCTTTGCTGGCAGTTCCGCTTACGGCTTGCATTAAAGTAGTTTTCATGCGTTATGTGTGGCCTACTCTTTCCCGCTCTGCGGAGGCGGAATAGGGGGGCTGTGTCATGCAAGGCATCTTGGCGAATCCCGGACTTGTCAAAAGCACCCCCTCGTGATAGAATGCCGCACCGCGTGCGCTGTACGCGGGCGTGCCGCATTGTCACCTGAATTTTCCCTCTGTTAAGATATGATTAAGTGGATTTTGAATAAAATCGTAGGTTCCAAGAACCAGCGCGAAGTGCGTAAACTCAAGCCGGTTGTGCGCCGTATTCTCGATTTGGAGAAGAGCTGGGGCGAGAGCGTGAATCGCGATTTCTTGGTGGCAAAAACCCGCGAGTGGCAGGCATACCTGCACCGCTTCACCCCCATGGACTTGCCCACTCGTGGTGTGGTGCTTTCCTCCTCCCCGGAGCAGTTGCAGCAGTATGCGGAGGCTCTCAATGCCCGTTTTAAGAGCTTGGCCCCGGAGTTCCCCAAGCTGCCGACCGTGGAGCCCACGGCAGAATCTGTGGAAGCGGCTAAAAAGGCACTGGCTGCCATTGAGCCGAAGTTTGACCGCATGCGTGCCAAATATCTGGAGGAAATCCTGCCGGAGGCTTTTGCTGTGGTTAAATGCGGTGCCCGCACGCTTTGCGGTACGGAGGTGGATGTTTGCGGTACTCCCATCAAATGGGATATGGTGCATTTTGATGTGCAGTTAATTGGCGGTATTTCTCTGCATCGCGGGTTCATCGCGGAAATGGCCACGGGTGAGGGTAAGACTCTGGTGGCAACTCTCCCGGTATTCCTGAATGCCCTCACCGGCATGGGGGTACATGTGGTGACGGTGAATGATTACCTTGCCCGCCGCGACTCGATGTGGATGGGGGCTCTCTTCTCCTTCCTCGGGCTTACGGTAGGCTGCATCCAAAGCATGATGCCCAGCGATGTGCGCCGCCGCCAGTACGCTTGCGATATTACCTATGGCACAAATGCCGAATTCGGCTTCGATTACTTGCGCGATAACGGTATGGCCGCCAGCAAGGAGGCTCAGGTGCAGCGCGGCCATTACTTTGCTATTATCGACGAGGTGGACTCGATTCTGATTGATGAGGCCCGCACGCCGCTGATTATCTCCGGCCCGGCTGTGGTGGAACACGAGCAGCAGTATGATACCCTTAAACCATTGATTGAAAAAGTGGTGAAAAAGCAGGTGGAACTCTGCAACAACCTGATGGAGAAAGCTATGGAATATGCCAAGGCCGGGGATGCAGAGCGCGCCGGCCGCTGCATGTTCAAGGTGAAACTGGGGCAGCCCCGCAACCGCGCCTTCATGCGCTCCCAGCAGGAACCGGAGTACCGCCGTATGGTGGAAAAATACGAGCTTTTCCTCTATCAGGACCCCCGCAAGCTCGAACTCTTCAAGCTCAAAGAAGAACTTTACTACACGATTGATGAGAAAACGCACGATGCCGACCTTATGGAAATGGGGCGCGAGGTAATCAGCCCCGGTCACCCGGAAAACTTTGTGCTGCCGGATGTCGGTACGGAATTCGTCAATATCGATGAGGATGAGAAACTCTCCGAGCGTGAAAAGGAAGCCCGCAAGACGGCGCTCCTGAAGCAGCTCGATGAAACGGGCGTGCGCCTCCACACCACCAGCCAGCTGCTCAAGGCTTACACCATTTACGAACGCGATGTGGAATATGTGGTGAAGGAAAACAAAGTCATCATTATCGACCAGAACACCGGTCGCGAGATGCCGGGACGCCGCTGGAGCGAGGGCTTACACCAAGCCGTGGAAGCCAAGGAAGGCGTGGAGGTGGAAGCGGAGAACATGACCTATGCCACCATCACCATTCAGAACTACTTCCGCCTGTATTCCTGCCTCGCGGGCATGACGGGTACGGCCGAGACGGAGGCCGCAGAGTTCCACGATATTTACAAGCTGGATGTGCTGCCCATTCCCACAAATCGCCCCTGCATTCGCCAGGATGCGAACGACCTCATCTTCCGCAGCCGCCGCGAAAAGTATAATGCCGTGGTAGGCAAGATTCTGGAACTGCACAAAAAGGGGCAACCGGTACTGATTGGTACCGCCAGCGTGGAAGCCTCCGAAACGCTTTCCCGCATGCTGCAATTTGCCAAGATTCCGCACGAGGTGCTGAATGCTAAGAACCACCAGCGCGAAGCGGAGATTATCTCCCGCGCCGGGCAGCGCGGTGCCGTAACCGTCTCCACCAATATGGCCGGCCGCGGTACGGATATTAAACTGGGTGAAGGTGTGGCAGAACTGGGCGGCCTGTTCGTACTGGGCACGGAACGCTACGAATCCCGCCGTATCGACCGCCAGCTGCGTGGACGCTGCTCCCGCCAAGGAGACCCGGGTGCCTCCCAATTCTTCCTCTCCTTCGAGGATGATTTGATGCGCAACTTCGGCGGCAGCGAACGCATGACCAAGATGATGGACCGCTTCGGCATGCAGGATGGGGAAGCCGTGGAAAATTCCCTCATGAACCGCATTATCGAAGGTGCCCAGAAACGCGTGGAACAGCGCAACTACATGTGGCGTAAACATGTGTTGGATTACGATGATGTGATGAACCAGCAGCGTATGATTGTATACGCCATGCGTAATGATGCCCTCCTGTGCGAAGAACCGCGCGAGATGCTTTACGAAGCATTGGAAAACGGCACCCGTACCAAGTGCGAACTCTACCTGAATGAAGATGATACAGGCACCATTCGCTACACGGACCTCCTGCAGTGGATTAACTCCACCTTCCCCATGGGGTGGAGCGAGAAAGATTCCGAACTTCAAGGCAAGAACCCCACGGAAGTAGGCGATATCATCATCGCTAAAGTGCGGGAAATGTACGAGAAGAAAATCGCCGGGGAACGCCCCGACCGCGTAGAACAGATGGAACGCTCCATTATGCTGCAAGCCATTGATAAACTCTGGCAGAAGCACCTGACGGATATGGACGCCCTGCGCGAAGGTGTGCGCCTGCGTGCCCAAGGGCAGCGCGACCCGCTCGTGGAATACAAGCGCGAGGCTTATGGCATCTTCGAGAGCCTGATGCAGAATATCGATTTCGAAATCCTGAACGGCCTCTTCCGCAGTACCACTAACCTCTCCGCTTTCGAGGATTTCCTTGCCTCCCTGCCTACCAGTAGCGCGGACGAGGAAGATGCCGATGTGACAGACATTCTCGGCAATGGAGATTTGCTCTCCGCACTGCGGGAACAGCTGGAGATGATTCATGCCCGCCAGCGCGAACAGGCTCCCGTTCCCATGCCGGAACCTGCTGATATGCCCTCTCTTACGGAGCCGGCACCGGTAGAGACTCCCCGGCCCATGGTGGCAGGAGAAAGCATTAGCGGCGGCATGCCCACCGCCGTTCCCCGCAGTGAGAAAAAGATGGTACTGCCTCGTAAAAAAGTTTCCATTAAGAGTATAAAACGCTCCCCGGATGCCGGAGAGATGGTAATGGAGGTTCCCGCCATGCCTGCTGCGGACGAAATGCCGGAGGGTATAACCATCGGCGCCACGGATTCCGGATTCGAGCCCGCGGACGAGGATGCCTCCAAGGCTCCCACAGCCTGATTTCTCCTCTTCCGCACACCTGCCGCTACTGCTCCCACGCCATGAATGTTCGTTCTGCATTGGAGTATGTGCCGTATTTCCGCGGGCGTCTGTTCGTGGTAAATGTGGCTTCCGCTCTCTTGCAGGCGGAGGAACTGGTGGATGCCCTGCTGGATGCGGATGCCCTGCACGAGGTCGGCGTGCGGCTCGTACTGGTGGCAGAGGGCGCGGAGGCTTCCGTACTGGCTCGCCGGGCAGGCGCATGCGAAATGCACGCCGCTATGGTGGAACTCCCGCTGAGTTCCGGCACCCCGGCTTTGGAACGCGTGCAGGAAATCCTGGCTCGCCGCCAAGTGGCCGTGGTGGCCTCCGGTACCGCAGGGCGGTTCGATGAGTTTAGCGTATCCATGGCTGTTGCTCTTGGCTCGCATAAATACATTTGCCTGCAAGAAGGAGAGGTTCCCACGCTGGACGGACAGCCGCTTTTCGCTATCGCAGAGAGCGAGGTGGAAGCGCACTTGCCCGAGTGCAGCCACCCGGAGGTTTTGCGACAAGCGGCAGAACTATGCCGCCGTGGTATTCCCCGCGTGCATTTGTTGGATGGGCGCCACCGTGGCGTTCTGCTGGATGAGTTGTTCTCCGAAGAAGGAGTGGGCACCATGGTGCATACAGACTCCTACCGGGAAATCCGCCCCTTGCAGGAGGACGATATCCCCGAGCTTCTCTCCATGATTGCCCGCAGCATGGTGGATGCCAAACTGGTAAACCGTACCTACGAGAGCATCAAAGAAAATATCCGCAGTTACTACGTTTACACCTTGGATGATACCATTGTGGGCTGTGTGGCTCTTTATCCCTATCCGCAGGAAGCCTGCGCGGAACTGGGTTGCCTCTTCATCAAGAAAAATTACGAGGGACATGGTTATGGGCGTGCCATGTGCCGCTTCGTGGAGGATAAAGCACGCGCCTTAGGCTTCCGGCGTATCTTTGCTATTTCCCAGAGTGCGGTGGCCTATTTCCGGGACCGCCTTAACTACGCCCCCATGCCGCGCAGTGTCCTGCCGCCCGAGCGCTTGGCCGTGCTGGAAGCCAGCGGGCGCTCCTCCGGCGTCTTTGGCCGCGAGCTACTCTGAATCCCTCCGCTCACCACGCTACCCCTCCCCCCAAAAAAACACCGCACTGCCGTATGCAGAGCGGTGTCCGAAGTGTGGAGAAAAGTATTCCGCCGGGGGAATCAGTTCAACCGGAAGGTGATGCGAGCCTTGCTCATATCGTAGGGCGATACCTCGATACGCACGCGGTCGCCCACCACAAGGCGGATGAAACGCTTACGCATCTTTCCGGAAATGTGCGCCAGAAATTCGTGCCCATTGGCCACCTTCACGCGGAACATCGTACCCGCCAGCACGGCAGAAACCACACCCTCCAGCTCAATCTCACCCTCACCGTCATCATCGGCCTTCTTGGGCTTCGGGGCTGCGGGCGTGGTGGGACGCGCATTGTTGCGAGGCGCGCCGTTGTTGCGTTGCTGCGGCTTGCCGCCGCGATTGTTCTGGGGAATAGCCATGCGTTCGTTCTATCGTGTTCTTGCTGCGGGGCATATCCATGCACCGCGCGCGGCTAGTTTAATGCTATATACCCGGATTGGCAAGCGATTTTTTATCTAAATGCAAAAAAAAAAATACTGCGGGGCACAAAATGCGGTTGACATCCGTCCCGGTTCATGCTACCCTTCGTCCGACGAACTGTTTATAGAGGTTCGATGGGCGAAAGCCATAAACGGAATACTAAAGACACAATATGAAAACCTTCTCTGCCAAGCCTCAGGATATTGAGCGTAAGTGGTATGTGA
>CAYSYD010000027.1:0-21403 GCA_964435145.1 uncultured Akkermansia sp.
TTCATTGTATCGAGCCAGACCGGACATAAACACCAGCAAATCTGAAACAGACCCGCTTTTACGATTTCGCGAGGGATTTTTCTTGCAATCCGGGGAAAAAGATGTAGTTTAGCCATGGAAGGTGTGTGTTTTGTGCAATCCCAATATATGGTTTATTGGGAAAAACTCAACCTTCCATTTTTATTTTTTGTGCCAGCCTGAAAGAGAATATCACTTTTCTCCTCCCTGCGAAACTTTGGGACACATGTGGCGGAAGGCCGGGCTGTCTGATTTTCGGCTTGAGGGGATGAGGGAGGAGGTGCTATACTTGGGCGGTGGTTTCAACTTTTCAACATTTTGCGAGCAATGAAGTTATTGACTAAGAGAGTCCTGTGGACGGTGCTGCTGCTTGGGGGGCTTGCGGCGGGGCAAGGGCCCGGCGGCAAGAAGGCTGTATCCCATGTGTTGGTGGAGGAGGCCACGAGCGGGCGGGATAAGATTGTGCGCAAGAGTATCGGGCACACGGAGGCGATTCGGATGGTGAACATCCGCGCGGCGGTGGAGGGGTTCCTCTCGGAGGTGCATTTTAAGGAGGGGAGTTTGGTGCAGGAGGGGCAGGTGCTGATGCAGATTAATCCTATTCGCTATGAGGCGGCACTGCGCAAGGCGGAGGCGGCGGTGGCGCAGTTGGATGCCCGGCTGGTTTATTCGACAAACCGTTATAAGCGTTTGGCACGGCTGCTGAAGGAGCAGGCGGCTTCTGTGGAGGATACGGAGACGGCGCATGCTACGGTGGAGACGCTGAAGGCGGAGAGGGCTCAGGCGGAGGCGGAGCTGATTCGCGCCCGCAAGGATTTGGATGATTGCACAATCCGCGCGGAGATTACGGGGCGCATCGGCCGTTTGCAGCTTTCTGCCGGTAATTATGTGACGCGCGGGGAGGAGCTGGCGACGATTACGCAGCTGGATCCCATTTATGTGCGTTTTCCGCTGAGCCAGACGGATGTGAACACGATTTTCCGAGGGCCGAAGGAGATTGGCAATGTGGCTTCCGTGCGTATGGTGACGGCTACGGGGCGGAGTTACCCCGGCTTGGGGAAAATTGCGATTGTGGATAATTTGCTGACGGGCAGTACGGATACGTATACGCTCTGGGCTCAGTTCGATAATAAGGAGCATGTGCTGACTCACCGGGGTATTAGTGCGCTGCATGTTTCCCTGATGGATACGGCGGAGGTGACGATGGTGCCGCTGACGGCGGTTCATTATGATACGAATGGGGCTTTTGTAAATGTGCTGGATGCCCAAAATACGGTTTCCCGCCGGGAGGTGATTACGGGCAGCATCCAAGGGCGTATGCAGACGATTTACGATGGTTTGCAGCCCGGGGAGGTGGTGATTACGGATGGTGCGCATAAAACACGGCCGGGGGCACAGGTGGTGCCGGTGTTCCCCAAGGATGTGGCAGTAAAGCCCCGGCAAGAGGATGCCCCGGTGCAGGAGGCGGCGCCCACTGTGGTTCGCACGGCGGAGGTGTGCCCTATTGTGGATCCCACGGTGCTTACCAGCCAAGGTGCGCGGCTGGAGGCGATTAACCGCATTGAGCTGCGCCCGCTGGTACAGGGAATTCTGGAGGAACCCAAGTTTGCAGAGGGTGCGCGTGTGGAGCAGGGAGATGTGCTGTTCCGCATTGATTCCACGCGCTATGAGGCTACGGTAAAGGCTTGCAAGGCGGGGATTGCCCAGTTGGAGATTAAGATTAAGGATGCCCGCAAGAAGTACGAGCGCCAAAAGACGCTGGTGGAGCTGAATGCTTCCAGCAAGGATGAGATGGAGAGTGCTAAGGCTACGCTGGATGAGCTGCTGGCGGCAAAGGGTTCCGCAGAGGCGGCGCTGACGGTGGCGGAGGACGATTTATCCCGCTGCACGGTGCGCGCGGGGGTGAGCGGGCGCATCGGACGTTCCCATTTTTCGAAGGGTAATTACATTACCGATGTTAAATCCCCACTGGCCACGCTGGTGCAGCTGAGCCCGATTTATGTGCGTTTTCCCATAAGCGAATCGAGTATTCTGGGGATGTTCGGCAATGCGGAGCGCATGATGCGCGAGGCGGAAATTACGCTGGAGACGGCCAGTGGTAAGGATTTTCCGGAAAAGGGTCAAGTATCCTTCTGCGATAATGTGATGCAGCCCAACACGGCTACCCAAAATGTATGGGCCATTTTCCGGAATGAGGATAAGAATCTTACCCCGGGTGGTGTGGTGACGATTCGTGTGCAGCGCAAGCCGGAGTTCAGGGTTCCTGCTGTGCCGGCGGAGGCCGTGCTGACGGATACGCGGGGGCGCTACGTTTTTGTGCTGAAGAATGGGCGCGCCATGCGCCGCGATGTTCTTTGCGGCAGTACCGATGCAGAGGGCCGAACGGCGGTCTTTGCCGGTTTGGAAAACGGCATGCAGGTCATCATCAATAATCTGGCCACGCTGGAGGATGGCGCTCCCGTGCAGGCGGAATAAATTACCACTTTTTAGGTTATGTTTTCACAATTTTTCATTTATCGTCCGAAGTTTGCCTTTGTCATCTCGATTCTGATGATGCTGGCAGGTATGCTCTGCCTGAGCAAGATGCCGGTATCCGAATACCCGGAGGTTTCTCCGCCCACGATTTCCGTACACATGACGTATGCGGGAGCCAGTTCCGAGGAGTTGGCGCAGGTGGTGGCCGCACCGGTGGAGGAGCAGCTCATCGGTATGGATGATTTGGAGTATTTCTACTCCTCCTGCGGTAATGACGGTTCCTACCGCCTTACGCTCATTTTCAAATCCGGCACGGATGATGATATGGCCATGGTGAATGTTTCCAACGCGATTAAGCGTGTGGAATCCAAGCTGCCGGCGGAAATTAAACAGACGGGTTATGAGGTGCGCAAACGCTCCGGCGATATGCTCTGCTTCATGAACTTTATGTGCGATGAGAATAAGATGAGCATTCTGGAGCTTTCCAACTGGCTCCGTATGAATGTGAAGGATAAAATCTGCCAGGTGGATGGTATTTCCAGCGCAGATATTATTCCCAGCCGCAATTATTCCATGCGCGTGTGGATGAATACGACGCGTATGAGTGCCATGAATATTACCCCGGCAGATATTACTGCCGCTATTAGTGCCCAAAATATCCAGGCGGCGGCCGGTTCCGTGGGTTCTCAGGATGAGCAGTCCTACGCCACGTTTAAGGTGACGGCGGCAGGCCGGCTCAAGACGGTGGAGGAGTTCGGCAACATTATTGTGAAACGCGGGCTGAATGGCCATGTAACGCTGCTGAAGGATATTGCCACCATTGAACTCGGCGCGGAAAATAACTCCGGTTACAGCCGCGTGAATGGTAAGGATAACGTGGGCATGATTATTTTCCAAAATAACGATGCCAATGCTCTGGCCACGGTGGAGGCAGCCATTAAGTGCATGAAGGAAATTGAGCCGACCTTCCCGGAGGGGATGGAGTGGCGCATGGGGTACGACCCCACTCAGGCGATTTCCGCCACGATGGAGGAGATTGTGATTACGCTGGTGGTGGCGCTGCTGCTGGTGGTGGGTGTTACCTATCTGTTCTTGCAGGATTGGCGCGCTACGCTTATTCCGGCCATTGCGATTCCGGTTTCTCTGCTGGGTGCCTTCATGGTGATGTATCCGCTGGGGTATTCGGTGAACGTGCTGACGATGTTCGGCCTTATTTTGGTGATTGGTTCTCTGGTGGACGATGCGATTGTGGTGGTGGAGAATGTGATGCGTATTATCCAAGAGGAGGGGCTCTCCCCGCGCGAGGCTACGGTGAAGAGCATGAAGCAGATTACCGGTGCCATTATTGCCACCACGCTGGTGACGGTTGCCGTGTATGTGCCCATTGCCTTTTATGGCGGTATGGTGGGCGTGATTTACACGCAGTTCTCCGTAACGATGTGCGTGGCGCTGTGCATTTCCACCATTAACGCGCTGACGCTCTCCCCTGCCCTCTGCGCGCTTATTTTGCGCCCGGCAAACGTGAAGCCACACCGCATCCGGGAATGGATGTTTGCACCCTTTAACCGGATGATGAATCTGAGCCGCACGGTGTACATGTGGGGCGCGGGGATTCTGGTGAGGAATGCATGGCTTACGGTGCTGCTGCTGGCGGCAGTCATCTTCGGCAACTATGTTTATTTCAAAGGTTCGCCCACATGGTGGAGCCGTATGTTCCCGCAGGCGAATACGGAAGCTCCCGGGCTTGCGGATAAGCTGCTGATGATGGTGAACCCGCCGGAGCTGAAGAGTTCCTTCATCCCGACGGAAGATAAGGGCAACCTCTTCGTGATGGTGACGATGGAGGGCACGGCCACGGCTAAGCAGCGCACGGATAAGGTGATGCGCCAAATTGAGGAGCGGGTTAAAAATATTCCCGGTATTGATATGATTACCACGCAGTCCGGCTACAGTTTTGCCAGTGGTTCCGGCGAGCATAACGGAATGATGATTGCCCTGCTGAAACCCTGGAGCGAGCGCACCACCCCGGAGCTGCATGCCACGGCTATTGCCCAGCAAATCAATGCGGCATGTGCGGATATTCCGCAGGCTTCCATTATGGCGGTGGCGCCGCCGGCTATTCGCGGGCTGGGCATTACGGGCGGCATTTCCATGGTACTCCAGGTTTCCGGCGATGCCACACCGCAAGACCTCGGCAACATGGTGAAGGAAATCCAAGCCCGCCTGATGCAGCGTAAGGATTTGGTAACGATGGCACGCAGCGAGTTCGATGCCGAAACGCCGCAAATCCACTTGGAGATTAACCGAGCCAAAGCTCAATCCCTCAATGTGCCGGTGAATACCATCTTCAGCACCTTGCAGAGTGTGATGGCTTCCTCCTATGTGAACGATTTTACCCTGAATGGCTTTAACTTTAAGGTGAAGATACAGGGGGCCGCGCCGGACCGCCGCACGGCGGATGATATTCTGAATCAAATGGTGCGCAATGAAAAGGGGGAAATGGTGCCGCTCTCCGCAGTGTGTACCCTCTCCTACCGCATGGGCCCCGGTACATATAACCGCTTTGACCAGTACATGAGTGCGGATATCACCGTGCTTTCCCGCCAGGGTGTGGGCTCCGGGCAGGTGATGGAGTTTATCGAGGAAACGGTGGCCGCCATTAACAAGGAAGAGCGCGCCGCAGGCCGCAACCGTTTCTGGCAGGTAAGCTGGAAGGACCTTTCCTACCAAGAGCGCCAAAATGATGGCAAGGTGGGCATGCTGGTGGCCATGGCCATGCTTTTTGCCTATCTCTTCCTCGTGGCGCAATACGAAAGCTGGACGACGCCGGTACCGGTAATGCTTTCCGTAAGTGTGGCCACGCTGGGCGCGCTGATGGGGGCTCACCTCTTCGGGCTGACGCTTTCCATCTATGTGCAGCTGGGGCTGCTGATGCTCATTGGTCTGGCGGCTAAAAATGCCATTCTGATGGTGGAGTTCAGCAAGGAAAACCACGAGCAAGGGGAGAATATTACAAATGCCGCGCTGAATGGTGCCAGCATGCGTTTCCGCGCTGTGCTGATGACGGCTGTCTCCTTCCTCTTCGGCGTGTTCCCCATGGTGGTGGCCACGGGTTCCGGTGCTTCCAGCCGTATTGAGATTGGTGTCACCACTTTCTTCGGCATGTTGCTGGCCACGGTATTCGGCATTTTCATGGTGCCGGGGCTGTATGCGGTGTTTGCCCGCATGCGCGATTGGACGGCCGAGCAGGTGCGCCTCCGCCACAAGGGCTGATGTACACACCCCATCCCTTTCTCCGGCAGCCTGCCGGGAAAGTTTACCGCCGCCGGAGGGGCTTTCTCCGGCGGCGGTTCTTTGTAGAAGAAAGGAGGGGTTAGCGGGCAGTGGGTTTGCGGCGCCCGCGGCTCTCATCGGTCCACTCTGCTGTGGTGTATTTCGTGAGTACGAGGCACTCCAAGGCTTCCGTAAAGCCGGGGAAAGGCTCCTCCCCCTCCACCACAAGCACCTCCGGTGCCAGTGCCTCCGCCAGTAGCCGCTGCCAGCCATCTGCGGGCTCGCACTGCTGGATGAGTCCTTGGTGCAAGACGGCACCTTTGTAACGGCGCTGCCCGGCTCCGGCCAGCTTTTGCCCGGCAGGGTTAACGATATCGCTCTTTACGGGGCTGGCCCAGCAGGCACGCCCGCCATCCGGAGCATCCTCCGTAAGCAGGGTGCATTCCACTCCGCTTTGCTGTAGTGCCTTGGCCAATGCCCCATGAATCCACAGGTAAAGCTGATCTGCCGGGGGATACATGAGCCCTTCCACTGCGGGGAGGGTAACGGTGTAGGTGTGGCCGATGCGGTGGTCTACAATGCCGCCGCCGGTCCAGCGGCGTATGTACTCCTCCGCCCCGGGGAAGAGGGAGGAGGCTTCCGCCACGGTATCAAAATAACCAAAGCTCACGGCATCCCGCTCCCAGCCATAGATGCGAAGCCACGCTTCCGGGCGCCGAGTCAGCAGTTCATCCGCAGCCATATTGCGGTACCCGCTGCGCGGCACCGGATCTATCCACAGCACAATGCGCTCCGGGTACACGGAGCAGGGCCGGCCGGGCTGCATGAACATGGACATGTTTACAGCGGTTTGGGCATGGCCACTATGCGAGAGAAGGAGCGCGTATAGCGCGCAAAGAATTCCGCAGGCTTAGGGGCACGGCGGCGCCCTTGGCGAATCTGGTTCACCAAGGCCACGCCTTCTTCCGTAAGCACGGTAATGGATACCATGGCGGAATCGATGCGGGCATTCCGGTATGTTTTACCACCGGCCTCGATGCGATCGCCAAAGACTTCAACCTTGTTTGAATCTTTGTTGGAGGCGATGACGGGTACCGTCTCCACGGTGTAGAAGACGCGGCCGTCCTCTGCATTGGCCTTCTCATCGGAGTAGCTGATGCTGAAGCTCACGTTGAATTCCAAGATGTTCTCGCAAAGGAAGTTTTTCTCATCGTCCTGCTCGAAGGGCACATAGGCGGCCTCCAAATTATCCTTACCCAAAAGGCGCTCGAAGGTGGAACGCGGGGATACTACCTGACGATACAGGGAGAAGAGCGGGTAGGTGGTGGGGTCGTTCGCATCCGCTCCGGAGATGTTCAAAATCTGGTCGCGGTACATCAGGCGGTAGCCAATGGCATTCACATCGCCCTGTGTTTCGCGGTTATGAGCGCGGGCATCGCGGTAGTTGCCGCGCAGGGAGGTGCTGGAACTCACGGAGGGGTTGCGATCCGGCGCACAGGCAAAAAATACGCACTGGGCGGATTTGGGTACGCTCAGCCCCTTGGGGGTACCGCTTACGGATTCGTCTGCCTTGGCAAAGAGCCACTGGTACTTATTATCCCCGGCTCGCATCTGGAAGGATTCAAAATCGCGGCTGATGGTTTGCAGAGCCACGCGGGAGCGGGTGGAGGTGCTTACGTCCTCGCGCACCACACGCCAGAGGTCGATACCCTCGTTCGTGAGCTGCATGATGACCAGCACCAGCATACCGGTAATGGCCATGGCCGTCATGAGTTCCACAAGGGTGAAACCGCGGCGGAGAATGTGTCTTGCTGTCTTCATACGTTCAATTCAGCAGGTGGGGAGAGAAAGGAATAATCAACGGTGGAAGGAGAGGTTGGCGGAAAAGAGAGGGCGACCGAGTTTTGCCCATGTTTTTCCGCGATAGCGAGCCGGATTCGGCGGCGACATCAGATAAAAGTCCGCCCGGAAGAAGACGGCACCACCCCAAGCCTCTTTTTCGCCCGGGCGGGAGACGTAGCTCTCCGGGGTGGAAGCGCCGTTGATTACGCCGGGCATGCGGGCAAGGCGGTATTCGCCCTTGTTGCCGGTGCGCTCCAGCTGGGTCATTTTCACCACAAAGACGGGGCCCACGGCAGCACTGATTTCGTTCCTGTGCAGGGGGTCATCCATGGGGCAGGCAATGGAGACAAGCTGGGTATTTTTACCGGGCACGCTCTTACCGGCGGGAATGGCGGGGTAGGAACCATCGGCGCGGGGTTTCTTGCTCATGTCCGCACGGTAGGAGAAGATGACGATGGCGGAGCTGGGGCGCTTGGATTTCTGCAACCAGTAGAATCCTTTATCAAAGGTGCTGAGGTATTCTTTATCGGAGGAGCTTTTTCCCTTGGCAATTTCATCATCGCGCAGGGTACTCATTTCCGCCCGGAGAATGCCCGTAATGCGTTCCGATTCCTGCCGCGTGAGCGCCTGGCGCACCAGACCGCGAGCAGGTACAAACACAGTAAGGAAAATGGAAAGCAATACACCTACCAGTGCAATGGCCAGCAAGGATTCCATGAGGGTGAATCCGCGCAGGCGACGGAGAGAAAAAGAGGTCTTCTTCATACAAAAATAAGATAGTAGTAAGGAGCTTTTAGCGAATTTCCTCAATGGTTTGTTCCATGGTGCGCAGCAGGCTTATATCCCCGCTGGGCCACACGACTACCCCCTTGGCTCCCACCGGGCGGCGGCGGGAATCCAGCTCGCGGGGGACTACGCCATCCTGCGCATTGCGACCTTTGCCGATGCGGCCGTTAATAAGCACCATGCGCTGGGGGCGGGTGGGGTTGAGCGGATCCGCCATGGGGGCAACAAAGCGGCCTTTTTCATCGAACTCTATGTAGTAGATGCGGGTTTGTCCCTTGCCGGAGAGGCGTGTAACACCCTGCCCAATCATGGAGCCCTCTGCCCCATCGGACCAGCCCAGAACCGTGCTGTAATGCGGGCTGAAGAATACGCCGGGAGGCAGTGTGACGCCGGCGGAGGTGGAAACCCAGCGGCCATCCTGTGCCACTTCCGTGCCATCGTACGCTGTGGTACGGCCCACGCCTTTGCGGAACATCTGCACCGTCATGAATCGCAGGTGGCGGGAATCTGCGGAGGTATCCTTCGGGTCTGCTGCAATCACCAAACGAGTGTAGGTATCATTCCCCTGCGCCGTGGCTCGGGCTTCGTTGATGAGATTTTCCAGCATCTCCACCCCGGAATCCATGCCGCGCCCCTTACCGGCATCGCGCAACACACCTGCGGCCATCGTCATCACCACACCGATGATGCCGATTACCACGAGCAGCTCCACCAGTGTGAAGCCCTTACGGCTCTGTCGAGAATCTCTTTTCATATACACCGCGCAAGTAATATGCAAATTTCTGGTACTATAAATAGCAGTTTTAGGCTCGCTCTTCAACCTTTTTTTGGCATTTGCCCTCCAAAGGGGGCATTTTTGTCGTTTATGATTGACCTTTTCACGGAAATAATGTACATGCACTGCGACATGACCATACTCGACTCCCTCGTACTTGGGCTTGTGGAAGGCCTCACCGAATACC
Source organism: uncultured Akkermansia sp. (assembly GCA_964435145.1). Classification (GTDB taxonomy): domain Bacteria; phylum Verrucomicrobiota; class Verrucomicrobiia; order Verrucomicrobiales; family Akkermansiaceae; genus Akkermansia. The sequence goes on from CAYSYD010000027.1 coordinate 9,357, forward strand.
TGCCTGTTAGTTCCACCGGGCACCTCATCATCACGCAATACCTGCTGGGGCTGGGCAAATCCACGGCGTTGGATGCCTTTGAGATTTGCATCCAAGGGGGTGCCATTTTGGCAGTGTTGGGGCTGTATTTTAAGCGTGTGAGCGAGATGTGGGCCGGGGTGCGCGGCAAGAATCCGGCGGGGCTGCGCATGCTGGTGAACATCATCGTGGGCTTTTTACCGGCAGCCATCATCGGTGTGCTTTGCGCCGGGCTTATTAAGGAGTACCTGTTTAATGCCGAGACGGTGATGCTGACGTGGGCACTCGGCGGTGTGGTCATTCTTCTCTATGTGCGGGCACGGGAGAAGCAGGGAAAGGATTTCGGCGGCAAAGCACTGGAAGAGCTTAACTGGAAGGGTTCCCTCGTGGTGGGGTTCATGCAGTGCATTGCGATGATTCCCGGCACCAGCCGCAGTTTAATGACGATGCTGGGCGGGCTTTGCACCGGGTTGAGTGTGGCGGCAGCGGTGGAGTTTAGCTTCCTGCTGGGGCTTATTACACTGGGAGCCGCCACCTGCCACGATGCGATGAAGCACGGCAGCACCATGGTGGCAGAGCTGGGCTGGGGGCCGATTATCGCGGGTACTTTTATGGCATGGTTAAGTGCCATCATTGCCGTAAAGTGGATGGTGGGGTATCTGAATCGCCACAGTCTCTCCGTTTTTGGCTGGTACCGCATTGCGGCAGCCATCGTGATGCTGCTCTTTGTGCTGAATGGCATGGAGGTGGCGCACTAATCCGCCTGTGCGGATGTTTGCCTTGCGGGCGAAGCACAAAAAAATAACTTTTTGCGGAGGGAGTGTTTGCCACACTTGCCGCTTGACCGTGGCTCGTATTTCTGCTAGGGTTCGATGAGTGTTAAAGCAACTACTCAGCGGTCTGTTTTTGGCTTTTTTCTTACTGGTGGCAGTGGGTTGCCACAAGGAGGATGCCGGGCGTAAAATCATTCGCATGGGAGGATTTCCCAATGTGACGCATGTGCAGGCACTGGTGGCGCGGAATATGAGCCGCGAAGGTGCAGGCTGGTTTGAGCGCTACCTGCCGGGCTACCGAATTGAGTGGTATACCTACAATGCCGGGCCCACAGCCATGGAGGCTCTCTTTGGGCGTACGGCAGATGTGCTCTACGTGGGGCCCAGCCCTGCGCTGAATGCCTATGCTGTTTCTGCCGGGCGGGAGGTACGCCTGCTGGCCGGAGCTGTGAACGGGGGGGCAGCGCTGCTGGTGCATCCGCAAAGCGGCATCCGGAAGGCGGCCGATTTCCGGGGACGGAGCATTGCCACCCCCCAGCTGGGCAATACGCAGGATGTATCCTGCCGCGCATGGTTAACCAAGCACGGCCTGCGCTGTACGCTGGAAGGTGCCGGAGATTGCCGTGTGGCTCCCACGCCTAATTCCATGCAGCTGCAACTGATGCAGCAGGGAGATATCGATGCCTGCTGGACGGTGGAGCCTTGGGTTTCCCGCTTGGAACAAATGGCCGGCGCCCGCATCCTCGTCCAAGAGCCGGATGTGATTACCACTGTACTGGTAGGGCGTGTGGCCTGGTTAAAGGCGCACCCGCAGGAAACGGCAGCCATCCTCACCGCCCACAGGGAGCTTACCCGGTGGATTCTCGACCACCCGGAGGAGTCCCGCCGCCGCATGGCTGATGAGCTGGCACACCTTACCCAAGCCCCCATGGAACTTTCCCTTGTGGAAAGTGCATGGGCACGCCTCAAACCGGATACCAAGATTGATTTGGAGGGCTTGCAACAGTTTGTACAGGATGCCCAAGCCGCCGGGCTGTTGGACCGTGTTCCCCCGCTGGAGGGCATGCTGTATACCCCGCAAGTTCCTTGATTTGCCGCCACCTTTTTCCACCGCCATGCAGGAGAAATTACACGAAGAGATTAACGCATTCCCGACGGCCAAGCTCAGCATTGAGCATGTGTGCAAGGATTTCACCACGTCTTCCGGCCCAGTTCGGGCGTTGGACGATGTTTCCCTCAATATCAACGAGGGGGAATTCGTTTGTTTTGTGGGACCCAGCGGCTGCGGCAAATCCACCCTGCTCAACATTATTGCCGGGCTGGAAAAGCCGGATAGCGGTATGGCTTTGATAGACGGCACCCCCATTACCGGCCCGGGGCGGGACCGCATGGTCATGTTCCAAGAGCATGCGCTCTTCCCATGGCTGGATGTGATTGGCAACGTGATGTTCGGGCTGAAACAAAAACCCAACCTGACGGATAAGGAACGGCTGGAAGTGGCTAAATACTATCTCTTCCTCGTCAAGATGGACCGCTTTGCCCATTCTAATATCCACGAGCTTTCCGGGGGAATGCGCCAGCGTGTGGCCTTGGCACGTTCTCTGGCGCCGAATCCCAAGATTCTGCTGATGGATGAGCCTTTCTCCGCTCTGGATGCCATGACTCGAGAGCGGCTTTACGGCGATATTCAGGATGTGTGGGAGAAGCGCCGCAAGACCATTATTTTTGTGACACACAACGTGCGCGAAGCGGTGTGTCTGGGTAACCGTGTGGTACTTTTCTCTCCGCATCCCGGGCGCATTCGCGAGCAATTCCCCGTATCCCTGCCCCGCCCGCGCAACATTAACAACCACGATTTGGCAGACCTCTCGCAGGAGATTACCTCCGCCCTCAAAGGATACACTGCCGCCGAATCTGACTAACCCCCCCCTGCTGCCGATTACATGAACCGCCTCACCAACTCTGTTTGTTTCTTTGCCCTGCTGATTCTGGTATGGGCGATTCTCACCGGGGATTTGGCTTTTCTGGGCATGCCGGAAAGCCTGTGGTCCCCGTATGTGCTACCGCCGCCCAGCACCGTGGCACAATACCTGTGGGATAACACGGCGAATGGGAAGATTCCGCTTTCCATGCTCATCACCCTGCGGCGGCTGCTCATCGGCTACCTTATCGGGCTTATTCTCGGGGTGCCGCTGGGCATGCTGGCAGCGCGCTTCCGCAGTGCAAACGATACGCTGGGCATGCTGGCTTTGGGATTGCAAGCTCTACCGAGTGTGTGCTGGGTACCGCTGGCCTGCATATGGTTTGGGCAAACAGAAGCGGCACTGCTGTTTGTGGTGATTATGGGCACGCTGTGGAGTGTGCTGCTTTCCACACAGAACGGGATGAAGAACGTGCCGCCCATATACGCCCGGGCTGCACGCACTATGGGTTCCGGGCCGCTGCATACGCTCCTTTTTGTAACGCTTCCGGCCTCTGCGCCCTTTGTGGTATCCGGCATGAAGCAGGGCTGGGCATTTGCCTGGCGCTCCCTCATGGCTGCGGAGATTTATGTATCCGTGGTTTCCGGTTTCGGCATTGGCCAATACCTGCACTACGGCCGGGAATTGCAGCGTATGTACCAAGTCATCGGCGTGATGTTCATCATCATCGCCGTGGGGCTGCTGGCCGATAAAATCCTCTTTTCCCCCGTGGAGTCATGGCTGCACCGCCGCTGGGGTACAGGTAAAGAATAACACCCACTATGCAACAGCTCCTACAACAACTCCGCCAAGAATTGGGCGATTGTGTCCGCACCGATGCAGCCACTCTGCAAGCTCATGCAGGGGATAAGTGGTATGCCACGGCTTTGCCGGATGCCGTGGTGCTGGCTCGCAGCACGGAGGATGTATCCGCCACTCTGCGTTTTGCCGCAAAGCACCGTATTCCCGTCACCGCCCGCGGTGCCGGGGTGGGTTATGTGGGGGGCTGTGTACCCGTGCAGGGAGGCATTGTACTCTCCACCGCAGGCATGAATCGCATTCTGGAAATTAACCCGGCAGATGGCGTGGCTGTGGTGGAAAGCGGAGTTCTCACCGCCGATTTACAAAACGCCGCAGCGGCGCTGGGGTGGTTCTACCCGCCGGATCCGGCCTCCCGCAAGGAATCCACCATTGGCGGCAACATTGCCACCAATGCAGGCGGTCCCCGCTGCCTCAAATACGGTGTAACCCGTGCCTATGTGCTGGGGCTTACCGTGGTGCTGGCGGATGGGCGCATTCTGCACTGCGGCGGTCGCACGCACAAAAATAAACAGGGATTCGACCTCGTGGGGCTCTTCTGCGGGAGCGAGGGTATGCTGGGCATCATCACCCAAGCCACATTGCGCCTTATTCCGGCGCCTCCGGCGCGAGCCGCGCTGCATGCCAGTTTTCCGCGCTTTGCCATGGCCGCAGCCGCAGTGCAAAATACCCTGCAAGGCGGGCACCTGCCCTGTGCTATTGAGATTACGGATGCCTTTACCCTGGAAGCCGCGCGCCGGCATTTGGGTCCCAGTGCCTTACCGGCCGGAGCCTGCGGGCACATTATTATAGAGATTGACGGGCAGGCGGATGCTATTGCCGCAGAGCTGGAGGCCATTGCCAGTATTCTGCGTACCGGCGGTGCCAGCGAGGTGGTTTACGCCCGCAGCGAGGAGGACGTGGAAGCCATTTGGCAGCTCCGGCGTGAATTTTCGTACAGCCTCAAAGCCACCGGGCTTACCAAGCTGAACGAGGATATTGTGATTCCCCGCTCCCGGCTGGTGGAATTAGTGGATTTCTGCGAGCAAATGCAGAAGGAAACCGGCATTCCCGTGGCTTGTTTCGGGCACTCCGGAGATGGCAATATCCACACCAACATCATGGTACTCAAGGATGCAGAGGGGAGAGATGTACGCCCGCCGGCAGATGCTCTTGTACACCGCCTTTTCGATTGGGTGCTGGCTCATGGCGGCAGCATTACCGGAGAGCATGGCATTGGCCTTGCAAAGGCTCCGTGGTTCCCCCAAGCCGTCGGCAGCACAGCCATTGCGCTTCACCATGCGCTCAAGGCTGCGCTGGATCCTCAAGGGCTGCTCAATCCCGGTAAGATGGGTCTCTAAAAAGAACCGCCCCTTCGTTCTGCCGAGCGAAGGGGCGGTTCTTTTTACGGGAAAATCCTTTATTGGGCCACGAGGAAGATGCCGTGCGGGGAATCCGGCATGGGCACATGCACCAGCACCACATCCTTCAACGCATCCATTCCAAGCACAGGCGGGGCATCATCCCCGGTAAGAATGGGCAGCACTCCGCGCAGCTGCACACCGGGTGCCACTTCCACATCCCCCGCCTTTCCTTCCACCACAGAGCGCCGGGACGCCGTATTCACATCCCCCACATGAGCTTGGATTTCCGCCCCGACTCCGGGAGCCCAATCCTCCGTGCGCACACGGGTAATGCTGCTGCCTGTATCCAGCAAAAGGGGAATGGTTTTCCCGCCGCATTTAGCCTGAATAACGTGCCGGCCAAAGGAATCCTTGGTTCCATGGAGGGGCACTAATTTTTTCCCGGAGGGAATCCCCCAATACAACTCTCCCTTTTGCATATCGAAGGTAAAGGGAACGGAACCCAAAATATCCATACCGAGGATACCATCCACATTCTCCGCCATCATCGTGCGCACAGCGGCCAAATCCATCACCATAATGGGGTGCATGGGAGATTCTGCCGGCCCGGCCAGAAGAGGAGCCACCATCATCTTGGGCGTCTGTGCCGTATTTCCCATGAAGGTGATGTGTCCGGTATCAATCCAGCGGGCATCTTTTACACCGGCGGCGCTCGCTGCATGCAGCACCGTGTGCGTGGCACCCGTATCCAGCATCATACGCATATGCTGCCCCCCCACCATGCAACTCACCAGCACTTGGCGGCAGCGGGCATCCTGATTCATCGCCATCAAATCCACAGCCTGCGGAGCCACCTCCGCAGCAAAAGCCATGCCACAAGCCATCAACAGGGATAAGTATAAATGCCTCATCTCCCGCAGGGTATCCCACATGTGCCGAAATGTCAAGTTTTTTCACGATTCTTAGCATTCTCACAGAGATGCGATAACGCACTTTCTCATTTACAAAAGAGCACAAGAGTGTACAATAGCCGAAGAGCGTATGATGAAATACCTGAAAATTTTCTTTTATTGGTTTTTGGATACAGTATTAACATGGTTCACTCCCCGCTGGAGGCGAACCGGGCGGGAAACCTGTACCGCCCTGCGCCGTTATATTAACTATTATCGGCCCCATTTGGGGGAAAAGGAGCTGAGTACCTGCACGGAGCTTCTGCAAGGCTTACAGGGGGCATTAAGGCTCTGGAACAAAGAGGAAACCGAACGCCTGACGAAACTGGCCAATGTGCAATGCAGCCCTATGCCGGGATACAAGCGCAATGCCTTGGTGGAAATGGCAGAATCCTTTTTTGTGATTATGGTTGTATTTCTGGGCATTCGTACCTACTATGCCCAGCCGTTCCGCATCCCGACGGGTTCCATGCAGCCCAGTCTGAATGGTATTATTGTGCATCCGGTGGAAGAGATACCGAGCGCCCCCAAACGGATATGGGATATGCTCACCCTCGGTAGTTCTTACATAGAAGCCACGGCGGATGCACCCAAGCAATTAGTCAAAATTCACGACCGCCCCAAATACCTCCTCTTTACGGAGACAATTCTTACCTTTAACGATGGCAGCACCATTTCCATCCCCTCCGCCAAGGGGGCAGTAATGCAATACCTGAAGGAGCAAGGCAAGCTGAGAGAAACACCTGCCGGGATAGTGCTGGGCTCCTTCTCCGCCGGAGAGCCGATTATGCGCGCTCGCGTGGATGCCGGGGATATGATTCTGGTGAACCGTATGAGCTACCACTTCCGCCGGCCGGAACGCGGGGAAACATTTGTGTTCGATACACGCGGCATCAACACCGGCATGAAATCCTCCGCAGCCCTGCGGATAGAGGACCAGCAAGCCGCCACGCACTACATTAAGAGACTCTGCGGCTTACCCGGGGATACACTGCAAGTGCGCCCGCCCTATTTGTATGTGAATGGGGCCCCGGCAAAGGAAAGCACCATTGCCCGCGTGGCGGAGGGCAAGCCCCCCTTCAACAGCTGTGGCTATCAGGAACTTCCCTTCCGCCGTATTCCGAATGCGTACATGACGGATTTAGCCCCGGTAACCCTCCGCAATCCGGAGGAGGTGAACCTGCGTGAGTATGCCGCACTGGGCGATAATACAACTAATTCTTTAGATTCCCGCTACTGGGGGCCGGTAAAGCAGTTTAACATTGTGGGGCCTGCCTGCCTCACGGTGTGGCCGTTTACATCCCACTGGGGCAGAATCGAATAAGACTCTCTCTCTGCTCATGACTGATTCCGACACCATTACCCGCAATGCAAAATCGAATCTGGCCTTTACTTTGGTGGATTTGCCCGAGGAAAAGCGGATTCATATGGCACAGTTCTACGCCTTCTGCCGCATCGTGGACGATGTGGTGGATGAACCCGGCATGAGCCCGGAAGAACGCCACGCAGCACTGGACCGCTGGGCGGCCCTCATCACCCGGCAAATTACCCCGGAACCGGGACTCGAACAGGAGGTATACACCCTCGTAACGGATTTGCAGCTGGATACAGCCCCCATGCTGGAATTGATTGATGGCTGCCGGGGCGATATTCAACACACCCAACCGGAAACACGCGAGGATCTGCTGGCCTATGCTTACAAAGTAGCCGCCTGCGTGGGTATTACCAGCGCCAGCGTAATGGGCGCCGGCCCGGAGGCTAAGGCCTATGCCATTGCTCTGGGTAATGCCTTGCAATTGGTCAACATCCTGCGCGATGTGGCCGAAGATTGCCGGAAACACGGGCGCTTTTATCTGCCCAAGGCAGATATGGAGCTTTTCGGCGTTACACACGAGGACATCCGCCAGCAGCGGTACAACTACCGCGTACGCCAGCTTCTGGCATACGAAGCAGCATTGGCGGAAAAATACTTCGGAGAAGCGGAGGAATGCTACCAAGCCCTCTCCGTGGAGGATCGCAATGCGCTTATCCCGGCACAGGCAATGAGCCTCATTTACCACACTGTGCTGGAAAAAATGCAGGCCGATGAATACCGTGTATTCGAACGCCGGTACAGCGTGAACAACTTCCACAAGCTCTGGTTCCTGCTGCGGGCCCGCTTGGGCAGCGTGGAGTTCCCCAGTGTGGCAGAATGGGGCTTTTTTAAGAATTCCCCGGACAACCGAAAGGACACCCCCTCATGAGCAGACTTCCCATTCCGCAGTATGTAATGGCACTGGCACATGTGGCCGCCTTGCGTTCGGAGGATCCCTACCGCAAGGTGGGTGCCGCCGCGCTCGATAAGGATAACCGCGTTATCGGTACCGCCTACAATGGGCTTTTCCCCGGATTTGACGCCCCTGAGGGCTTCTGGACATCTCGCGAAGGACGACAAAAATACATGCTGCACGCGGAAATTAACCTTTGCAGCCTCTTCAAGCGCGGGGAGGCTCGCATTGTAGCCTGCACCACCATGCCCTGCACCTCCTGCATGCAAGCACTCTGCGCACACGGCGTACGTACCATTTATTATGGGGAGGACTACGCCGCCTCCGATGCTCCGGCCATTGCGGCCATGTATGGGGTGGAACTCATCAAGGTGGACGATTACCCGCTTTCCGAGCGTTTTCCGCTGGTGGCAGAAAAATAAGCACTGCCGCGCCGCTTACTGCACATAGCTGTGCATGGATTCCAGCTTGGGCAGCAAATTCACCACTAAGAAGGTGATTAGCACAGCCAAAAAGCCCAGTAGCAGCAGGGGGCGCCGCCAGCTTACATCGTTCCTGCGGAGGCTTCCTAAGTGCAGGTAGATGATGTATAGCGTCCAGCTGAGCAGGGACCACACCTCCTTAATGTCCCAAGCCCAGTAGCCGCCCCATGCCGCATCCGCCCACAAGGCACCGCTGCCCAGCCCAAAGGTCATAAAGGGGAAGGCCAAGTACACCAAGGCATCCGCCGCTGCCACATGGGACACCATGCGCGCCGGGCGCACACAGCTTACCAGCACCAGCATGGCCGCTACCGCAAGCAAGCCGTAGGAAATTACATAGGAAGTAACATGCGGCACAAACCAAGGCGATTGCAAAGCCGGCATTTGCCGCCAGCTCGCCTGCAAAGGCATGCAAAGAGCCCCCGCCATAGCCAAGGCGGAAGCCCATGCCAACCAGCCGGTAAGCTCCATCTGCCGCCGGCGGCGCAAATAATAGGCAGCCGGTACCATCACCACCGGGAAAAAGGCCAGCACATGCCGCATATTGCCGAATGGCAGCGCCTGCGCCAGCACACCATCCGCCACCAGCAACAGCAGGGATACCAGCCACACGGCATCGAAAAGCCGCCGCGCCGCATGCGGCTTCGCCAGCACAGCAGCACCCGCGCTCAGCAGGCAAAGCAAAAGGCAAAGCACCTCCAGCACATAGACAGGCACGCTCATACCGCTGTTTCCTCCTTTCTACTCCAGCACCACACCGCAGAGCATACCATGATACCCACGATGCCGGAAAGCGCCATCACCCGCCCCGGGGCGCGGCGCAGCTCCAACTGCACAACCGCCGGATTTCCCGCCCGGTACGAATTCAGGTATACCAGCCAGCCCTTGCACCGGATGGGCTCATTCACACGAAGTGTCTCCCGGCGGGTTTCCGGGCGTCCCTTGTAATCCGTATGCAGGGTACAGGAGGCGCAATAATCGCGCACGGTTCCGGGTTCTTCCACCAGAACGCGGGGGGGATTTCCCGGCAGTAGGCGAAAGGGCCGGGGCATTCCCGGTGCTTGTTGCAGAGAGGCCACGGCCCACGATTCCGCGCCGAGATGCAGGCGCTCTCCCCGGCGCTCCACCGCCTGCGGGGTTCCCGGGCGCCCTTGAATAATGGGATAGAGAGCATAGTGGGCATCATCGTAATAACGCACGGTAAACTCATCCACTTGGAGACGAAAGCCCAGAGGCAATTTCTCCCCGGAAGGCGTGCTTACTTCTGCCGGCAGGGGGCGACCATCCGCAGGCAGAGCCATGGAAACGCGTACCTGCTCCGCTGCATCCGTATACACACCCAGTACCAGCAGGGCAATGGCAGCATGCAGCCCTGCCAGCCAAAGGCGAGAATGATTCATCACCCGCTTGCACAAATACCCGAACACCGCCAGAAACACCACACCCACCAAGGCCGTGCAACCCATTCCTACGGCACCGGCCCACATGGCACCGCCCTGCATGGCATATTCCACGGCTTTGCTGCCGTATTCTCCCACCATGAGTACCCCGGTGCAGGCGAAAAAGAGAAACAGCAGTCCGAATATCAGCTGTCCGTACCGCCCGGAGGCAAGGCGGAACGTGCCCCACAAACTCAGCAGCAGCACCAATCCTCCCAGCAGCAGCATAGCCCCACTGCGGTACACACCTTCCGCACCGGCCAGCGGGAAGCCGCCCGCAAGCAGCAGTACGCACAGCCCCCCCAGCACCATCTGAGCCACCTTCAATACCGAACTCATCTATCTTACCAATTGAAATTGATGGAGAAGGTTCCCATCCATGTATTCTGGTCCTGCGTGCTGTATCCTCTGCTGCGCAGGAACATACCGGCATAATAATCGATGTTTTTGTGAGAAACACCTATACCCAGCTGCCCTTCCACCTGCCAAGGCTGCAAGCTGCAGGTCTTATCAAAATCGTGGAATACGCCACCATCAATAAACATATCCCGCGCAATGTAATTTACGCTGCATCCGGCCACTAGGAAATAGGAAATCTCCTCCGGGCGGTAGGCCTCCTTCCGCAGCAGTCCCACGGCAAAATTAGCCGGGGCACTACCATTTACCTGCATGGCCGGCGGTAAATTGCGCCCCAGGCGTACACTCACCCCCACCGTGCCGGCAATCGATACCGTACCCAATTCCTCGCGTGTGTAGAAAATACCATCCGTCTGCCAAGCACCGGCTGTGCAGCTCTCAAAAAACTCTAAGCGATAATCCTGCCGGGCACTCAATTGGAAAGTGACCTCGGAGGGAATCTGGTCGCCCCAGCCCTCCCATGTTTCCATATCGCCCACCTCGTGTACAATTTCCTGAGAATCGCGGGCAAAGGAGGCATTTCCCGTAGCTCCGAGCTGGAACTCCACCGCAGACCCCACCTGCTCCCCTTGGTATAAGTGGGCTACACCCAGCGCGAGGTATCCGGCATAGGGATGCTCATCCTTCACGGCACAAGTGGCATGTGTTTCCGGGGTGTAGATATTCTGTGTAAGGCTGGCTCCGAAGGCATGGTAGGGAGATTTACCCACGTTCTGCACATAATCAATGCGAGAACCATGCGTATAATTGCGGTCCGTTGTCCCGGCAGAATCATTCTCGAACATCACCCGCAGGTGGTGCCGGGGATTCGGGGTGTAGGAGGCATCTCCGGGTTGCGGTACGGGAGGAAAATAATTCACCGCCGCCGATGCGCCGGCCATCACCATCCATGGGAGCATACTCATATCTGCGGTATGGTATACCCCCTTCCCCATGCAGAGTCAACCCTAAAGATGAAATAACATAATTCTACCCTCATCTATCTCTTGACTTTCTGCCGCCATAAGTGGTATCCTACATATGGATTATTCCTCTTCACCTCAACCCATTTATCCGCATTTTATGCCTAAATCTCGTCTTGCCTACATTCTTTTGGCTCTTTTTCTCGGCTGCTTCGGAGTTCACAATTTTTATGCCGGGTACAAAGGAAAGGGGCTTATCCAACTGTTAATTACCGCTATCTCCTTTGGTTGTCTTTCCATACTCTCGTGGATTTGGGCCATTATCGACATCATCACCGTAACCAAGGATAAGAATGGGATGCCCTTCGCCTCTTAATGGAGCTGAATTTTACCCACGAACGCATTTTTTTTGCATTCCCGAAAAAAAATACTTGCAATCTGCGACCATGGCGTATATAATCCGCCCGTCCGCAGGACACGGAGCGGTAGCTCAGTTTGGTTAGAGCGCAGCCCTGTCACGGCTGAGGTCGCGGGTTCGAGCCCCGTCCGCTTCGTACGAAAGAAGGTCACCCCTAAAGAGGGTGGCCTTCTTTTTGTTACAGCAGATACTCCGGGAGGCATTCACATGTGTCCCAAAGATTTTTCCGAACAGTAGCAAAATAGCCAAAATCAGGGC
>CAYSYD010000028.1:0-21022 GCA_964435145.1 uncultured Akkermansia sp.
AGGGCAATGTGGCGGGCTTTACGCTGCCGACGATTCCGGAGCCTTCCACGGCCACACTGAGCCTGCTGGCGCTGGCGGCACTCGCCTCCCGCCGCCGGAGGGGATAAGGTTTAAGTTCTGCAACGAGGCTCAACTACTCGAATGCATCCCCCGCTCTGCGGTGCGCAGGGCGGGGGAGGTTTTTGGGGGGCGGACGAAAAAAACGTGGCTTGTTTTGCATATTAGTCTTGCATTTGAGGCTGAGTTATGGCATATATCTGCAAGTTTACACCAATCATGCCTAAAGACACGTCTATTAAGAAGATTCTCGTCATTGGCTCCGGCCCTATTGTTATTGGTCAGGGATGTGAGTTTGACTATTCCGGTACTCAGGCTTGTAAGGCTCTCAGAGAGGAAGGTTACGAGGTGGTACTCGTGAATTCCAATCCGGCCACGATTATGACTGACCCGGAGACGGCTCCGAATACTTACATTGAGCCGATTACGCCGGAATATGTGGAAAAAATCATTGTGCGCGAGAAGCCGGATGCCATGCTGCCGAATTTGGGCGGGCAGACGGCTTTGAACTGCGCTATGGAATTACACCGCTGCGGTGTGCTGGAGCGCAATGGCGTGCGGATGATTGGCGTGTCCGCCGATGCGATTGATAAGGGCGAGGACCGCCAGCGCTTTAAGGATGCCATGCTGAAGATTGGACTGGATGTACCGGCCAGTGGTGTGGCACATAATATGGCCGAGGCTTGGGATATTGCCAACAATGTGGTGGGCAGCTACCCGATGGTGATTCGCCCGGCATTCACGCTGGGTGGTACAGGCGGCGGTATTGCGTACAATAAAGCCGAGTTCGAGGAGATTGTGGCGCGCGGTTTGGATTTGTCCCCTGTGAAGGAGGTGCTGATTGAGGAATCCCTGCTGGGCTGGAAGGAGCTGGAGATGGAGGTGGTGCGCGATTGCAATGATAATTGCATGGTGGTTTGCTCCATCGAGAATATGGATCCCATGGGTGTGCATACGGGCGATTCGATTACGGTGGCTCCGGTGCAGACGATGACGGACCGCGAGTACCAGATTATGCGGGATGCCTCCTTCGCCATTATCCGTGAGATTGGTGTGCGTACGGGCGGCAGTAACATTCAGTTTGCCCAGTGCCCGCGCACGGGGCGCCTGATTGTGATTGAGATGAATCCGCGCGTGAGCCGTTCTTCCGCGCTGGCTTCCAAGGCAACAGGTTTCCCCATTGCCAAGATGGCGGCTAAGCTGGCTGTGGGCTATACGCTGGATGAGCTGAAGAATGATATTACGAAGGAGACGCCGGCTTTCTTCGAGCCCACCATCGATTATGTGGTGACGAAGGTGCCGCGTTTCACTTTCGAGAAGTTCAAGAAGGCGGATGAGCGCCTGACGACATCCATGAAGAGTGTGGGCGAGGTGATGAGCATCGGCCGCACGTTCAAGGATTCCTTGCAGAAGGCACTCCGCTCTTTGGAGACGGGGCGCTGGGGCTTCGGCTTCGATGCGAAGGATCCGCAGAATCCCACCCGCGAGGAGATTTCCGCTAAGCTGGCGGTGCCGAATGCAGAGCGTATCTTCTGGCTCCAGACGGCTTTTGTGAATGGCTTTACGCCGGAGGAAATCCACGACCTGACGGAAATTGACCCCTGGTTCCTGAACCAGCTGAAACAGCTGGCTGAGGCCGGAATGCAGCTGGATACCATGGATCTTCGCAAGGCGAAGCAATGGGGCTTCTCCGACCGCCAGATTGCCCGAGCCCGCGGCTGCTCCGAGGATGAGGTGCGTGCTGAGCGCAAGGCAAAGGGTATTGTGCCCACATACCGCTTGGTGGATACCTGCGCCGGGGAGTTCGCCGCCATTACTCCTTATTACTACTCCACCTACGGGGAGGAGAATGAGGCCCGCCCGAATGATAAGAAAAAGATTATGATTCTGGGTGGCGGTCCGAACCGCATTGGGCAGGGTATTGAGTTCGATTACTGCTGCGTGCATGCTTCTTTCGCGCTGAAGGAGCTGGGTTACGAGACGATTATGGTCAACTCCAATCCGGAGACGGTTTCCACGGACTTTGATACCTCCGATAAGCTCTACTTCGAGCCGCTCACGCTGGAGGATGTGCTAAACATTTGCGACCAGGAGCAGCCGGATGGTGTGATTGTGCAGTTCGGCGGTCAGACGCCGCTGAATTTGGCCGCCGCTTTGCAGGAGCGCGGGGTGCCCATTATCGGTACCAGCCCGCGCAGTATTGAGCTGGCCGAGGATCGTAAGTATTTCTCCGCATTGCTGGACGAAATCGGCCTGAAGCAGGCCGAGGCCGGTACGGCTACGAATGAGGAGGAGGCGGTGGAGGTGGCCAAACGCATTGGCTTCCCGGTACTGGTTCGCCCGTCCTTTGTGCTGGGTGGCCGCGCCATGATGATTGTGTACGATGAGCAGGAGCTGCGTACTTACATGCGCGAGGCGGTGGATGCCTCCCCGGAGCGCCCGGTGCTGGTGGACCGTTTCCTGGAGAATGCCATGGAGATGGATGTGGACGTGATTGCCGATGGCGAGACCAGCGTGGTGGGTGCCATTATGCAGCACGTGGAGCCGGCCGGTATCCACTCCGGCGATTCTGCCTGCATGATTCCTCCGAATCGTGTTTCCGTGGGGATGCACAAGGAGATGATGCGCGCCGCGAAGGAGCTTGCCGCCCGTTTGAATGTGAAGGGGCTGATGAATTGCCAGTTCGCGGTGAAGGATGAGCAGCTCTATGTGATTGAGGTGAACCCCCGTGCTTCCCGTACGGTGCCTTTCGTTTCCAAGTCCATCGGTGTGCCTCTGGCCAAGCTGGCGGCTAAGGTGATGAGTGGCATGAAGCTCAAGGAACTGGGCTTTACCAAGGAGGTGGTGCCCTCTTACTACACGGTGAAGGAGGCCGTGTTCCCCTGGAACCGCTTCCCCGGTATCGATGTGGTGCTGGGACCGGAGATGCACTCCACCGGCGAGGTGATGGGCATTGATACGGACCCGGAGGTGGCTTACCTGAAGAGCCAGATTTCCGCCTTCAACCCCCTGCCTAAGGAAGGTTTGGTGTTCATCTCCGTGAATGACCGCGATAAGAATGCAGTGCTGGATATTGCCGGCACGATTGCGAAGGCCGGATTCTCCCTCTGCGGTACGAAGGGGACGATGATTCACCTGCTGCAAAACGGTATTGAATGCGAGCGCGCCTACAAGGTGCTGGAAGGTCACCGCCCGAATATTGTGGACCGCATTAAGAACGGCGATATTGTGTTCGTAATCAATACGCCCGGCTCCCACGATGCCCGCGCGGATGAGGTCTCGATTCGTGCTGCTGCCGTGAATAACAATATCTCCTACGCCACGGACCTCTCCAGTGCCCGCGCTTGTGCTGCCGCCATGCTGCATGCCAAGAATAAGGAGACCACGGTTTGCACTTTGCAGGAGTACCATTCCTCGGCCTCCGCAGAGCAGGATTGATTCTTTTTCCCGCTCTCTGCCTTTTCATTAAAAACCCGCCGGGGGATTCCGGCGGGTTTTTTGCGGGCAGTATCTTATGCTTTCCGGGGATGGGGGTTAGTTTTGCCGGGTGGGGCGTAGGAGATTGGTGTCGAACCCGCGGCTGCGCGCTTCGACAAGGAGCTGCCGGATATGCTCCGGCGGAGCGATTCTTTGGCGGGTGAGCAGCCAGAGGAATTCTCCGTCCGCCCCGGAGATGAGGGCCGATTGGTACTGCTCATCGGTGTAAAGGATGTGATACGGCGTGCGGAACCAGCCATAGGGCGGTACAAAGGAGACTTGCATGCGTCCCCACCCATCGGGGAATCCCATGGCGGTAGCTTGGTGGGGTTTGCCTTCCGGATCCAGCCCCCGGTTGGTAATGGAAACGCGACCGTGTTCTCCCTCTGCGTACTCTGCGGAGACAAAGTCCAGCCCCTTTTCAAAATTGGTATCGTAGCGGGCTTGTTCGTACCATTTTCCCAGAAAGCGGCTCAGGTCGGTGCCGCTTTGCGGTGTGGTGTCAACATCTTGCGGGTGGTTTTTCCACAAGCGTCCCAACATGTGCCGGAGTATTCGCATCATCATATATCCCATGAGATGCTACCATAGCCGTGTTCTGTTCGGTAACAGATTACGGGAGGAGTTCTGCCGCTGCCTGAAGTTTTTTGACTGAGGCACGCCCCTTGGCTGCCAGTGCCGGGGCGAAGACGGAAAGGCGGAACTCTGCCAGCATAAATCCATATTCCAACCAAGCCGGGTAGCGGAGATGCCGGGCATAATTTTCGTAAAAACCGGGGTGGAGGGCAGCTTGCAGGGAGTCTATGCGTTCCAGCTCGCGGGCAGCGGGCTGCTGGGCAATGCGGCGCAGGCGCTCCTGCAGGCCGCGCAGGAAGCGGGTGTAATCTGCTAATTTGGCGGGTTCCGGGGTGCTGAGGAACCAGGGGCGGGTAAGCCATTCCCATTCGCGGCGGACGTCCTCCGCCATGCGTGTGGCAAAGCGGTCGCTGCGGGCGGTGAGGCAGAATTCCCGCACGCATTGCTCTGTGCTTACAAGCTGTTCCCACAAGCGGGCAAGGGGACCGGCGATGGTATCGTAGAGGTTCTCGCGTATGCGGAGGCATGCGGCATCGAAATCTTCTGCCTTGCGGGGGAGAGCTGTGCCCATGGCGGCATCCATAGCGGCGTATACGGTATCGTGAATGTTGTGGGTGGGCTGGCTGCCGAGGGTGCTGAGAGCCAGGCGTACCGCCATGTCTTTGAGGGGGATGCGCTTGCGGATGCTGTTGATGAAGTCTCCGTGGCGCAGGAGGACGAGGCGGCGCACGGCATGGCGGTGTTCCAGTGCGGCTTCCGTTTCCGTGGGGAATACGTGGATTTTAACGCGGTCTCCGTCTTCTTTTAGCGCGGGGTAGCCTATGCCGGTGCCGATATCGATTGTGGCGGGGAGTTCGCCGCAGTCCCAGCGGGTCATGGGGGTGGCGGAGAAGCTGCGGGAGGCTTGCTTGCTGAAGCGCCGCCGGCAGTATTGCGCTAAGCGTTCCCGAAGCAGGGGGATATCCGTTCCAAGGGCAAGTTCTGTGCCTTTATCATCGCAAACGATAGTTTTGGTTACCCATTCCGCCGGGAGGCGGGTGAGGTCGAATTGTGAGGCGTTGCAGAATTTGCCGCTGCGTTTCATCACGAACTCGGCCAAGGCTTGGGGCAGGGGGCGATCCGGCTCTCGGTCGTACCATTCCTCAAAAAAATCGTCCGCCGCCTCCGCGAGTGGCATGAGGAACATCCGCAGGTCTTTCGGCAGGGTGCGGAGCAGAAGCTCGGCGCGTTCCGCCAAGTGGGCAGGGATGCCCCATTGGGGAAGCCAGTCCGGAAAATCCGCCAGTTGGTCAATGTGCAGCCCTAGGCTTACGCCATCATCCGCTTCTCCCGGGGCATGGTGGTAATATACATTGTATTCTTGCGCGGAGTGGGTTAGGGTATCCGGGTAGAGGTCTGCCGGGGCATCGTCCTCCCCGGGGTATACGCAGTCCTCGTATGGGACGAAGAGAAGGCGGCGGTTCTTTTGCTCCGCTTTTTCGCGCCATTGGCGCAGTGCTTTGGCAGAGCATATATCCGCCGGGATGCGGGAATCGAAAAATCGGAACACGCCCTCCGCGCACCAGATGAGGTCCCGGCGGCGCAGTTTATCCTCCACGGTGCGTACTTTTTCGCGCATGCGCTCCAAGTGCTGCAAGAAAGGCGGATGCTCCTGCAGCTGGGCGGGAAGTATGCCATCCCGAATCATGATTTCCCGGGCGGCGGCGGCGTTGTAACGAGCGTAGCTGATGCGCCGGGAATCGATAATGGTGAGCCCTCCGCAGGTAACGCGCTCCCGGGCATGAACTACCCCGGTGGCTTTATCCCAGGTGGGGTCGTAGGCGTGGTGGGCACAAAGCTGGGGGGCTACTTGCTCCACCCATGCGGGCTCCAGTACGGCTACTCGGCGCATCCAGAGGCGAGAGGTTTCCACCAGTTCCGAGCCCATAATCCATTCCGCTCGCTTACGGCGTTTGAAGAGGCCGCTGCCGGGGAAGATGGCAAAGTCCCGCCCGCCTGCGCCACGGTAAATTTTTTCCTCCGGGCGCCAGAAGCCGATTTGCAAGGGGGCTCCGGCCAGCAGGGAACGGTGTATGCGCTCGGATGTGGCTTGCCGTGAGGCGTCCTCGGGCAGGGCAGGGATGCGCCAGCGCAGGGTATCCTGCAAGGCGGCGCCCAAATCCTGCACAAGGTTGTGCCATTCCACCATGCGCAGGAAGTGTACATAGTTTTTGCTGCACCACTTGCGGAGCTGGTTGCGGCGCAGGGTGTGGTTCTCCCGGAAATCGGAGGTGGCGCGCCACAGGTTCAGCATTGCGAGGAAATCGCTGTCCTCGTGTTTCCACCGGGCGTGGGCTTGGTCTGCTTGGGCGGCGGCATCGTTCGGGCGCTCGCGCGGGTCCATGATGCTGAGCCCTGCTACGATGACCAACACCTCCGCCAGGGCTTGCTCGTGCTTAGCTTCCAGCAGCATGCGCCCCAAGCGCGGATCCAGAGGCAGGCGGGAGAGGGTGCGCCCGGTATCGGTAAGCTGTTTGTGGCGGTCCAAGGCGCTGATTTCCCGCAGTGTTTTGTATCCTTCGTTGATAAGGCGCGGGCTGGGCGGGTCCGGCAGGGGAAATTCCCCCAATGGGGGTAATTTGAGGTTCGCCATGCGGAGGATGACTCCGGCGAGTGCGCTGCGGCGGATTTCCGGGTCGGTAAAGGGCTCGCGTTCGTTAAAATCCTCCTCCGAGTACAGGCGGATGCATACGCCTTCCGTAACACGGCCGCAGCGGCCGGCACGCTGGCGGGCACTGGCTTGCGAGATGGGCTCTATTTGCAAACGCTGGATTTGGCGCCCCGGCAGGTAGCGGGAGATGCGTGCTAAGCCGCTGTCTATCACATAGATAATGCCGGGTATGGTGAGGGAGGTTTCCGCCACGTTGGTGGCTAGGACGATGCGGCGGTGCTTGCCGGAAGGGTGGAAAATGCGCTGCTGCTCCCCCAGCCCCAAGCGTGCATAGAGGGGGAGAATATCCGTGCGGGGCAGTTCCATGGCCAGCAGCGCATCCGCGCAATCCCGGATTTCGCGCTCGCCGGGGAGGAATACAAGCACATCCCCGCGCTCATCGTATTCGGAAAGCCACTGCACTGCGCGGCATACATGCTCCGGTAATTCTTCCTCGCTGTGGCGCGGGGGCATGTAGTGCATGTCCACATGGTAGGTGCGCCCTTCGACGTTGATGACGGGTGCCCCACCGAAGAATTCCGAAAAAGCGGCGGCGTCCATCGTGGCGGAGGAGATGATGAGTTTGAACTCCGGCCGCCGTTCCAGCAGCATTTTCATGTACCCCAGCAGGAAATCGATATTCAGGCTGCGCTCGTGCGCTTCGTCCAAAATGAGGGTGTGGTATTGCCGTAGGTCGCGGTCGTGCTGGGTCTCTGCCAGCAGGATACCATCCGTCATTAGCTTGAGCCGGGTATCTTGGCCGGTGCGGTCATCGAATCGGACTTGGTAGCCCACATAGCCGCCGATTTCCCCGCCCATTTCCTCGGCAATGCGCCGGGCTACGGCTACTGCTGCGAGCCTGCGCGGCTGGGTACACCCCACGCGTCCCGGGCGTTTGCCGGCCACTTCCAGTGCCATTTTGGGAAGTTGGGTGGTTTTGCCACTGCCGGTTTCCCCCACGACGACGATGACTTGGTGGCTCCGCAGAGCATCGCAAATCTCCTGCCGCCTGCGGGAGATTGGTAAATCCGGGTAGGTAAAGCGGGGGAGCATGGGGTAGAAATCTCAGAACGGCAGCATGGCGCCGCCTTGCATGCGGGATTCCTCCGCGCGGAACACCATGCGGTGGCCGATGATGCTATCCTCCAATGTGGGGCAACCGGGAGAGGTGCGTTCCCCGCGCAGAAGTGCCACGAAATCCAGTACAATGCTGCGGTCTCCGCCGCCGTGAGCATCTCCCTGTTGGAAGTCCGACATATCGAGTGTGCGCTCGGTGTATCCGCCGGGGGCGGAGGGCTCCATTTGGCGCACATGGAAGCATTCTTCCTCAAAATCGCCGTAGATTTCCCCACGGGTGCCGGTAATGTGGATGATGCGGCGCGGGGTGCTGGCTCCGCCATTCATGGAGAAGGTGCCGGTGGAACCATCCCGGAAGTGGATGAGAACGGATTGGTGGTCCACGATGCTGATATCGCATCGGTATACACAGCGGCTAAAAGGGTTATCCGCCCGGCGGAGGATTTTTTCTTTTTCTGCATCCGTGGCGGGGCTGCTATGGGTATCGTGCCACACGTTGTTGGCCCAGCGCAGGGGGTATTCTATGTACAGACGCCGGGCGGAGAAGGGGCATTCGCGCTCCAGCGGGCAGTTGTTCAGGCAGTGGGTGCCGGCGCCTTCCGGTGCATTCGATTCCTTAAATTGGAATACTCCGCCCACGCTGGAGATGCTTACCGGAGCTATTCCGCCCATGAGCCATGACATGATGTCCAAATCGTGGCTGCATTTGGTGAGCAGCATGCCGGAACCGCATATCTCCTCCCGTGCGTACTTTCCGCGTACAAAGGAAACGGATTCGTGCAGGTAGCCCACTTGGTTCGCCATGTGGATATTTATCACATCCCCCACGGCTCCGGTGGCAAGTACGCGGCGAATGGCCCGGTAAAAGGGGGTGTAGCGCAGTACATGGCATACCATGAGCTTGCGGCCGGTTTCCCGCACACAATCGATGAGCAACTGCCCCTCCGTATCGTTCAGTGCGTAAGGCTTTTCCAGCAGCATGTCGTATCCGTGCCGGAGAAGGGGCAGGGAGGTTTCCACATGCAGGCGGTCCATGGTGCAGTTGATGATGGCATCCGCCAGCCGGGGCTTTTCCAGCAGCTCCTCCACGGTGAAGAAGCAATGCTCATCCGGCAGGTCGAACATGAGCTGTGCTTGCCGAACGCGCTCGGGGTTTACATCCACTACGCCCACGATTTCCAGCAGCTCCGGATTCGTAAGGGCTACGCTGGAGTATATGGAGGCGCGATCCCCCATGCCGACGATGATGGCGCGAATGGGCTGCGGGGCTTCCGGGGATTGGGGGGTGGTGTTCATGCGTGTTTATTTGCCCCAGCGGCGAGTGATGCCGTTGTAGGAGTCGATGCGGCGGTCGCGGAAGAAAGGCCAGATACGGCGGTGCGCCTCCAGGGCTTCCAAATCCACATCGGCATAGAGGATGCTGCGCTCGCGCACCGGAGCCTTGGCAATGATTTGCCCGCAGTAGTCTGCCACAAAGGACTGCCCCCAGAAAGTGGTTTCCCCCTCTTGGCCGCAGCGGTTTATGGCGCACACATAGCAGCCGTTTGCCACGGCATGCCCGCGCTGTACGGTTTCCCAAGCGCAGTGCTGGGCGCTGTACAGAGCTTCCTCCCCGGGAATCCAGCCGATGGCTGTGGGGTAGAATATAATCTCCGCACCTTCCATGGCAGTGAGGCGGGCTGCTTCCGGGTACCACTGATCCCAGCATATCAGCACGCCGATTTTGCCATATCGGGTTTCGAAGCATTTATACCCCAAATCCCCGGGGGTAAAATAGAACTTTTCCTCAAAACCGGGGTCCTGCGGAATGTGCATTTTGCGGTATACCCCCAAAAAGCTCCCATTGGCATCAATAACCCATGCTGTGTTGTGGTATAGCCCGGTGGCGCGCTTCTCGAACCCGGCGGCCACGATGACGATGCCCAGCTCCCGGGCAAGCGCGCAGAGTTCATCCGTCCACGCTCCGGGTATGGGCTCCGCTGTATCGAATAGCTCGCAATCCTGAGTACGGCAGAAGTAGAGCGTGGTACACATTTCCTGCGTGCATACAATTTGCGCTCCTCCGGCAGCGGCGGCTCGAATGGCCTCCATTTGGCGGCGCTTATTTTCCGCAGGCTCGGCTGCGGCTTCCTGCTGTATCAGGGCTACCTTCGGCATGCCGCGCATTATATCACCTCCGGCTCGCCCTTTCAAGGCGAATCGGGCGAAACTTGTACAGTGTGCAGTTGCTAGGTTTTTGAAGTATAGCTTGTCTCAATCCCATCCTTTCAGGAGGTTCCCCAAAATTGCCGACATGCAGTGGTGGTGATGCGGGGTAAATTGGTGTATCTTGAGTGGAGTAGATTCGTATCACGATGCCCCATTTCCAGTTGTAATTCTTGAAGATTACGAAAACGCATGAGGTGGTAGGTGGCAAAGGTGTGCCTTAGAACATCTGCTTGCCAATAGAGGAATCCGGCATCCCGGCGTAAGCTCTTCCATCTGTTGAGCCAGTTTTTGGGAATGTTAAGTGTTGCATTCCGGAGTTTATCTGTTAACCGCAGGGGAATGATTCTTCCTCCTCCTGTTTTACTCACCGTGGGCCTTATTTGTACGAGCTTTTCTTCCCATCTAATATCCTCGGGCTGTATGCGTTGCACTTCTGTTGGCCTAAGTCCGCAGTAGAGCATGAGGTGTAGGGAGAGCCGCATCGCTGCGTGTTTGGGGTGCTTTGCCGTTTCTTCCAACTGTTTAACTTCTTCTGTGCTAAGTGGTATAATTTCTCTTTCCTGTATTCGGGGAGAGAGGATGTATTTTACCGGATTATGGCTGCACCAGCCATTCATCATTCCGTAATTAAAAATACTGTGCAAAATGGCTCTCCCTTTACGATAACTGTGTGGGCTTGAACTAAAAGCCGATTGAAGAATTCGCTTGCAATCGCATACGTTCATGTGCCGGAGTTGTAAGGAGGCTACGTTTTCTACTTTGAGCATTCTACGCACAAAATGCCGTAGATCCCGCTGTGTTGACCATCGCCGTTCTTTGCGGGCTGATACGCTTTCCCATGCGGCGGTTTCAAAACTAACGGTCTTTTCTTTCTCGCGTACAGCCTGAACCCCTTTGTGTATCACCTGCCGAATGAGTCTCATCAACTCTTTTTTTTCGAGCCCTTCTGCCATGCTGCCCAGTTCTTCCGTGCATTCCAAAATTAATCGGACTGCTTCCGTGGAACCTAGGGAGATTTCTTTGAGTAGTATTTCGTGTAGTTTTCGATTCATTCTTATATATAAGCATACATAATGCATAGTCAAGAAAAATATATTTTATTTGGTGTTTTGGCAGCAATTATTCTTTTATAGGGTAGATGAATCCAATTGCTTGAAAAATTGCTTTTTGTTCCTCTTTGCCGAGAATGGTCCTGACAAGAATAAAAACGTAAACTTCTTGTTTATAGCTCTTTAGTGTGTTATGTCTAATTCAGCATTATGTATGCTGTATCGTACGCACTGTGGCTGGCCGACCGAGTAAAATCTTAGTCGGCATGCCGAAGTTAATCAAATTGTCTGTGCGATAAATCATGAACAATGAACAGAGTGAGGGGGTGCTTTTCGTAGAGGCATCAGCTTCGGAGCTGATTAGCCTAGTAGTGCCATGCTACAACGAGCAAACCACAATACCTTTTTTCATAGAGGAAATTTTGAAGCTCAAAAAAGTTGCAGGATGTGAAACTCTTGAGGTGGTATTTGTGAATGATGGAAGTACAGATAATACCTTATCTGTTATTCGAAAATGCAGGGCAGACCATGCTTTTGTTCGTTATGTGTCCCTTTCTCGTAATTTCGGTAAGGAAGGCGCCATTTTAGCAGGTTTGCGAGCAGCTCGCGGAAAATGGGTGGCTGTAATGGATGCCGACCTTCAAGACCCCCCGATGCTTCTGCCTGAAATGCTGAAAGCGGTGCGGGATGAGGATTACGATTGTGTGGGTACGCGCCGTGTAAATCGAGCCGGTGAGCCGCTGCTTCGTTCTCTGTTTGCAAGGGCTTTTTATCGGTTAATAAATTCTCTATCCGAGGTGAAACTGGTAGATGGGGCGCGAGATTACAAGTTGCTTTCGCGAAAAGCTGTCGATGCATTGATTGCTCTGCCGGAAAATAACCGTTTTTCCAAAGGGTTATACGAGTGGGTTGGTTTTCGTACTAAATGGATAGAGTTTGAAAATGTAGAGCGTGTATCGGGAGAAACAAAATGGTCTTTTTGGAAGCTTGTTAAATATGCGGTGGAAGGCATCGCTGCGTTTTCCTCTGCTCCCTTATTGGTTTCTGTATTTTTAGGGATGCTTCTTTCCCTTGCTGCCTTTCTTGCCATTCTGTTTTTGTGTGCAAGACAAATGATGTTTCAGGCATCGGTCAATGGGTGGACGTCTATGGTTTGCATCATTGTTTTTTTATGCGGAATCCAATTGTTCTTCATGGGGATATTTGGGTTATACCTTTCAAAGGTGTATACGGAGGTAAAGAAACGCCCCGCATATATTATTGCTGAAGAATCATAAAAATGAACAATAAAGGAATAAATCTGCTGCTCGTTTTGCTGTTTTCCTGCTTTGTGGGAATCATTAGTATTAGCTCCCATAGCATATGGATGGATGAAGCGATACGTATTCAGTATGCCAATATAAGCATTGAAAATGGTTATTGGCAGCGCCAATGGGGGCTTTACCAGATGGGATTAGCTCATCTTCAGTATCTATGGAGTGTGTTGTGGGGTGGGAGTGAGGTTGCGTATCGTATGCTTAATGTTCCGTTTTTGCTTATTTCGGTATGTTACATGTTAAATATTTTGAGGAAACTCAATTTGTCCGGTTGGTGGGCTTTGTTATTGTGTATTCATCCCGTAGTCGTGTATTACATGAATGATGCAGGACCTTACATAATTCTTCTTGCAAGCAGTTTTGCTCTTATCTATCATTGCTTTTTAGGTAGGAAAGAGCCTTGGGAGCGAGATGCTTTTTATGCATTACTGTGGCTTTTGTTTGGTTTCTGTGTGCATTTCATTTTTGGTTTTGCAGGGGTGGTGTATTTGTATGCTTATCTCTTGAATACTCGAGGGAGGAAATTGTTGGATTGGCGGCGCTGGGAAACACTATTGAGCGTTTGCATTTTGGCTCCTATTTTAATCTATGTAGCGTACAGGTATGCAATCGATATGGCGGATGGCGCAGAGCGAGGATGGGATAAACCGGGAGTGATGAATCTTGGAGCCATTGGTTATGCGTTTTTGGGATTGAGTGGTCTTGGCTTGCCCCGAAACGACCTGCGAATGGGGAATTATCATCTTATTTCGGGAGAGATGATTATGCTGGTGGTTTCAGCACTCGCTGCGTATGCTGTCGTTTTCTTACAAAATTTACGGGTGTGGAAAAAGATAGTAAAATCACATTTTATTTTGGCTTCATGTTTATTGGGAATTGTTTTTTTTGCGGGTGCGTATTGTAAGAACTTTCATTTCTGGGAGCGTCATTACATGTTTTTGTTCCCTGCATTTATTATTTGCCTAATTTGGTTCATACAATCCGCTTGGGAGAATTCGCACAAAGGGTGGAATAGAGGTGCTGTGGTGCTTCTTATGGGGGCATTGCTACTTTCCTCCAGCCGCCTCAGATGGAAGTCTTGTTACCAGAAGGATGATTTTAAGAGCGCTTACGCATGCGCATCTGCCTTGGGAGTATTTAGGGATGAAATTCCGATTCTTGCTCAGGGATACGGATTTTTATATAATTATTATGCCGATGTGGGCATAGGAAAAGCATGGCCTTATGGAGGAATTGGCTATGGAGATCCGCATCCTGATATTAAGGGGATGATGATGAGCGATTTGCTGACAGAAAAAAGATTCCTCGGACTTATTGAAAATGTAATTCAGCATAACAGCAGGATATGCCTGATTCTTTCCTCGAAGGCTATGTCCGGGAATCTTTTTTTCGAAAATGCTGAGGAGATATTGATATCAAAGGGATATCGTGTCGAGTTTTCAGAGGCATTTAATGTGTTTAAGCTTGTAATTATTAGTAGGGAGTCAGGAATGGAACGTGAATCTGATGTATTGTGTGCTGAAAAAAAACCAGAAAATAATCGGGGGTGAATTTGCTCGTTTTGTTGTTGTAGGCGTGGGGGCTACCTTGGTGCATCTTGCTGCGTATTTTATTTTATTAGGCGTTGCGGGAGCAGCAGTGGAGCATTCTCTTTTGCCGGAATTGTGCTATGCTGTCGGGTATGGAATTAGCTTTGTATTTAACTATATTGTTTCCCTCAAATGGACGTTTCGAGTAGGGCATTCTGTAGGAAAGAGCATAGGGTTTTCCATAAGCCATTTGCTGAATGCGCTATTGCATTTGTTTTTGTTTCATTATTTGAATCTTTTCGGATGCGGTGCTGCACTGGCAGCATTTGTTGTCGGAATTGTACCGGATTTGGTTGCTGTTTTTCCGATGCTTGCACAGGGTGAGTCATACACTCCCTTCTTTGTGTATGCCCTTGCTATACCTATGAATTTCCTCATGGTGAGATATGTTCTCAAATCGTTTTGAGGAATCCCCCCAAAAAAAACACCCCGTGCAGCCCAAGGCTGCACGGGGTGTTGCATGTACCGTTATTGCTTATGGGAAAAGGGAAGGTCGGTGCAGCCTCTCTCTCTCTCTCTCTTCTACACCGCCCTCCCGAAGATTATTTACCGAAGTAACGCTTCAGCAGGCCATCGAAGCCTTTGCCATGGCGTGCCTCGTCCTTGCACATCTCGTGTACGGTGTCGTGTACGGCATCGTACCCCAGCTCCTTGGCTCGCTTGGCAATCATGAGCTTGCCGTTGCAGGCACCAAATTCGGCTTCGGCACGCATGGTGAGGTTCTTTTCCGTGTTGTCGGTAAGTACTTCGCCCAGCAGTTCAGCAAACTTGGCGGCATGCTCTGCTTCCTCGAAGGCGTAGCGGCGGAAAGCTTCGGCTACTTCCGGGTAGCCCTCGCGCTCGGCCTGGCGGCTCATGGCTAAGTACATACCTACTTCGCAGCACTCACCTGTGAAGTTGTCGCGCAGGCCTTGGACAATTTCGGCATCCAGTCCCTTGGCCACACCCACACGGTGTTCATCCGCATAGACTTTCTCTGCGCCTTCGACGATTTCCACAAAGGTGTCCACCCCGCACACGGGGCATACTTCCGGCATGGTCTCGCTCTCGATGACTTCGCCACAGATGGTGCATTGGTATTTTTTCATAGTCGTGTATGTTGTTGTCGTGTTGTTGTGTTGTATGCGGTTCCTCCCTTCCGGGGGACGAGAAAACATTAGCACGAGCGCGGAGGATTGTCAACAATTATTTAGAAAAGTTCTAAAAAAGATGTTTTCGGGTAAAAACACTCAGGAAAAGTTAAGGATGGAAGAGAGGCCGGGGAGCCTTATAAACCATATATGGTGTAGAAAATCGCTTGACGGTGCCATACCTTGTGCTAAGATACATGCATGCGGTGCATACAATGCGGATACATGGATGATAAGGTGCTGGATTCCCGGATGTCGAAGGACGGGACATGTATAAGACGGCGCCGGGAATGTTTGCGCTGTAATTACCGCTACACCACATACGAGCAGATTGAGCGGATGGAGCTGCGGGTACTCAAAAGGGATAATGTGCATGAGGCATTGAATCGGGAAAAAATTCTGCGGGGAATGATAAAGGCCTGCGAGAAACGCCCGGTGAGCATGGACCAGCTCGATATTGCGGTGGAGGAGATTGTAGCGGATTTGCACCGCGACCACCAGCGGGAGGTGCCATCCTCCGTGATTGGGATGAAGGTGATAGAGAAATTGCAGACGATAGACCCGGTAGCGTACATTCGCTATGTATCCGTGTATCGGCAATTCCGCACGGTGGATGAGTTTATTGATTTGGTGCGCCGAATGGAAATCAAGACGGTGCAGGATCCCTTGCAAGCCAAACTTCCGCTGGGTTAAGGCCATGATAGCATTCAAGAACAAACGCCCTGTATTGCAAACCGGGCATTGCGTCATCTCCGAATACGACCGGGAATGGCTGGAATCCGTGCTGCAGCAGGCTGCGGATGAGGCCGGGGTAAAGCTGCCCTTCCGGGGGGAAATTGCCCGGGCTGTACTGCTTTATTTGGAGGAGAGCTGCCCACTGCATGCCGTGCCGCTGGATTATTTATTCCGGCGTATGCGGCAGATGCTGCGCATGGCGGGATTGCCGCTTATTGCAGAGCATTTGCGCTGCCAAACACCGCCGGTGGAGATCGCTTTGGATTCCCTTGCGGAAGAGGCTCCGCTGCCGTTGTTCTTCTATACGGAGCTGCACAGCCGTTTGGAGCAGTTGCGCCGCATTGGGCTTAACACTTACCACTTCTCCGGCAGCGAGGTGTGCAGCAAGCTCTTAGGGGCACGCCGCCGTGCTTGCCCGGCTCAGCGCCGAGCCTTGCAGGAATTACAGCGTTTCCTGCAGCAGGAGGCTCAGTCCTCCCCCGCCGCCTGACGGTACTGCATGGGGCCGGCGTGGTAACGGCGCAGAAATTCTGCATGCACGGAAGGGCTCATAACTCCTCGACCGAGGAGTTGCAGTGGTACATCTGCGCATCCCTTTTGGTACGCTAACTGGAGGTGCGGGTAGGGCAGCATATGGAAGCCGGCGCTCTCATAAAAATGCAGGCGGCGTGCTGTGGCGGCATCCGCCACCGGCTCAATTTCCAAAATAACGGATTGCTCTGCGGGGAGGCTTTGCAGCAGGAGATGTCCCAATCCTTGCCCTCGCAGGTGGGGCGCAATAGCCAAATGCTCTACATAGAGCAGCTGCGCCTCTTCCCAGTGCCAATAGGTGAGCAGCCCGGCAGCTTCTCCCCCCCATTCTGCAAGCAGACAGTGAAAAGAGGAATCTGCAAGAGCGGAAAGATGCTCGTTTTCGGCGCGGCGTTCCTCCTTGGGAAAGGCCCCGGTGTACAGCTCCCAGAAGTGCGAGGCCGGTTCGCCACATAAGGAAAATAATCTTGTGAGCTTGAGCATAAAGGGCTGGCGGCTTAAAGTATAAGCTCGAAATCGACCACATCCAGAAGCTCCCCCATTTTCTCTCCTACTGCGGGAAAATGGGAAACTTGCCGGAAGCCGAGTTGTGTGTGGAAATCCCGGCTGGGGTGATTATTGGCAGTGATGCAGGCAATGAGGACGCGGCAGCCTGCCGCCCGACCGGCGGAGATGAGATCCAGCATGAGCGCCCGGCCTATTCCCCGGTGCAGGTATCCCGGCGCAAGGTAAATCGTGCTTTCCCATGTATTGCGGTACGCTGCACGGCTTTTCCATGGGTGGGCATAGCAATAGCCTAGCACGGAGCCATTCTCTTCGTACACCAGCCAGGGAAACTTCCCCTGCATGGCTCGGAGCCGCTCCCTCATCATCTCCTCAGAAAGAGCTTCCGTTTCAAAAGAAATAGTTGTGTGCTGCACATATTCATTGTAAATGCCGACTATGGCCTTGGCGTCCTCCTCGCAAGCCTGGCGTATGTTTCCCTTCATCTCCGTCCCCCCCATGTTATTCTTTGCCCCGGGCATTGTCAAGTATGGTACAAAAAAGATGGCGTACAGGAGAGTACGCCATATGAAATATACCAGAATACGGGAAAGGGGGAATCATCTTCCATAGCGGTCAATAAACTCATTGACCGCCGTTTCGAATGGTGTTTTCTTAACCATATCCTCCACGGTTTTGTGCCAAAAACCCACTTTGGGAGGATAGCTCATGTAATCCCCATAAAAGGTTTGAAGCACCTTGCGTGCTTGATTCGGCACGGATAAACGATACCCGCCAAACTCCGTTTCCTTGAGCGGGAAAATCGTATCGTAAGAAAGAATCATGTGCTTAGTAAGTGCCGCAATGGGAGAAAGAAACACCATGGGAGCTTCCTCCTCCGGCAGAGCCGGCTTGCTGCCAAGAACCTCCCGGTGGATGAGTTCTCCTAATTCCGCATCCGTAACACTCATTCGGGGGGCAATGTATACAACATCCTTTTTTATTTGCTGCAGCCCGGCAAGCGCTCGCTGCCTGTTTTCCTCCGAATAGGGCGCACAATAGGGGTGATACGGCGTAATGTCCAAATTTAAGGGAGTCCCCTTATATCCTAATTGGATGAATGCGTGCGCCCCCCAAGTGAATCCCTCTTCCTTGGGAAACATGACGGGCAGCAGGGAAAGCAATTTGTCGTAGTCGGAACGCATCATACTGATGTCCAAATCATCGTCCCACGGCACAAAGCCCTTATGCCGAACGGCTCCCAACAGCGTGCCAAAATCCAGCCAGTACCGTAGCCCTTGCTCCTTGCATTTGCGGGAAAACAAATCCAAAAGCACCGTATTACCATCCTGCAACAAGCGGAGCTTGCCCGTGGCCGGAGGAATTTGGTCAATGGGCATATTGAAGGTAAGGATATTGCGGATATCCTCCAAGCGAGCCTCGATGGAACGTGCTTTCTTCTGTCTGCTCGCTTTCAAAAACTGCTGAATTTGCTTGCGTACACCGTAGGGAAGCACTCGCGCGATGTAATACTTAAAATTATTTAACTTGCTCATAATAAGTTGCATCAGAGGATGGAGTGGATGTTTTCTTCTTCTGCTGTTGAGGCAGCCTATCTCTTTTCAAATGCGATGTACTTTGTCTTATTGAAATATCAGTGTGTTATATAAAAAAAACTTTTCCCTATTCTTTGAGGACTCCCACTCACATCTTCGTTATCCGAATAAAATAAGGCACTGACAAAAAATTTTCTGTACATCGCATTTGAAAGGCGATATGCTTTGTCTGCATGGTAAAGAAGATACATTATTGCTGGTTTGGGGGCGCAAAGCCTGATGTGGTTAAGCGTAATGTGGAAGAATGGGCGCAGCTTAACCCGGAGTTTGAAATTTGCGAGTGGAACGAGGATAATGTTGATGTTTCTGATTACGAGTTTGCCCAAAGGGCTATGCACCATAAAAAGTGGGGTTTTTATGCAGACATTGTTAGGCTTCAAAAACTGGTAGAAGAAGGGGGCGTTTACATGGATGCAGATGTAGAATTAGTGCGCCCATTGGCTTTTTTAACAGAGGAAGATGCTTGGAATAAGTTGCAATTGGGGTACATGTATGACTGCGCGTTAGGAACGGCAGTGCTTTATGCTCCTCCTGCGCATCCATACCTGATGGATATTTTGCATTCATACAAGTACATTCGGGAGGATTGCTGGCCTGTAAACAATTCCGTTTTTACCGCTTATTTTGTTAATAGGGTTGAGAACTTTTTGCTTAACGGACGAGCTTGGAGTAATAGCCTTTGCCAACTTTATCCCAAGGAGGTTTTCGAGCAACCCTCTTTTATCAAGTCTCGAGGTGTAAGTATCCATCACTGTTGCGGTTCATGGAAGCAGGTTTTTAACAGACAATTTGCTTTTGTGCCGAAAAACGAATTTATTAGCCATTTCCTGAAGTGGGCATCAAGGCAATGCCGCACATGGGTGGCTTTGCAAAATAACGAATTTGCGAATTGTTATAAAAGAGCAAAAAAGGGAAATAGAGTGCCTTTTGATATATCCAGATTTTACACCGTGGATAACCCGTATCTTTCTTAGTTTTTATTGTTAGGGGTGGATTAAAGGTTTTCTACAAGTGAACATAATTAACAAATTTAGGGCATATTATTCGGTACTTCAGCTTAGTACAAAAATGAGGCTTTATTGATACTAACTGCTACAAGAAAGCTATTGAAAGAAAAGAGAACCATATGCAGCTACACAAAATAAGCAGGGAATGGGTAACAGATAGTAAGCACAGAAAGAATTATTTTCTTACTACTCTTTACATGTTGGGGATTCCGGTGGTGCGCTTAAAGAGAACAGATGTTCGCATTATTTCTATTTTGGGAATACCTGTATATCGTTCTCGGATAAGAAAACAGTCTCTTCCGGAAGCCTTGATGCATTTATTGAGTGTTTCTCTGGATGTTCGCCGGATGCCTGCGGCGTCCGGCTTGCTTCGAACATTCCAGCTGGCGGAATTAGAGCTGTTAAAGAAGGTTGATCGAGTGTGCAAGAAGCATGGTATACAGTACTGGCTCGATTATGGAACTCTTTTGGGTGCAGTTCGGCACAAGGGGTTTATTCCGTGGGATGATGATGTGGATATATCGATGATGCGCGAGGATTATGAGAAATTCATTTCCATATGCAAGGATGAATTTCCGGAGGAATGTTACTCCATCAATTCCGTGGGTTTTCTTCAAATACATGTACGGAATACAAAACTGCAAGTGGATGTGTTTCCGTATGATCAGGCCGCAACATCGTGGATGCCCGAGGGGGAACAGGAAACCTCGTTTATTCAACGATTGTACGATGCTTCTGCACAATTCAAGTACGACATTAAATTGGGGCAGGATAGGGAGGATTGCATCACAAATTACAATTATGAGGAAAGAAGAGTGTTGCATCGGGAAGCGGTAATGCAGGGAACTAGTCCGAGTCCCGATGGTAACGTGTTTCTGGGTATTGAAACTTCTGCCATTGTTCGTTTTACACTTAAATACGATTGGATGTTCCCTTTGAAGTTCATTCCATATGAGGATGGACTGTACCCCGTTCCTAATGTGCCGGAGATGTTCTTGTACATGAGATATGGCGATTGGGAGGCCATTCCAAGGAATCCGTACTTTCATTTCGATTTAAGCCGAATGAGTATAGGGCAATACGGACGCTTGCTGGAGATTGCAAAGAATGGATTATGAATTTTGAGGACTAACTTATAGGAAATATGCAAGCTGTTATATTAGCCGCCGGTATGGGTAAGCGTCTTGGTGAACTTACCCGGAATAACACCAAGTGTATGGTGAAAGTAAATGGGGTTACCTTGATTGAGCGCCTGCTTTATCAGTTAGATAACCTCCAAGCATGCAAGCTGGAGCGGATTGTCATTGTGACGGGGTATGAGGGGCGGAAGCTTCGCGATTATATCGCCACGAGAGAGGTAAAAACTCCGGTGGAAT
This sequence comes from uncultured Akkermansia sp., assembly GCA_964435145.1. Lineage (GTDB taxonomy): Bacteria > Verrucomicrobiota > Verrucomicrobiia > Verrucomicrobiales > Akkermansiaceae > Akkermansia. Next base: position 20,917 of record CAYSYD010000028.1, read on the forward strand.
ATGTGGATAACCCCATTTACGCGACCACGAACAACATCTATTCCCTTTGGCTGGCAAAAGATTATTTGCTGCGGGATGATACGCTGTTGTTCGAATCGGATTTGAT
>CAYSYD010000029.1:0-20743 GCA_964435145.1 uncultured Akkermansia sp.
AGAGCTACAATTTCGGAGCTTCAATCCAAGTCGCAAGGCCCAACTGAGCTTCGGATATCTCCCTCGTCCTGATGCGCGCAGGGCGGGGGAGGTTTTTTTGTTCGTCTCCCGACAAGGGGGCGAGCCATGGCGTCAACGCACCATGGTTGGAGTTTCCCTGTACTATATGCTTATTTTTTCTGCTAACAGGTTTGAAACAGCCCTATGGGCGGGGAGAAATTTCTTTTTTCTTGAAAGGATAAGGGGAATTGAGTAGTATCTATATCGTATGAACCTGCTGAAGAGCATGACTGCAATGATCGCGATGACAGGAGCGCTGGCGTTTGGGCAGGCGTCCTATGAGCCCCATCCGGATTGGGAGAATCCGCAGAATTTGTCTCAGGGGCGCGAGGAGGCCCGCGCGTTTTTTGTGCCTTTTGCCAATCGGGATGAGGCGCTGAAAGGACACCGCCGGGATTCTTCCCTGGTGCGCTGCCTGAATGGGCAGTGGAAGTTCCACTGGTCCCCCAGCCCGGATAAGCGCCCGCTGGATTTTTACAAGCCGGAGACGGATGTGAGCCAATGGGCGGAGATTGATGTGCCGAGTAACTGGCAGATGCGTGGCTACGGGACACCGATTTACAGCAATCAGAGCTATACTTTCGTGCGGGATTGGCCGCGGGTGATGAGTACGCCTGTATCCGCGCGCGAGAAGAAGTATACAACGCCGCAGACGGAGCCGAATGCAGTGGGCTCTTACCGGCGGGATGTGGAGCTGCCGGCGGATTGGGCCGGGCGGCAGGTGTTTCTGCGTTTTGATGGTGTGGATTCGTTCTTCTATCTCTTCGTGAACGGGCACAAGGTGGGCTTTTCGAAGGATAGCCGCACGGCGGCTGTGTTCGATGTGACGAAGTACATGAAGCCCGGGCGCAATGTGATTGCGGCGGAGGTGTACCGCTATTCCGATGGTTCTTATCTGGAGTGCCAGGATATGTGGCGCCTTTCCGGTATTTTCCGGGATGTGTACATGTATAGCACGCCGCAGGTGCTGGTGCGCGATTTCTTTGTGCATACGGATTTTCCGCAGAAGGCGGATGGGATGAGCGATTACTCTCGCAGTGATTTGCGCGTGGAGGTGGATGTGAATAACCGCTCTGCGGCGGAGGCTACGGCTTCCGTGGAGGGTGAACTGCTGGATGCCGCCGGGCAAACGGTGGCTCGTATGCAGACGGCTCCGGCCGCGCTGAAACCCGGTGCGGAGTCCCGCCTTGTGCTGGCTGCCACGCTGCAAAATCCCGCTCTCTGGAGCGCGGAGAAGCCGAATTTGTACCGCCTTATTCTGAATTTGAAGGATAAGGAGGGGCGTGTGACGGAGATTATTTCCCGCAAGATAGGTTTCCGCGATGTGAAGCTGCTCAACGGTCGTTTTCTGGTGAATGGTATGCCGGTGAAGCTCAAGGGGGTGAACCGCCACGAGAGCCAGCATGCCAATGGCCACACGGTAACGGAGGAGGAGTGCTTGCAGGAGTTGCTCATCATGAAGCGGGGTAACATTAACCACATTCGCAATTCCCACTACCCGCAGAATGACCGTTTTTACGAGATGTGCGATGAGCTGGGTATCTATGTGTGCGATGAGGCAAACATCGAATCCCACGGTTATTACTACGGGGAGCTTTCCCTTTCCCACCCGGTGGAGTGGAAGGCTCAGCATGTGTGGCGTAATAAAAATATGGTGGAGCAGAGCAAGAACCACCCCTGTGTGGTTATCTGGTCCTATGGTAATGAGGCCGGCCCCGGTGCCAATTTCGAGGCAGTGCGCGATTGGATTAAGAGCCGCGATACCTCCCGCCTTACTCAGTACGAGCGCAATAACGAGCTGGCCGACCTTTGCTCCAACCAGTACCCGAGTGTGAACTGGACCCGCGAGATGGCCGGCCGCAAGCTGATGAAGCCTTGGTACATCTCCGAGTATGCCCATATTCTGTGCAATTCCATGGGTAACTTGCAGGATTATTGGGATGCGATTGATTCCAGCGATTCCATTATCGGTGGCGGTATTTGGGAGTGGATTCACCAGAGCTACGACCAGGAGGTGACGCTGCCCGATGGCCGCAAGGTGACCCGCCAGAGCTACGGCGGCGACCACGGCGAGTTTCCCAACGATGGTATCTTCTGCATTAAGGGGGTGATTTACAGCGACCGTACCGTAACGCCGCTTTACGATGAAATCCGCAAGGTGCAGCAAAATGCTTCCTTTGTCTATGCCGGGCTGACGCCCGATGGCAAGGGGCTGCGCATTCGCCTGCGCAATAAACACCTCTTCACGAATTTGAACGAGTTTGACGGCTCTTGGCAGCTTTGCGAGGAAGGCAGCAATGTGGTGGCTTCCGGTGCTTTTGCCCCGGAGGCGGCTCCCCTGCAAACCAGTGAGCTGGTGCTGCCGCTGGAAAAATTGCCCGCTTTTAAGAAGGACCGCCACTATTTCCTGACGCTGAATTTGCAGCTGAAGGATAAGACTCAATGGGCAGAGAAGGGCTATGTAGTGGCCACGGAGCAAATCCCCCTGCCGGAGGCACTGACGGGGTATACGGCTAAGGCGAATCTTTCTCACTCGGAGGAGGCGCGTGTGGAGGTGCGCAATATGAGCGGGCAGATGCTCGTGATTGGGCCGAATTTCTCCATCTCCGTGGATAAGGCCACGGGCGGGCTCAAGAATTACATTGTGAGCGGGCAGCAGCTTCTGGGTGAGAAGCCCACGGTACTTCTCAATGCTTTCCGTGCCCCGCTGGCAAACGATAAATGGGCCATGAACCAGTGGCTGAACAACGGCCTCGGGAATTTGGAACACACAGCCACGCCGCTGCTGGTGGAACGCCTGGAGCGTGGTGTGGTGCGCATTTCCTGCGATATTACCAGCCAAGGTACCCGCAAGGAAAGCCTCGATTCCCGCCGGTATGATAACGGCACCTTCAAGGTGAACGATGAGGGAGCCCTCCATGAGAAGGATTTCCGCTTCATCACGCAAATGGTATACACCATCCTGCCCAATGGCTATATTAGCGTGCAGGCCGGTATTGTGCCCAGCGTGGAGAAGGTGGTGCTGCCCAAGCTGGGTTATACCCTGCAGCTGCCGGAGCGCTACGGCAATGTGCGCTGGTATGGCCGCGGCCCCGGGGAGAACTACCCGGACCGCCGCAGTGGCTCCCCCGTGGGCGTGTACGATTCCACGGTGGAAAAGATGGTGGAGCGCTACCCCTACCCCATGGAAATGGGCAACCGTATGGATACCCGCTGGGTAGCTCTTACGGATGATAACGGTGTGGGTCTCCTGCTGGCGGCGGAACCGGGCGAGACGATGAATTTCTCTGCTCTGCCGTACACGGCTCGTGCGATTTTCGAGGCGGCTCACCCGGAGGAGGTGCAGCGCGCCGGTGCCACAGTGCTGAGCATCGATGCCTGCACGCTGGGCTTGGGCGGTGCTGCCTGCGGCCCGCGCCCCATCGACCGCGATATTCCGCTTTCCGGCCCCACTACTTTCGTGTTCTCCCTGCGCCCCATTCTGCATGGCGAGAATCCGGCCGAGATTGGCCGCAAGATGCTGCCGCTTACCGGTGCGGTGACGATTTCCCGCGATGCGCTGGGCTATGTGAGCGCACACTGTGCTTCCCGCGATGCGCGGATTGAGCTGATTATGCCGGATGGTTCCGAGCGCGATTACACCGGCCCCTTCCTGATGCGTGAGGATGGTGTGCTGCGTGCCACGGCCTCCAGCGCGGATTGCCTGCGCTCGGTGCATGTGTCCCAGTACATGGAGGCATGGCAGCCGGATAATGTGATGCGTGTGGTTTCCTGCTCCAGTACGGCCGGGCGTGCGGATTCTCCGTGGAGCCTTATCGATGGTCGTCGGGATACATACTGGCACACGCGCTGGCATGAGCCCGTGGCGCAGTACCCGCACCACGTGGTGATTGATATGGGTGCCGTTTCGGAGCTGCGCGGTTTCAACGTGACTCCCCGCCAGGGCAGCCCCACCAGCCGCGTGCGCAAGCTCTCCTTCTACCTCTCTAACGATGGTAAGAATTGGGAGGCGGCTCCTGCCTGCACCCTCACCATGGCGGATGAGGATAATGAGCAGCGCGTGATGATGAAGGAACCCATGCAGGCTCGCTTCTTCAAGCTGGTGTGCGAGGAACCCATGAATGCCGGCACGCCGTACGCCGCCCTGGCGGAGGTGAAACCCATCATCAGCCGTGTGGTGGGGGATTACCAGCCTTATGCCTACTTCTCCGTGGAGTATGTAAGCTCCGATATGGCGGAGGAAGGTCCGGCCCGCAATGTGCTGGATGGCAATGCGGATACCTTCTGGCATACTCTCAAGGGGGTAACGCTGGCGAGTTTCCCGCACGAGATTCGTATTAACCTGGGTGGTACGCGACAGCTCAAGGGGCTGGTCTACCGCGGGGCTCCCATGGCCACAGGCCGTGTGAAGGAGTACGAGGTGTATGTGAGCCAGGACGGCCAGAACTGGGGCAACCCGGTGGCGCGCGGTACTCTTGCGGATACGAGCGACCGCCAGGAGGCGCTCTTCTTCACCCCGTCCACGGCACGTTACATCCGCTTTGTGGCACTTTCCGCCCACGATGGCGGGGACTCCGCCGCTGTGGCGGAGTTGGACGTCATCGAGCAATAATTTGCCGCCCTTGCCGGGGAGAACAATTCAGCCGCGCTGCCTATTCCGGCAGCGCGGCTTTATTCTCACTTCATCACCCCCATATTCCTCTCCGCTTACTCGGCGCAGAGAATCTTAACGAAGCCCTCCTCCTGCAGGCGGGTGGCACCGCAGGCAAACTTGGCGCGAATCTGGAGCGCCTCGTCCAAATCATCGCGCACGGAGAGTTTCACCTTGAAATCATCCCAAATGCCGAACTGGGCGCGGCTCTTCACCCATGCCAGGCAGGAGCGCACGCCGGAGGCATCCACGGGGAGCTGCTCCGTGCGGATGATGCGGAAGCCCATAAAGGAATCCAGCTTGCCTTCGGCCAGGGCGCGCACGTTGTTGTAATCGAAGCTGGAGACCTCCGGCTGCTGGAGCAGGGCATTAATCTGGCTGCTGGTGCAGGCCAGTACCAGCTCATCGCCATAAGCGCGGCGCTCCTCGCTCCAGGCCTCGCAGCTTTGGAGCATATGCAGGGCATAGCGCAGCTTGCCCAGCGTCAGGTTGCATTCCACGGCGCTGCCGCTTTCCGCGAAATCGCTTTCGATGGTTTGGCTGCTCGGGAAGTTGACGGACACGGTGCCGTTTTCCCCGGTATAGTTGGTGCCCAGGAAGGCATCCAGCATGACCTTATCCATGCAGCGGCCGGCGGCGGCACGCATAGCCTCGATGGTTTTGCTTACGGGCACATCAATGTTAGCGAGTTTCTTGGCATCAAACTCATCAAAGCCGATGGCTTTGGTAAAGATGTGCGGGTGGATAACGCGGCGGGTGGTGGGGGCTTCATCCAGCGTGGTGGAGCCCATGCGGCTCGTCTTTTCCGTGAAGGAGAGGAGACCGTACTGGTCGAATGCTACCATTTTGCCGGAGAGCCCGGTTTCCACGGTAACGTACTTATCCAAGCGGGAGGCTTCCTGCTGCAAGTAAGAGCCCCACTTCTCGGAATACTTAATCTGGTAATTCTGTTCGATGTCTGCCATAGTGGTAATTGTTTTTTTAATGTGTTGAATGGCAAATCGGCATGGGCGGGGATTGTCCGCAGGCGGGGTCTCCTGGAACCGCATGGCCGCTTGGCAGCCGTTCCACCCCATGGAGAGGGGGCGGAATTGGGCTGCCGCAGGCTCTTGCCAAGGATATTAGAGCATAGAGTGTGCCTTTTGTCACCTGCCGGAGAGCCTTGCGCTTTATTGCCCACCCCCTCGGGGATAAAAAATCCCCCGGAGCAGTGCTGCTTCGGGGGGGGAGGGGAGGGAGTAAGGCGCTTTATTCCGCTAATTCGCGGAGCAGGCGGCGGGTGGAAACGGCCAGCAGCTCCACCACAAAATCGAAGCCGCTTTCCCCGCCGTAATAAGGATCCGGCACCTCCGGTAAATCGCTTGTGGGGGGGAACCAGCGGCGCATGGGCTGCACGCGGGCGGCTTCCTCCGGTGTGCGGGCAAGGGAGAGGATGTCCCGGCGGTTGGATTCATCCTGCGGGATGATGAGGTCGAAATCCGCAAAGTCCGCGCGGCGGAATTGGCGGGCACGGTGGCCGTCATAAGCATATCCCGCGCGTTTGAGGGCGGCCAGCATGCGGGAATCCGGGCGGCTGCCGATGTGGTAGGAGGCAGTGCCGCAGGAATCTGCCCGGAAGCTCTGCTCCATGCCTGCTTTTTGCACGGCAGCCCGAAAGAGAATTTCTGCGGCGGGAGAGCGGCAAATGTTCCCCAAGCATACAAACAGCACCCGGAAGGGAGGCTTTTGTGGCTCAGTTTCCGGTTGACCTGAGGCCTCTGTTCTGGTATGACCACTCATGACGCTACGCAGCATACCATACCATGATGAAGATTGCACGCTTGAATTCTGAGCCGGAGATATTTTATTCCTTACAGGGAGAGGGGGTACGCGCCGGGGTGCCTGCGGTGTTTCTGCGATTGGCCGGTTGTAATCTGAGCTGCCGCTGGTGCGATACGAAGCACTCCTGGCGAGATGGCACGGAACTGCCGGAGCCTGCCGTGGCGGAGAGAATTCGTGCCTATGCCTGCCATAGTTTGGTGATTACCGGTGGGGAGCCTTTGCTGCAACTGTCTGCGCTGGAGGTACTGCTTGCCCTGCTGCCGCAGGAAATCCATGTGGAGGTGGAGACGAATGGCACCCTGCGCCCCTCCCCGGCACTGACCGCGCGGGTAAACCAGTGGAATGTGTCCCCCAAGCTGCCGCATGCGGGCAATGGGCATGCCTCCCCCCTGCTGCCGGAGGTATTGGCTTTTTTTGCAAGCCTGCCGGGTGCTTGGTTTAAATTCGTGGTGCGGGGGGAGGAGGATTGGCCTGCCATTGCCGCGCTGGGGCTGCCGCAGGAGCGGCTGGTGCTTATGCCTTGTGCAGCCACACTCCCGGAGTTGCAAGCTGCCCGCCCTGCTGTGGCGGAGCTTTGCCTGCGGCACCATTGCCGCTTTGGCGACCGCTTGCATGTGGCGCTTTGGAACGACCGCAAGGGCGTGTAAGGAGCGGGGGCTTATGCTTGCAGGATGATGCCTGCCTTGCGTGCCGCTCGGCGGATTTCCGGCGTGGGGCGGAAGGCGGCGGTGCCGCACATTACCATGGGCACGGGGGGCTTGCTGCTGCGGCCCAGCAGAATGCGGCAAAGCCAGTTTGCCAGCCGTGCAAAACGCAGCCGGTTCATATACGCCCCGGCCCGCCGAATGCACTTGAGGGGGCCATCCGCATCGTCCACATTAATCACAACACCATCGCACACCACGGCGCAGTGGCCAATGCCCAGTTTCTCCAGCTCCGCAGCCATGGCGGCAGCGTGTTCCGCATCGGTGGGGATGTGGCCGGGGGCCTCCCCTTCCTGCGGGGGCAGGGGTACTTGCATGGCATGCAGGGTAATGCCGTGCTGCTCGCAGAGTTGCAGCACTTCCTCCCGCTGGAAGAGAATGGTGCGCCCGGCTTCGAATACGATGTGGCGCACGTTCGCTTTGATGGCATTCCGAATGGTGCCAAGGCCGATGCAGGGAACATCGAAACGCATATCGTGTCCCGGTTTGGTCACCTTGCAAAGGGTGACGCTGTGCGGGCGGTGACCGCCGGCATGCAAGCATTCGTTTGTGCCTTTGAATCCCTCCACGCACACCACAGCTTGCCCATGCACGATAATGCTTTGGCCAATATCGAGCCGGGCGATTTCCCGGGCTTGAGTGAGCCCGAAGCGGGCTTCCTCCATTTGTTCCGGTGTGGGGAGGGGACCTGCCAAGTGCCCCTCCCCGGGCAGGCATTCCTCCATAAAGGTGGTGGAGGGCAGCACGGTGAATCCCCGGGAGTGGATAAAATCGCAAATGGTGCCGAAGATGGTGTGCGCATTGCGGCGATCCAGCGTGGCCAGCAGGCGCCGTGCCGTGGCATCCGGCCACATGGTGTACAAACTGGCCGGTTTTATTTGCCCGGTAAGCATTACATGCGTTACACCCTCCTGCTTAAAAAAATCCGCCGGTCCCTCCAGCGAACCTACCCGGAAGCAGGCATAGGCCGCGCAAAGCCCGGGAATGTCCTTTTCCACTGCGCCGCGCATGCCTGCTGCCACCACGCGTACGCCTGCCCGCCGGGCGCCCTCTATGACGCGGCGAGAGAATTCCCCCGCCCCGGCAATGACACCGAGGGTGCGGATGTGGCTGTAATCGGGTTCCATGGTCGGGCAGTGCAGGGGAGGTTCAGAGCAATTCGGGGTGTTCCAGGTAGTAAGCTAAGCGCTGCATGAGCCGGCCTATATCGCCGCCATCCACCACGCGGTGGTCGAAGGAGGCCACAATCTGCGCCTGCTCCACGGGGATAAAGCACTGCACCTCCTCGCTCCACACGGGTACTTTCTGCACGGCGCCCACGCCGAGGATGAGACTCTCGCTCGGCAGGGGCATGGGGGTGGCGTGCGTGAGCCCGAAGCCACCGAAATTCGATACAGTGGCAATGCCGCCGCCTTGGTAGCCGGGGTCCAGGCGGCGCTCCCGCGCCTGCTGCACTACTTTGTTGAACTCATCCACCAGCTCATCCAGCGTGCTTTCGTTCACACCGCGCATTACGGGCACCATTACGCCATCCGCCACTTGCACGGCTACGCCCAAATCAATCCGGCGCGGGGTGAGGATGCGGCCGCCCACCATATACCCGGCGCACTCGGGGGATTCCGCCAGTGCCAAGGCCAAGGCGCGCACAAAGTAGAGCGTGATGCCCGGCCGCCGGGGGTGGTTCTTGCGGTGCAGGATAATGGGTGCCATATAAATGGGGCGCCCGGCGCTGGCAATGGGGCGGCGCCATGTGCGCTGCATGCTGCTGGCCACACTGCGGCGCATGGGGGAGGCTTTGCGGGAGGGCCAGCCATCCACGTAATTCAGGAAATCCTCAAAGTCATCTATCGTGATGCGCCCGCCGGGGCCGCTGCCGATAATGTACGCCAAATCCGCCTCCGTGATGCCCAGCTCATCCATGCGAGCCCGGATGCGAGGGGATAAGAAATGGGCACCGCGCATGCCGATGGGCACGGGAAGCCCTCGGCCGGCGTTTTGCTTTTCCCCGCTGCCGGGGCTGCCTTCCCGGTATTCCCCCACGGTGCGGAAATGGGCGCCATCCTGCGCAGCGGGGCTGCTGCCGGGAGCCGCCTCCGCCGGGGTGGCCGGCTGTGCGCCTTCTTCCAGAATACTGGCGCCGGAGCGTTCAATCTCCTCCTCCGTGGCTTCGATGATGCCCATGATGGCCCCCACGGGTACCACCTCGCCCTCGCTTACGGAAAGGGAAAGCACCTTGCCTCCGCAGGAGGTGGTTACCCCCATGACGGCTTTATTCGTTTCCACTTCGAATACTTCCTGGTCTGCCACGACGGTATCGCCGGGCTGCACCAAGGCGTGCATGATGGTGGCTTCTGCAATGGATTCGCCCAGCTGGGGCATGAGTATGGGAACTTGCGGCATGGCAGGATGAAAAATGGATTTAGAGGGAGATGAGGTAGCGGGCAGCGGCGGCAATGGAGGCGGCACCCGGGCGGTGAGCTTTCCATAGCTCCGGATGCGCAGGAATGGGTGTTTCCCGAGAGGTGAGCCGCAGGGGCGGAGCATCCAGCAGGTGGAAGCCGGCATCCGCCACGCGCGCCACTACCTCCGCTGCTACACCGCCCCACGGGAAATCCTCGCTCACCACCAGTAGGCGTGCCGTGCGTGCTACGGAGGCCAGAATGGTATCCGTATCCAGCGGCTTAATACTGCGGAGGTCCACCACTTCCAGCTCGTACCCGGTGGTGGCGGAAAGCTCCTCCGCAGCTTTCAGCGCCTCCGGCACCATGGCGGAGAAAGCCACCACGGTGGCATGCTTGCCCGTGCGGGCAATGCGTGCTTTGCCCACCGGAAGAGGCTGCGGGTCCACCCATGTATCCGCCTTGAGCCAGCGGTACAGGAACTTATGTTCCATGAATACAACCGGGTCCGGAATCCGCACGGCCTCCTTGAGCATGTAGTACGCATCCGCCACCGTGGCGGGGGTGAATACATGCAGACCCGGGTAATGGGCAAACAGAGCTTCCAAACTCTGGCTATGGAAGGGGCCGCCGCCGGGGGTGCCGCCGCTGGGCATGCGCACGGTAAGATTAACCGGTATGCCGGTGCGGTAATAGTGCGCGGCGGCGTTGTTGGCAATCTGGTTTTGTGCCAGTGTGCCGAAATCGGCAAATTGCATTTCGATGATGGGCTTCATACCGCCCAAGGCGGCACCCATGCCCACACCGGCAATGGCATCCTCCGCAATGGGCGCATTAAGCACCCGACCGGGAAAACGCTCCGCCAGCCCCTTGGTGGCTTTGAATGCCCCGCCAAAGCTGCCGGCTATATCCTCCCCCAGTAAAAATACCTTTGGGTCCTCCTCCAGTAATTCGGCCAAGGCTTGGTGGATGGCATCGATGTAGGTTACGCTCATGGGTCTTCGGTGTACGGGAAAAGAGTGTCTAAAAAACGGGGAGCTTAGCGCATGGGGTGCCAGCAGGTGGCATCCCAATCTTCATCCTCTGCGCGGGGGGCTGCTTCTCTCTGGGCTTGGGCTACCAGCCGCAGTACCTCATCGCGGCATTCCTCTTCCCAGGCATCGGCTTCTTCCTCGCTCAGCCAGCCTTTCTCCAGCATCTGGCGGCGTGCCACGGCCAGCGGGTCGCGCTCCGCATAGGCTGCCTTGAGTTCGGCGGGAATGTACGAGGCATCATCATGCTCCCCGTGGCCGCACATGCGCAGCGTTTCCGCCACGACCCACTGCGGCCCCTCCCCGGCACGGGCGGCAGCAATGGCTCGCTGCATGGTTTCCAGCGTTTGGAGAAAATCCGTACCATCGCACTCGTGGCAGGCCATGCCGTAGCCCTTGCCGCGCTCCAGCAGGCTTTTGCAGGCAAATTCCTGGTTGTTGGGCGTGGAGTATGCGTATTGGTTATTGGTAACTACGATGACGACGGGGAGCTTTTCCACGGCCACAAGGTTGGCTGCTTCGTGTGTGGCACCCACGGAGGTGGTGCCCTCCCCAATGCAGGCAAGCCCCACACAGCCGCTTTTCCCTTGCATGCGCCGTGCCAGCATGAGACCGGCTATCACGGAGATGCCGGCGCCAAGGTGCGATATGGGAGCGGGGTTGCCATCCCCAGGTATGCCCCAATGCACGTTGCTATCGCGCCCGCGCATGCAGCCTTGGGCACTGCCTAAATAAGAACGCGCACTCTCCAGTACGTTATACCCCCATGCGCAGCGGCCTGCTTGCTCGCGGATGAACGGGGCATAGGCATCCCGCCCTTTTTCCAGAAATACACCCTCGCAGGCAGCTATGGCCTCGTGCCCGCGACCAAGGAATACACCACCAAAAATCTTGCCCGCCTTGTACAGAGCGGAAATCTTGGTGTCGAACGCCCGGGCCATGAGCATGGCCTTGTAGGCACGTTTTGCCGGCTCCTTCATATCGCTGCCATTCACGCTCTGCATTCTACTCCTACGTGCATGTTAAATCAAGCGGAAATGATACGGCGGGCGATGTTTGTATGCACGGAGTCTGTTCAATTATTTGAGTTTAGCAACATAGCGGCCCACTGTCATGGCGCAGGCCTCTGCGGCGGGAAGCTCCTTGCGGGCATGGCGTTCTCCCCAGGAATCGGAGTAGATGATGGTTTGCTTGCGGGCGTTGTACCCGATGATGAGGCGGGCATGGCCGCCTCTGGTCTGGGGCAGGCGCAGGGGCTCCGGGTAAATGCCCACCATTACCATCCAGATAACGGGTGTGCCGGAATCGATGCTCTTGCGGATGGGTTTGAGCCATTTGGCTACATCTGTTTTCTTCCCGGCGCGTGCTTGGAGCAGCAGCTGCGGGTTTGCCATCTCGAACGCCATGCCGGAGTACGGCATGGTCGGGCGGTCCTCCCGGCGGGCCAGTTTGTTGTATTCCCCTATGGTAGCCTCCAAACACTGCTGAAAATTCTCCAACACGGTGAACTTAACCCGGAATTTCCTGCAAATGGTGCGCATGGCAGTCTCCATATCCAGCGAGGAAGTGCCCCCCTCCCCGGAGGCGGATTCGCACAGCGCTGCCAGCGCATGCTGGTCCACCCCTTCCATGCCGTAAAAGGCAAAGACACGAGCCAGAGTGGCCGGCACGCAATACCCCTTCTGCCCTTGGTCCACCATCGGAATATTCCGGAGCCACACGGTGCCATCCTCCTCCCGCACGATGTTACCCCGCAGCTCGTTTTTGCGAATGGCACTCTCTGCCCCGCCGCGTTCAATGGCCTTGGCATCCGCCCCCAGCGTGAGCCGCACGAACTCTGCCACAAACTGCCCGCGGCGCTTGCCGCCGGAGCTTTCCATGCGGATAATACCATTTTCCCACTGCCATTCCATGCTTTGCACCTTTACGGCCGTTTTGCGCTTGCTCATCCGGCGCACGCGCGGGCGCACCCCCGTAAGCTCCGAGAGCTGCTTCTGCGTATCTGCCACCATGGCATCGAAATCCTCTTCTGCCAGCTCCCCGTCGTCCCCCCGGTTGTATACCATTACCCGCAGGGAGGTACACTGCCCTTCCTCCATCTCCAGCAGGCATTCCCCCGTATTCAGCCCTCCCAGTTGCAACTCCCCCGCCGGAAAACGCAGTGTACCCTCCTCCACCCGCTCGCAGCGGGTACCCTTCAGGGCAATTTTAGCCATCTCCACGAGGGACTGCTTCCACAGGCTGCCGCTGCGCACACTCTCCCCTATATCCGCCCCGGGCGCACTGAAGCTGCACAGCATGGCTAAAAGTAAGCAGATGAAACATGGTTTCCCCATGGGTGTATCTTAGCCATTTCGTGTGGGTTTTGCAAGGTTTTTCCGCCGGAATGATTGTTATGGCAGATGCCCGAATTAAACCTTGACGCCGCAGGGTATCAGGTGGTACGATTCCTCCCATGAACATGCCCTCTCTGCATTGGCGTATGGCGCTTACAGCGCTTGCCTGCTCTCTGGCTTCTCCCGCCGTGGCTCAGGAATCCACGGGGGACCCCTTCCTCGATGCTATGATGAAGGACCAGCAGGAGCAATCCGCACCCACCCCGCAACCGGCTGCACAGCAACCCGCCCCCGCAGAGGAGGACCCCTTTGCCCGCATGGCGGCAGAACGCAAAGCCCGCCAGCAGAAAGAAGCCGAACAAGCCGCTGCCCCCATCCAACCCCGCCTCGTCTCCGCCACGGATGAAACCCGCCTGCTGGATGATGCCGAGGTATCCCGCGAGCTGGGACCCGCCACAGGCCTCTTTAACAACGATGCCGCCTTCGATGGCCGCAAGGTAACGGAGGTGCAGTTCCGCTACACGGGCGAACGCACCGTGCCGGATGAACGCCTCCGCGATGTGGTCCAAACCCGCGAGGGCAGTACCTACTCCGCCTCCCGCCTCAACGCCGATTTGGAACGCCTTATCGAACGCGGCATTGTGGATGCGGATACGAGCGTCTCCGTGCAGCCCCAAGGCAGCAAAGGCGTGCGCGTTATTTTTGATGTGCGAGCCTCCTCCGTACTGGCCGGAGTGGGCTTCAAAGGCGTTACCGAATTCGAAGAAAACGACCTCCGCGAAGCTTCCAAACTCCAGCACGGCAACGTGCTGAACGACCGTGCCCTTGCCACCGCCCGCGCAGAAATCATCAAATACTACCAAGAAGCCGGCTACCCAGATGCCAAGGTGAGCTGGCAGGCCAAGGAAACTGAAAATAAGGCCTATAAGGACGTTGTGTTCGATGTGCAGGAAGGCGATAAAGTGAGCATGAACATCATCCGCTTCGAAGGTAACCACGCCTTCGACGATGAGCAGCTCCGCCAACTCATGAAAACCAAGGAGCGCGGCTTCTTCACCTGGATTACCAAATCCGGCCGCATAGACCGCGAACAGGTGGAGGATGACCTCGATGCCATCGTGCGCCACTACCGTAACTACGGCTACCTCCGCGCCCGCATCGCCTCCGTGGAATACTCCGAAGGCCCCACCGCCGCCGGCGGCCGCAAACGCCTCCATATGAAGGTGAACCTCGAAGAAGGCCCCCGTTACAAGGTGCGTAAAGTCTCCTTCGGCTCCCTCAAGGCATACACCCCGGAAGAGCTGGAACCCGGCCTCAGCATGCTGGATGGCGATATCTACTCCCTCCAGAAAGTTTCCGACGATGTGACGATGATTCGCAAATACTACGGCGCTAAAGGCTATGCCGATGCCGGAGTACGCCCGGACATTAATGAAGCCGGAGTGGAAGAAGACGGCACCCACCTGATTGATATTCGCTACGATGTACAGGAAGGAGAACGCTTCTCCGTAGGCCGCATCAATGTGCGCGGCAACACCAAAACCCGCCAGCACGTCATCCTCCGCGAGCTTCCCCTCAAACCCGGCGAGAAACTCAACTCCGTAGACCTCGAAACCGCTCGCAAACGCCTCGAAAACCTCAATTACTTCGATTCCGTGGAAGTCTCCCAAGGCCTCTCCACCACGGAAGGCTACCGCGATATCAACGTGAACGTACACGAGAAGATGACCGGCAGCCTCACCCTCGGCCTGGCCTTCTCCACTGTGGAAAACGTTTACGTTTACACCACCATCACCCAATCCAACTTCGATATCTGCGGCCTTGCCAACGGAACCTTCGTGGGCGGTGGTCAGCGCCTCACCCTCTCCGGCAAACTTGGTACGGAATACAAGAGTGCTTCCGTTTACCTTCTGGAACCCTGGTTCCTGGATCGCAAACTCGCCCTCAGCAACGAACTCTTCTACTCGGACTCCTCTTACATGAGCGATTACTACACGCAGGAAAACTATGGCTATGCCATCGGCCTGCGCCGCGCCATTGGAGATGTCCAATCCCTTAAATTCGAGTACCGCATCGAAAACTTCTCCCTCAAGCCGGAGTACGATGCCCCCCTCTTCTTCCGCGAAAACAGCGGCGATTTCACCCGCAGCCACTTCCGCCTTACCTACGACATCGACACCCGCGATGCCATGATTACCCCCCGCAAAGGCGGCCACTTCTCCGCCTTTGCCGGTTACAGCGGCCCCGGCAGCACCGTGGAAACCTACACCGCCGGCATCAGCGGCTCCTACTACTACAACTCCGTCTGGGATTCCATCCTCAGCGTCAACTTCGGCATGGAAACCATCGACACCGTCGATAACGATGATGTAGTGCCCATCTTCGAACGCTGCTACCTTGGCGGCCCGAACAACCTGCGCGGCTTCCGTTACCGCGATGTCGGCATGGTGGATGAACGCCTCGCCGGGGATGAAACCATGGGCGGCAACACCTCCGCCTTCGTCCAATTCGAACTCTCCGTCCCCGTCATCGAATCCGTACGCTTCGCCGTCTTTGTGGATCTTGGCTTTGTACACGAGGACAGCTTCGATTTCAAACCGCAGGACATCGCGGCCGATTACGGCTTCGGCCTCCGCATCAACCTCCCCATGGGTCCTCTGGCTGTGGACTACGCCATCCCCTTCCGAGATGGCAACGCCGCAGATGATGACCCCCAATTCCAGTTCTATGTGGATTACAAGTACTAAGCCCTCCTCATCGAACTGCTAAAAGCTTTGCGCGCTGCCTCTCCCCCTGCGGAAGGCAGCGCGTGTTTTATCCCCTACAGCAAAGCCCGGAGAATGCGCCGGAAAAGAGCCTCGTAATCCTTGCTCTCGGCTCCATCCGGGCAATAGGACTCCGGCCAGAGATACTTCCTGCTCAGTATTGCGGCCGCTCCATCCGTCGAGGCCAAGCAGAAAGTGGGTTTCCCTTTGTGCATTTCCCGGAAAAGCTCGAACTCATCCTCCACACCATTCATCCCGCCGATAAAAAAGGCGGCATCGTACACCCCGCCCAGCATCTGCTCCCGCATTTCCTTCAGCGCATTGGGCAAGGAAGTGCCCTTATCACAGGGCGTCCATATCACACGTCCGCATTCACTTAACTCCCGAATCTTCGGGTGGATCTTATCCCTAAAATAGCAGGATTGGTAAATATCGATATGCTCCATAGCTCCGCACCCCTCCGCCACTTGCAACACAAACGGATTAACAGCCGGGTGCCCCCCGAACACAATGCGACTATGCGGCACAAATACCCTGACGAGAGAGCAAATGGCCTGCCGAATGCAGAGAGGATTGGGAGGATATTGCTTTGCCCGCTCCCCATACGGGCAGCTGGCCGAAAGAAAAATACGGAGCCTTGGATTCGTCTCTGCGGCCTCCGGCAAAACGTGTATTTTGGCCGCACGACATAACCATTGAAAATAATTTCTACTCTCCTCCGTATACCCATCCAAATAGCAAAGAGCCTCAAGCTTTGATTTTGTCATACGCTTGTTCTTGGCAGAGTGGGCGTATCGAAAAACGGTTTTGCTACCCGGCATGGAGGGGCACAACATGACCTTCTTATGGGATGATTCCATGCTCAATACCTGAGTATCATCCATGGGGTGGATATGTTTCACCACCTCCTTGCCTTGATTCAGCATCTCTTTCCACTGTGTGGTTAGTTTCCGGCGCCGCGCAGCTAATCCCCGTACTCGCAGTGTTTCCAACTCGTCGCAAACAGCTTCATAGTCGGGTATAAGCAGCTCTCGCTCCGCCGGGAGCTGCCCGGCTGCCACCTCCGTCAGCTTCTCCACCCGGATAAAATCTGTAATGTGGTGCCGAATGTGGGAATCCGCCACGGATGGCCAGAGAAGATGCACAAAAGTGACGCCGCGCACCTCCGCCCCTATGATTTCCTTTTCAATCCATTCGGATTGGTCTATATTTTCAGAATGCAAAAAGAGAACGATGTCGGCATCATTCAATTGTTCCATCAGTTTCTGTTGAAAATCATAGCCGCTAGGCATATTCACCACATCCAAAAACACCTCATATCCGCGTAAAACAAGAGCTTCCCGAAGTTTGTTGGCTATATTCCGGGAATCCTTCCTCCTGTAGCTGATAAAAACCTTGCGGCTGGTATGCTCCAGATGCAATCCCTGCATGATAGATGTGAACAATTCCGGCGGTAAACTCCCATCGTCCCGGCAGGTGCAGGCGTGGTATTTGCGCAGTAGCTCGTCCCCCAATTCTTCATCCGCATTTTCACCCTGTACAACGGGGAAGACCAAGCACCCCAACTCATACAAAGCCCTGATGGATTCCCCCTCTCCCTCGGAAAGAGGAGTGCCACTACCATCGGAAAAATAAACTCCGGCTACCTCGTTTTCCGCATCGTTGTATTGCTGAATCTCCTCACTCCCCAAACCTTCCTGCAAGCAGAATAAATCAAAGGGGATTCCCCTATCGAGGCAAACCTGCTCCAGCATATGCCGAAAAGCCTCCGCATACTTTTCGGCACCGTACAAACCAAGTATGTACCTGTATGTTTTATTCATAATTTTTTACTCCCGCATCTACCGCAGCATACGATTCTACTTCGTCTTCACCAATATCTCCTTTGCTGAGTTGTTGCAGATGAGCATAACTTATAGGAATGAATCCTTTTGTAAGAGACGAGATATCATAGTCCATTCTAGGATAGGAATCCTGCCGGGAAAAGTTTTCCGTCAGAGTCTTGTTCTGGCAGGAATTGAACAAATGCACCGCCTGTAATTCAAAATAAATCCATGGTGAATGAATAGTGTTAATGTTTGTAGAATCCTCCGCAGTAAGATAAAGAAAAATATCACTCCTCCGGATTTCCTTTAAGATGGCTCGCGAAAGCATCAGGTACATGTGAGCCGCCCATGAATTGCATTCAGAAAGGTACAATTTATCCTTCTTCTTTTGGATTTGCCGCAGAATCACATCCACTTGCCCCCATACATCTTCATCTACAAAACAATCGTATACCGAAGAAAGTAATTCTTTTATGGCACGAGCTTCCTGAGCATATTCATGCGGGTGAGAAATAAAAATACGCCTCCCTCCTGTGCTTTTAGCCTGCGGAAAAAGAATGGCAGATAACTTCTCTTCCTGAATATACCCAAGCCGGAAGGATTCCTCAACGAACTCTTGAGCCTTTAGGGATAGCTTTGTTTGAGCGGAGGGGGAAGAGCGAAGATTTCTCCCCTTCAAGACCTCATTGGCCTTAAGAATCCAGCATCTATTTTTCATCATAATTTTATTTGACGTGGTTATTTCCCAAAATAATCCCCATTTGTTCTTCGAACTTGGTTCCTTCAAGATTCCTCACATCCAGAAATGTATGTGTTCTCTGCAGTTTCTTATAATCCGCTAATTCGAGTATCTCCTCAGGCAAATTATCGTAAATAAGAATAATAACATTTCGCTTCTGATGCTTTCTTCTCACCTCCTCAATCCACTGCAGCTCCTCTTTGACATGGGGTTTCGTAAGAGTCTTTTTGCCAAGGGTGATAATGTAACCCTGCGCATAGCGAATGGCATCCCGGGCATTTTCCACCCATGTATCAGAACTATTTGCTTTGGTATCATCAATCCAATATCTTATCCCCTTATCGTGAAGAAGATGAGTTAACTTTTGAGTAAAAGGATGGTCTTCCTCTGCGTGGACAATGTAATGTCCGGGGTCTGCACCAAAGATGGTTTTGTGCTGCCCGGTATCGGCAGAAAAATACTGGAAAGGCTGTGGCTTGCCCATACGCTGCATCAACATGCTGAGTGCCCCTAATTCGGCCTGATTTGCTTTGGGATCAAAAGCATGCCATGCTTCTTCCAACGGGAAAAATCCTTTGATTGGGTCGTTTCTTCCAATATATGGTTGTTTAAAAAATTCTCCCTCGTAGTCGTATTGTACAGCGAATACATAGAATATATAAGTAATAGGTCCTCTCCTCGGACCTTTGTATTCAGAATCAGGATTTTTTACTTTGATATATTTGGTATTCTTTATTACGCCTAAAAATGAGACATTCCGATATTTACCGACTTCATCATGTTCATTCACTTTCCTTTGATAATAAGGAACAATCTCACTGTAATTTCTAGGTACTCCATTGCGAATTCCGCTGGAAATAAGAGCAGAGTAATTATTTTTCCTATTAGTGCTTACCTGGTGTCCGTGTACACTGTTTTTACCCTTTACTCTGGAGTAGAGCATGATTTCATTTTTCTTATTGAGTACGAGGAAGGAGTATTGGATAAGCACTTTATTAATGCGCTCACCTTCCCACAATTTTTCCTCTCGAATAATGTTAGCAATATCCGGGAGTGGAAGAAATTCTTCCTGAGAGAACATCTGCTCTACTTTGGGCATTTCATCTTCGGCAACGACAATCTTTTCCTCACAAAAAACGTTTTCTTTGCCCTCGTATTTAGGCGAAAAATGTAATGTTTCTTTCATATTGATATTCGGATTGTTAAGTGTTAAAAAGAACCTTTTTTTGCAAATCGCCAGTATTGCTTGCCTAATTCCGTGAGCCGGCATAATTGCCCCTGCATCGCAGCATCATACATACAGCTTGCCCCCACAGGTACGACCAGCCCATTGTAAGAAAGTTTTTGCAGCTTCTTAAACAGTTCCACCTTCTTCGGATCAGCATAGGGTTGCTTACGCACATGTTTCACTTTCGGATCATTCGTCCATTCGAACGAGGGATCTAACTCGATGAAATCATCCTCACTCTTAAAATAACAAGCCATTTCGCGCAAAATCTCTATTTCCACCGCCTCATGCACCTGCCGAATCACATTGAATCGAGAAACATTGGCTTTGTACATCGGTCGTTGCTCCCATGCCCCCAATGCCTTGTCGATATAGGCATAAATGCCCGCAGTCGTAATTCGCCCCAAAACATCCGCAGCACTCCCCCGCAGCCCCTCCAGCAGCAAGCGCGTGAACACGCTGCCGTTATTGGAGCAAGCCGCAGTCTCGTAACTCCTACAGGCGGTCATTAACGTCACTCCGTTAGCTATCCGAATCGCCCCGCTTGTTCCTGAAATCGCCGAAATATTTCCCGCGGCCCCGGCAAAACAACAGTCCAAAATGACAATTTTATCTCGGAATTTCGATGCATTCACCATTTTAAGCAAGTCATCAAAGCTAAAATAACTCGCTGTTGTGTTTGTTGTCTTAGCCGGTACAAGATACGCCCCCCATTCATCCTGTGCCCCATGGCCGGAATAATAAAATAAAGCAGTATCCCCCTCTCCCAGAAAAAGCTCACTAGCCATTTTCTTTAATTCCCTTGCTGTGCCAACATTGCATTCCACCCGACAATCAAAATTTCGTTTGTTATCATCATTCCGCTCTAAAAGAGCCGCCATTTCCTTAGCATCCTTCACGCAGCAGGGAAGAGCATTGCTTGGATATTCGTCTATACCGATGAGTAATGCTTTTTTGGACATATTGCTAATTAATTTCCGGTTAAAGATTTGCGTTATACTTTTTTATCAGAATGGATATCCTTATCTGTATAATAGAATAAAAACAGCGTATTACAAGATAAAAAAGCGTATTCAAGAAAAATACCGTCGATGCGGACTGGCTTCACGTGTGTCCCAAAGTTTCGCCGGGAGGAGAAAAGTGATATTCTCTTTCAGGCTGGCACAAAAAATAAAAATGGAAG
>CAYSYD010000030.1:0-20351 GCA_964435145.1 uncultured Akkermansia sp.
GTGCCAATTTCTCTATGCAGCAGAGAAACCCAACATCGTGTTAATTCTCGTTGATGATATGGGGTGGGGTGATATGACCCTGAAAAAAGGTGGAATGGCTGCAAATTCAGGGCGTAAGACCCCCAGAATTCACACACCGAGATTAGCGGAAATTGCGGAGGGAGGCGTACAACTGCGACGCCACTACACAGCGGCTCCCGTGTGCGCGCCGGCGCGAGCGTCCCTGTTCTCCGGCGTACACCAAGGGCATGCGGAAGTGATTCGCAATAATAGCTTCGATGCAGCCCTCGAAAACTCCCACACACTGGCCAGCGTGTTGAGAGAGGCGGGATATGCCACGGCACTCATCGGCAAATGGGGTATTGGCGGAGGTAATGAAAGCGGCGGCACCCCGGAATCTGCTGCGGCATGGCCGACTAAGCGAGGTTTTGATTACTTTTTTGGCTATCACAACCACCTTGCCGGGCATCGCCATTATCCCAAAGAAGAGCATGCTTACGACCCGGATACCGGCATGAATGCCATTTGGGATGGGGATGAAATGATTACCCCCAAGCTGGATAACTGCTATTCAACGGACCTCTTTACAGCTCGCTCCAAAAAGTGGATTGCCGACCATGTGCGGAAACAGCCCGATAAGCCGTTTTTTATGGCTCTCACTCTCATTGCTCCCCATGCCCGTTTGGGGATTCCTTCCACTGCTTATCCCAAGGGTGGCGGTCTTAAGGGGGGCGTGCAATGGATTGGCAAGCCCGGCAGGATGATTAATACCGCCACCGGTGCTTGGGATTCCTACATTGAACCCCGCTATACCAATTCCCGCAAGATGGAGCAGTACGCTCAGGAAACATTCGGCAACAATGCCCCCCGAGCCTTGGAATCCGCCCGGCGCCACGCCACAATGATTACTCGCGTGGATGATGCCGTGGGCGATATCATCCAACTGCTGAAAGATCTTCGTATTGATAAAAACACCTTCCTGGTATTCACCAGCGATAACGGACCGCACGATGAACCCGGCGCTGTACCGTGGCGTCAGGACCACCCCGCAGTAGCACAAAATCCGGCATTTTTCCGCAGTTACGGTCAAATGGATGGTATTAAGCGCGACCTCTTGGAGGGCGGCCTGCGAGTCCCCTGCCTTGTTTACGCCCCCGGCATGATTAAGAAAGGCAGCATTAGTGATTTTCCCAGTCAGTTCCACGATTGGATGGCCACCTTTGCCGAATTGGCCGGAGTATCCAAGCCCATGCGCTGTGATGGCGTGAGCCTTCTGCCTACGCTTCGCGGGCAGAAAAACCTCCAGAAAGATGGTGTTGTCTATTCCGAATACTTCTTCGGCGGAGGCATTGCCCAATACATGGACTATGCGCCCAACAAGCAAGGGCGTAAACGCGGGGAGCAGCAAATGATTGTGTTCCGCAGCGATGATGGGCGCTATTTGAAGGCGCTGCGCACAGCCATCGGCAGCGACCGCGACACCTTCGAAATATACGATGTACAGAAGGACCCTCAGGAAACCACCAATCTGGCAGACCAGATGCCGCAGGTGCAGCAACAACTCCAAACAGCTGTGCTGTATAACCGCCGTGCGTATGACTATGTGCGCGACCCGCAAGCCGGTCGTCGCAACAATGGCTGCGGGGGTTCCCGTCTGTACGATATGGCATTGGTGCCGGCACAGGAAGGACTGAATACTACCCCGGGGCTCCGGATGCGGCGGCTCATGGTGCAAACACCATGGGTGCCGGAGTTTGATACTATTCCCGGTGCGGAAAATTCTGCTGCTACCGTGGTGCCGGATCCGGCCACCGTAGAACTTCCGGCAGGAAGTGTAACGGAGTTCCATGGATTCCTCCGCATCCCGAATGACGGCAACCATTGGCATTTCTACCTTACCTTGGATAAGGTTCCCGGAACTAAAGCATACATGAAGATGCACAACTTCCAGCTGGTGGATGCAGATGCAAACTATATTCCCGGCACCACCGCAACAGAATCCTCTGCCGCGAACACGGAAGAGCGTATTGATGAAAAGAGCGGACTCCGTGGTATTCCTCTTAAAGCAGGACTTCACGAAATCCGCCTGACTGTGGTACAAGGTGCAAATGCGCCCGGCAAACTGCGCTTGGAATGGAATCGCGGACCTGTGGGTGGGCAGCAAACGCCCCGCGTGAATATCCCGGCCGATGCATACAGCCATTAAGGCCCTCGGTTCTCACCATGGCATCCGTCAACTATCGTCGTTGTGGTCGCAGCGGTATTCTTCTTCCGGAGATATCGCTGGGGCTGTGGCATAATTTTGGGGAAGCCGATAGCCGAAGCACTGCTGCGGCTCTCCTTACCCGCTGCTTAGAGCTGGGAATTTGCCATTTTGATTTGGCCGATAATTACGGCCCCCCTCCCGGAGCTGCGGAAAGCATGCTCGGGGATATTCTGGGGAAAGAATTAGCCGGGCATCGGGATGAGCTTTTTATCTCCACCAAGGCCGGTCACCTCATGTGGCCGGGGCCTTATGGGGATTGGGGCTCTCGCAAACACCTCATTGCCGGAATAGACCAGTCCTTGCGGCGGCTTCGCTTGGACTATGTAGACGTCTTTTACTCCCATCGCCCGGATCCGGAAACGCCCATCGAAGAAACGGTGGAGGCACTGGTGCAAATAGTTCGTAGTGGCAAGGCTCTATATGTGGGGCTTTCCAAATATCCACCTCCTTTATTTAACCGGGCCTGTGCATTACTGGCGGAAGCCGGGGTACCCTGTCTGCTGCACCAGTTCCGTTACAATCTACTGGAACGGAATTGTGAACAAGGCATTATTCCAGCCGTAAAGTCCCAGCACACAGGAGCTATCGTATTCTCCCCCTTGGCTCAGGGAATGCTTACAGGTAAATACTTGCACGGAAAATTCCCCGCCGATTCCCGCGCCGTGCGCAGCGATTCCCCGTTTTTGGATTCGGCAAGAGTTCATACTCAAGCCGCCGGCGTTGCGCAATTTGCCGCCATTGCGGACGAAGCCGGGATTCCGCTTACCCAAATGGCTCTGCGCTGGCTTCTCCGCAGCCCGGATATTACCAGCGTTCTTATTGGTGCCCGCAATTTGGAGCAGCTGGAACAATGTGCAACTGCTTCCGGAGCCGCTCCTCTTCCGCCCGATGTGCTTCAGGCCATCGATGCAGTGTCTGCCCTCACTTCATGAATCGCAAAGCAGACCGGGATTCTTCCCCGGCGCCTATAAAAGCCCCGTGTGGGCATATTTTGGGCTTGCATTTTGGCGCGCTTCGGTGTAAGTTACCGCGCCGCGTCCGCGCGGAGCAACCCATCGTACCAGACTCATGGAAAACACGAGAATTCAACGTGCCCTGTTGTCCGTATCGGATAAGACCGGGCTTGATAAGTTTGCCAAGGGCCTCGTGGCCCAGAATGTTCAGCTCATCTCCACCGGCGGCACCTGCCGTTATCTGGCTGAGTTGGGGCTTCCTGTAACGGAAATTTCCGACTACACCGGGGCTCCTGAGCTGTTTGACGGACGAGTCAAAACCCTGCATCCGAAAGTGCATGGTGGGCTCCTGCAGCGCCGCGATTTAGAGGAACACCAGCAGCAGGCTAAGGATAACAACATTCCCACCATCGACCTCGTCTGTGTTAACCTCTATCCCTTCGAGGAAACCATTGCCAAGGAAGGCGTCACCCTTGCGGAAGCCATCGAGAAGATAGACATCGGCGGTCCTTCCATGCTGCGCTCCGCAGCCAAAAATTATGCTTCCGTAACCGTTGTGTCCGATCCGGCAGACTACGATACCGTGCTGGAAGAAATGGAAACGCACCAAGGAAACACCACCCTTAAGACCCGCGAAAAACTCGCCGTCAAGGTATTCATGCGCACCTCCTCATATGACACGGCCATCTCTAACTATTTGGGGCACCGCGCAGAGGATAGCACCAAGAACAACCTGACTGTTTCCCTGCCCTTCAATCAGACTTTGCGCTACGGGGATAACCCCCACCAGCCCAGCGTACTGTACGGAAACTTTGATTCCATCTTCACCCAGCTTCAAGGCAAGGAGCTTTCCTATACGAACGTGCTGGACTTGGATGCAGCCGCCTCTCTCATCATGAACTTCCGCCGCCCCACTGTGGGCATTCTGAAGCACACCAACCCTTGCGGCGTGGGGCAAGATGATGAGGACCTTGTGGAAGCATGGAAACGTGCCTACCAGACGGACACGCAGGCTCCCTTCGGTGGTGTCATCGTCATGAATCGTCCGATGACGGAGGCTTTGGCTCGTATTGTGGGCGCTATCTTTACGGATGTCATCATTGCTCCGGATTTTGAACCGGAGGCTCGCGCCATTCTCCAGAAAAAGAAGAACTGCCGCATCATGCGAATCGATATGGATGCGTGGCGGGAATTCTGCAAAACGCCCATGGTGCGCACTGCTCCCGGCGGCTTGATGACGGTGAAGCGCGACGATGAAGTGATGGGGCTGGATAACTTGGAGGCCAAGGTGGTCACCAAGCGCATCCCCACCGCAGATGAGCTGGAAGCCATGCGCTTTGCGTGGCGTGTGTGCAAACAGGTGCATTCCAACGCTATTGTCTTTACCAACAAGAACGGCACGCTTGGCATTGGTGCCGGCCAGATGAGCCGTGTGGACTCCGCCAAGATTGCTGTATGGAAAGCCGGGCAAGCCGGTTTGGACCTCAAGGGCAGCGTCATTGCCTCTGATGGTCTCTTCCCCTTTGCCGATGGTTTGCAAACCGCCATCGATGCCGGTGCCACAGCCTGCATCCAGCCGGGAGGCTCCATTCGCGATGAAGAGGTAATCGCCGCTGCGGATGCTGCCGGCATTGCCATGGTGTTCACCGGCGCCCGCCACTTCCTGCACTAAAGCGCAGGATTCGCAAAAAACGTCTAAATCCCCCGGTAGCAGCACCAAAGCGGCTCCGGGGGATTATCTCATCCCTCAGTCCATTTCCAGATTATGTTACTCGGAGTCAATATCGACCATGTAGCCACCCTCCGGCAGGCGCGTTATGCCACCATGCTTCAAGCCCACAATACAGAGCCGGACATCGTAGCCGCAGCACAGGCAGCCCTTAACGGCGGAGCAGACTCTATCACCCTCCATGTGAGAGAAGACCGCCGCCACATGCAGGATGCGGATGCTTTTGCCGTAAGAAAACAAATTCCTCTGCCCTTGAATCTGGAAATGGGCGCCACCCCGGCCATGCTGGAATTTGCCCTCAGGCTCCGCCCGGATTATGTATGTTTAGTGCCGGAACGCCGTGAGGAAATTACAACCGAGGGAGGCCTCGATGTAGCGGGGAACCGGGAAATGCTACGTCCGCTTGTAGCCGCTCTAATGGACAACGGGAGCAAGGTAAGTATGTTCATCGACCCGGAAGAAAGCCAAGTAAGAGCCAGCGCAGCCATTGGAGCCCCCATGATTGAGCTGCACACGGGCTGCTTTGCCAATACACTGGGAGATGCTCGCGCCAAGGAAACCGCACGCCTTGCGGCAGCGGCCGCTCTGGCTCATTCCCTCGGCACGGAGGTACATGCCGGGCATGGCATCCAACTGGGCAATCTGGAGGATTTGACCCAAGTACCCCACCTGACGGAACTTAACATTGGCCACACGCTCATCTGCCGAGCCATTTTCTGTGGTTTGGAAGCAGCCGTGCGCGAGATGAAAGCGGCCATTAACCGCCTCAACTGGTAAAAGTACCCCCATGTCCGCTATCCCGGTTTTTCGGCAGGCAATCGCCGCAGATCTTCCCGTTTTGCGGGAAATGTACAACGCTATAATCGAAGAAATGGATAAATGCCGTTGGCACGCCCAATGGCGCAAGGACGGATACCCCACGGATGATTTTCTGTCCAACGCTGCCGCCAAAGGTGAAATGTGGTTGGCGGAAGTAGGCGGAGAAATAGCGGGTGCTGTTGTTCTGAATCATGCATGTAACCCGGGGTACGAGCAGGTAGAGTGGCTAGTGCCCTGCCCGCCGGAAAAGGTGGTAGGCATCCACACGCTGGGTATCTCCCCCGCTTTCCAGCGTCAGGGCATGGCCTCCGCCATAGTTCGCTTCTCCATAGAATTAGCACGAGCGCAGGGGATGCAAAGTGTCCGGCTGGATGTAATAGATAATAACCTTCCGGCGGATAAGCTATACACGCAGCTCGGGTTCAGCTTTCGCGGGCGCGTAACCCTGAATTACGAAGGGGATGTATGCACGGAGTTCAACCTGTACGAATACCCCTTATCGGAAAGTTGAAATCTCTATTTTTCAGCATTGTTTAAAAAGCCCCATGTTGCATGGGGCTTTTCTTTTCCTCAAAAAAGAAACCCCGGAGATGTTTCACTCCGGGGTTGAAAACGCGTTTGTATGCGCAGAATTACTTGCGAGAGGATTCCACCTCAGCATAAGTCTCTGTGTATGCCTTTTCTGCGGCAGCTTTAGCCGCAGCGGTGGCTACCTCAGCCGTAGCAGTCTCGGCATCCAAGCGGGCAGCGGCAGCCTCGTATGCTTTCTTAGCGGCGGCATCGCCGGTCTTGGCAGCATCGTACAGGTTCCACAGGTTCAGCTTAGCCACAGCAGCCTTGTGAGCCTCCGTATAGGCGGCAGCGGCGGCATCCGTAGCGGCTTCCTGCTCGGGGGTGGCCCAGGCATGCCGGTATCCCTTCACATCGTTCCAGTGTCCACGGGTGAAATCCGGGAAAGACACGGAGCAGTTGTTGTTATCCATGGAGAGGGAACCCAGCTCGGCAAGGCAGCACCATTCAGCCAAGTCGTACACATCCATATCCAAGGGGAGACCATTCTGCAGGCAGTAGACCATGCGAACATCCATGAAGAAATCCATACCGCCATGGCCACCTACCTTCTCAGCCATCTCACCATACTTCTTGATGATGGGGTGGCGATAGTGCTTGCGCAGAGCCTCCATGTTCTCTTCGGACATAAAGGCATGAGAGTTCAGGTTCTCCAGATTCGGGGCACCCTCAGCGCCCTTCATATGGCTGCTCTCCAGCACAAAGCCCTCGATGGGGTACTTGTTGGCAAAACCGCGAGTACCCGTCAACTGGAACAAACGGTTGTACGGCTGGGGATTCATCACATTATGCTGGATTTCCACCACCTTGCCGTTAGCCGTGCGCATAAGGGTGGTGGTGTGGTCGCCATTGCGGAACTCCTTGCAGGGCTTGCCGGTTTTGGCTTCCACATACTCTTTACCATGTACGGACTTGGTATCCATAGCCACCAGCGTGGTAAAGCGGTCGCCACGGTGAATATTCATAACCTGAGCCACAGGGCCAAGGCCGTGGGTGGCGTACACATCGCCGCGGTTCTCCATGTTGTACTTCATGCGCCAGCCGAGTTTCTCGGGATCATCGGCGGGATTGGACCAGTAGGAGCCCCAGAAATCATCCAGATTGTGGATATAAGCACCCTTGGCATAAAGCACTTCCCCCAGCACACCCTGCTGAGCCATGTTAAGAGCATCCAGCTCGAACCAGTCGTAGCAGCAGTTCTCCAGAATCATGCAGTGCTTGCGGGTCTTCTCGGACAGGTTAATCAGCTCCCAGCACTGCTCCAGATTCATAGCACTGGGCACCTCGATAGCGGTGTGCTTGCCATTCTCGAGAGCGCACTTAGCCACCGGGAAATGGTGGTCCCAGTCCGTCGCAATGTACACGAGGTCAATATCCGGGCGTTTGCAAAGTTCCTCGTAGCCCTTAGCCCCGGAATAGATAGCAGCAGGAGCCAGCCCAGCCTTACGCAAAGCCTTCTGGCACTTTTCAGCGCGTGCAGCTTCGTAATCGCAAAGGGCAACAATCTCTACGCCGGGGATGTAGGTGAAGCGGGACACGGCGCCGGGACCACGCATACCAAGTCCCACAAAGGCCACACGAACAGTTTTCATCTTCGGGGCTGTCAGGCCGATTACATGTTTCTGCCCATCCGGACGAACAGGAGATTCTACAACAAGCGTCCCCTTATCCCAATGGGTTTTGGTGGACGGTGACAGCGACTGCGCGTTAAGGCAGCTCAGAGACATGAGCGCCACAACGGCCATGGTAATCACGTTTTTCAGTTTCATAAATGTTCGGGGGTTATCCTGTTAATGACCGGGGCTCACCTGTTCATAAAAACATACCAACGGGCGAAACACCGGCCGGATACCAAGCCAAGCATAAAGATACAAGGGAGCAGAGTCAAGCGAATTTTTCCGAACGCCGCCTTCTCATTTTTCGTAAAGCTCTTAAAAACAAAAGATTTAACTGAGAACGCATGCCATAGATTCCCGGAGTCCGGGCTTTAGACTTTACAAGAGTCGACCGCTGCTATATCATGAGCGGCATGAGCCAGATGAAGGTATCTGATAATATGGAAGCGCTTATTCGCTTAGCGCTCGAAGAAGATTTTGGGGATGGGGATGTAACATCCCTTTACTTTGTGCCCGGGGAACTTCAGGCAAAAGCACTATTGCGCCCGCGCACGCATGGTGTACTCTCCGGGGTGGAAGTGGCTCGCGCTGTATTCAAGGCCGTGGATCCCGCGCTTAAGGTGGAAGTTTACCTGCACGATGGGGATGAAGTATCCCCCGGAGCCGTGGTAATGAGCATTGAAGGCAAGGCTCAGTCCATCCTTGGAGCAGAGCGCACAGCTCTCAACTTTATCCAGCGCCTTTCCGGCGTGGCCAGCATGACCCGTAAATACGTGAAGGCGATTGCCCATACCGATTGCAAACTGCTGGACACACGCAAAACAACTCCCGGTTACCGTCTGCTGGAGAAAGCCGCTGTGGTACATGGCGGCGGAAACAACCACCGCCTCGGGCTGTATGACCGCGCCATGGTGAAGGATAACCACCTGATGACGGATGGTAATACTGCCCACTTGCAGGAATGCATCAATAAGCTCAAGGCGGATCGCCCCGGGGTGGAGGTGGAACTGGAGGCCGATAACCTGCAGCAGGTAGAGGCTTTCCTTGGCTTGGAAGGTGTGGATTACATCCTGCTGGACAACATGAGCAATGATGACATGCGCAAAGCTGTCGAAATGCGGGGAGAACATTGCAAGCCCTATTTCGAAGCCTCCGGCGGTCTCACTCTGGCTACGGCTCCGGCCGCAGCGGAAACAGGTGTGGACTTTATGAGCTTCGGTTGCCTTACCCACTCCGTTCCGTCTCTGGATTTAGGCTTGGACTTCACCGTCGAGCGCTAACATATACCCACCCGATGCTCAGCCCCCGGGAAGCTCTGATTACGCTGAACCTGCTGCCCCGGCTGGGTTCCATTCGCATTCAGGCTCTGCTGGAATTTTTCGGTTCCGCAGAGCTTGCATTGCATGCGCCCAAAAACATGCTGGCGCAGGTGCCCCGCATCGGGGCCAATTTGGCGGAAATCATCACCAGCTGGAGAGACTGTACCAATGTACATGCCGAGCTGGAGTGTGCCGAGCGCCATGGGGTGCGAGTCATTACCCTGCTGGATGATGATTATCCTTCCGTTCTGCGCCGCATGGCAGATCCGCCCATCGTTCTCTATTGCCGGGGAGAATGGAAAGAGAGTGATGCCAAGCGAAGCGTAGCCCTCGTGGGTACACGGCAAGCCACAGCCTACGGCATTTCGGTCGCTCGCCACTTTGGCAGGGAGCTTGCAGAACGAGGCTGCACCATCATCTCCGGCTTAGCAAGAGGGATTGATACTGCGGCGCATTTCGGAGCATTGGATGCCGGAGGCCGCACTCTGGCCGTGCTGGGATTCGGCATGGCGGAGTTTTATCCCCCGGAGAATCGGGAGCTGGCGGACCAAATATGTACCGGGCATGGGGCGCTCATCTCGGAGTTCCCCATGCTCATGCGCCCCAGCCGCACCACCTTTCCCCAGCGCAACCGCATCGTAGCAGCTTGGAGCCGTGCCACAGTCGTCGTGGAAGCCCCCTCCCGGAGCGGAGCCCTTCACACGGCATCCATGGCTGCGGCGGATTACGGCAACAGCATTTTTGCCATTCCCGGGCCAATCAACCGCCACAGCTCCGATGGCTGCCATGCCCTCATTCGGGATGGAGCTATACTTTGCACCACCCCGGAGGAGCTTCTTCAGGATATGCAATGGACGAGCGAGCCCCGCCAAATGGAGCTATTTGAAGAAGCGGTGAAAACTCCCGCATCTTCTGCCGCAACGGAGCCTATTATCCCGGAGGGGGTAGACATTCTCAGGGCAATTCAAGCCGGGTACGACACGTTGGATGCGCTTTGCTCGGCACTGGGTATGCCCAGCTATGAGCTTTCCCCTCTTCTTTTACGCCTGCAAATCGCCCATCAAATCGTCCCCCTTCCCGGTGCGCGCTTTGCCTGTTGCCGCTGAGCCGTAAAGGAAAATCCCAATTTTTGGCTTGTAAAATAGCCATCCGGTATGTATAACAGGAGTTATGGAACGGAAATGGTGGATTTTTTTAACGATTGTATTACTGCAAGGCATGCTTGCATGCGCATGCCAGCCGCGCCCCCACGATGTTCCCGTGCTGGAAGTACACCACTAAAAGCCCCTTCCCCGCACACGCAGGAAAGGGGTAAAAGGGGACGCCTTCTCACATTCCCAATCGGGAAAGAATAATCTCCGTTACTAACTTGGGATTAGGTTTAGGGTTACTCACCTTCATTACCTTGCCCGTAAGAGCATTGATGAGCTTGGTATTTCCCTTGCGTACAATCTCCACCATATCGGGATTTTCCGCAAGGACCTGCTCCACCACAGCCTCCAGCGCATTCGTATCCGTTTTGCGGAAGCCGAGGGAAGCCGCAGCCTCCGCCGCAGGCATGGCCGGATTTTGCCACATCACCTCCAGCACCTCTCGCGCCTGGTTATTGGAAACAATCCCCTCCTCAATAATCTCCACCAGCCCGGCCAGCGCCGCCGGAGCCAGCGGGCAGGTATGAATATCCAGCTCCTTCTCCGCCAGCACGGAAGTAAGGTTATTTATCACCCAGTTTGCCACCTTGCGCGGTGCTTTAGAAGCCGCTGCGGCCGCCTCGAAATAGCGGCAAAGCCCCAAATCTCCTACGAGCGTATCCGCATCCGCCACAGGCAAGCCATAGCTGCTTACCAAACGACTGTGGAGGGCATCGGGGAGTTCGGGCATATCCCCCCGCACTTTTTCCACAATGGGAGCCGTATGCACCGGGATGAGATCCGGGCAGGTATGGTAGCGGTAATCATGCGCATTCTCCTTTGTACGCATCACAATGCTCTCCCCGAGGGTATCATCCCAGCGGCGGGTGGACTGCACTTGAGGAATTCCCATATCCAGTTCCTCCGCTTGGCGGCGAATTTCGTAAATGAGGGCCCGGCGTGCGGCCGACATGGAGTTTATGTTCTTCATCTCGATTTTGGCACCGAGTTCCTTCTGACCCTTGGGGCGCAGAGAAACATTCACATCGCAGCGCATCTGCCCTTTTTCCATATCCGCATCGGAAATACCGCCGCAGATTAAAATCTGCTGGAGGCTTTTCAAATATGCGTAAGTTTCCTCGGGGCTGGTAAGATCCGGGGCGGAGACTATTTCCATCAGCGGCGTGCCGCCACGGTTATAATCCACCAAAGAATAACCATTGTAGTGGGTCAACTTCGCGGCATCTTCCTCCAAGTGGATGTGGTCCAGCTTCACAGTGCGCACCACGGCACCCTCTGCCTTCACCTTGGCATCTGCCGGGTATGCCCAAGCATACAAAGGAACTTCCCCGCCTATGCACAGGGGTAAATCCAGCTGGCTGGTCTGGTAATTCTTGGGCATATCGGCGTAAAAGTAATTCTTACGATCCCATTTGGAGACAGGCGGCGTGGAACAGCCCAGCATCATCCCCGTAAGTACCGTGCGTTCAATCGCGTACTTATTCAGCACGGGAAGCGCACCGGGCATTCCCAAGCAGGTGGGACAAACATTGGTATTGGGTTCGTAGCCAAAACCTGCCCGGCAGGAGCAGAACATCTTGGTCTGAGTCTTAATCTGGCAGTGAACTTCCAGGCCAATGGTAACGAGGTAATCCGATACAGGCATAAGTGGTAATGGATAATCTGAAAAAAACTAGTGAGAGGAGGTAACATTTTGTTGTAAGGCCTCATCCAAATCAGTACGGAAAGAGGCATCGAACACACTGTCCGACAAGCCGCAGTGCGCTTCACAAAGGTATTGGAACGCAATATCCAGCGTATCCGAAAAAGCATCATAACATTCCGCCTCATACCCCGGAAGGGCGGCAATGCGAACAATCTCGTTCCGAATCCCCCAGAGGAGAGGCTGTAAAGGAGCAATTGCCTCCTGCATAAGGCGGGCATCTGCATCAGAATAGGCATTGTGCGCCATATGCTCCGGCGGCAGCAGCACTTGCAGTCGTTCTGCCAAGCGCACCAAAGCAGGCACAGCCTGCCGGGCACTATCCGCATCCAGCACAGCCGCCAGTACAGCCAGCATCACCCTATCCGGTTCCTGCAAACGCTGCAAGCGGTTCATTTCCTGCTGGGCATCCGCCTTTGCCATAGGGGGAGAGGAAATGCGCACAAGGGTAAAATCTCCCTCGGCAAACATACCCATTTTTACAGCCGAGCGGAATGCATCCCGAAGGGGGGCGGAATCGTAGCAATTGACACGGCAAAGGCTCACGAACTCGCTGTTAATATCATCCATCGCCTCCAGAATACGTACTTGCAGCGTTTCCATCATACCCACGGCAAGGTCGTCCGCCAGCGGCACAATGGGCAAGCGGCTCATCAGCTCATCCAGCTCAAAGATTTTCTGCACCTGCTCCGCGAACCTCGGTGCTGCGGCATCTGCATCCTTAGTATCCCGAATACCGGAGAGAAGAAACCACATTTCGGAGGCCGTTTTCAGGAACTCCAGCCCCAGCGTTTCGGTCTGTGCGGAGGCTGTAGAATCTCCCATGGGGGAGCCGGGGTCCGCTTCCAACACAGCCTCAACAGCCTGCACCCCGGGAGCAGACCCGAGAGCAAAAGCCAAACCGGCTGTGTAAAAAAGACCTTTCATGTGCGCCCGGACATTATACGCCATCACACCTCATTTGCAAGCCGTGATTCAGCCGCAGACACACAAAAAACAACTACTGAGCTTGCAATTTGCGTTGAATTTCGCTCATCGGGAACGGAAGCAAGGTGGGCTTACCGCCGGGAGTACAGTAAGGAATCTCGCAGCGTAAGAGCTGAGCCAGCAGCCGCATAGGCTCTGCCAGCCACCGCGCCGCATTTTCTTGGCGTGCATAGCGTGCAGCTAATTGGCGCGCAAAAGGTTCAAAAGGATTCCGGTTCCTGTTGAGTCGCAGCTCTCCACGAGTGTACACTTGCAAAAGCTCATGCACAAACACGGAAGCCTGCTGCAGCGGCAGGAATACCGGCACGGCTTCCAAACGCAAGGTATTGCGACCAAACTCCGCCACATGGAAGCCCGCCTGCTCCAGCTGGGGTTGAATATCCCGCACCACGCCCATATCCCGCACATCCATCTCAATCATCTCCGGCACAAGAAGCCGCTGGGATTCCATCGGGCGGCGTTCACTTTGCAAAAGGCGTTCAAAAATAATGCGTTCCCGTGCGGCGCGGGGTGCCATCAGCACCAGCCCCTCGCTATTTTCAAAGAGCGCGTACTGTTCCTTCAGCGTGCCGATGTGGCGGAATCCGGGTACATCCTCCGAGGGGCACTCCGGCGCAGTAGGGGCAGCTTTGCGTGCCTGCGGTTCCGGCAAACGAGCGGGGGTGGGACTTTCCGTTTTTTCCCGCAGCAGGGGCAACGGTGTGGGCGGAGCTTTTCGTTGTGGCTCACTTGGCGGTAGCGTCAGCTCTTGCTGAACCGGCTGCACCACAGGGCGCAGCACCAAGGGCGGCACGGTCGGCGCCGGCACAGAAGAAGTTTTCTCCTCCGGCATATCCCCGCCGCGAGCGTGCGCTGCAAGCGTGGAAGCCACAGCCTCCAGCACCGCCATGGTCAGCTCCGAGGGGCGGCGAAAGCGCACCTCCCTCTTAGCTGGATGCACATTCACATCCACCAGTGCCGGCTCCACCTCCAGATACAAAAACAATGCCGGATGCTGCCCGGTGGGGAAACCTCCGTATCCATCCCGCACCGCGCGGGTAATGATGGTATCCTCTATCGGGCGGCCGTTCAGGAAGAAAAACTGCATGCGGCGGTTGCGCCGAGCGGCGGAAAGCGGCATCAGAAAGCCGCGCACACGCACTCCCGGAGCCTCCGTGGGGCGTATGCGCATAAGAGCCGAAGCCATTTCCCGACCAATGAATCCGGCTATACGCTGCCGCAAATCCTGCGTGCCGGGCACATCAAACACCACCTGCCCATCCCGCACAAAAACAAAGCGAATATGGGGGAATGCCAAGGCGTGCAAACGCACCTGATGCTCCACATGCCCGGCCTCCGTCTCATCACTTTTCAGGAACTTGCGCCGCACAGGAGTGTTAAAAAACAAATTGGCCACGCTCATTTCCGTGCCGGGAGCGCAGCCGGCATTCGTCAAAGGAGAAATCACCCCACCCTCGCAGCTAATGCGGCTGCCCTCCACATCCTCTGCCCGGCGCGTTGTAATGCTTACCAGAGAAACGGAGGCAATACTGGGCAAAGCCTCACCCCGGAAGCCAAGCTGCTTAATATCAAACAAATCCGCAGAGGAATACAGCTTGCTTGTGGCATGGCGGAGCAAGCACATCCCCACGTCTTCCCGGCTCATGCCGCTGCCATTATCCGTTACCTTAATAAGGGATACCCCACCACGGCGAATTTCCACCCGAATAACATCCGCTCCGGCATCAATGCTGTTTTCCACCAATTCCTTCACCACGGAAGCAGGGCGTTCCACCACTTCGCCGGCAGCCACTTGGCTGGCCAGCACATCATCCATCAATCGTATTTTCTGTTCGCTAGGCTCGGGCATCTCTCTCGCTCCGCGCACTGTACCATGCAGAATGCACGGCGTCAACTCCACAATTCCGCTCCATATCCGGGTGCTGACACAAAAAGACACGCTGAATACTGGAAAAAAGCACCTTTCCCATGTACGATGTGTGACGTGAAAAAATGCCAGATATGTGGTCGCCGCGCCACCATGTTCCTTACACAAATAGTCAACGGCCAAGCTACGGATTTGGTACTCTGCGAGAACTGTGCCAAGGAAAAGGGACTATTCGACCCTCAAACCCTCACCTTTGCGGAAAAATTCTTCCCGGAGGAGTTTAAGGCGAGAGTGGATAAAATCGTGCGCGAACTTTCCGAGAAAAAGGAGGAAGAAAGATCCTCCCTCTCCCCCCGGAGCACCGATTGCGACCTACTCACCCAATGCCCTGTCTGTCATTTCACCCTCGACCAACATCGCGCCACAGGCCACATGGGCTGCCCCGCTTGCTACGATGTTTTTGCCCGAGAACTTAATCCGGATTCCATGGAAATCAGCGAAAACTCCCCGGCCGAAGGGCACGCCGCCGCCCCCTCCGTCCTTCAACTTAAAAAACAACTGCAATATGCAGTGGAACAGGAGGACTACGAAGAAGCCGCCAAACTGAGGGACCTCATCAACTCTCTTTCCGATAAACAAGGATGACCACCACCACCACCACCACAGCAGCGGCACACGTTCCGGAATGGCTTTTCCACCAACCGGGGGACGATGGAATTGTACTGGGCACTCTTGGGCGGCTGGTACGCAATCTTCCCAATCACCCTTTCCCCGGATGGAGTACCGCAGAGAGCCGCAAAACCGTGGCAGAGGAGCTACTGCCCGGACTTCGGGAAATTCGCGGATTCAAGACAGCCCAAGCCATTGAAATCTCCGCCTTAGACTACACACAGCGTTGCCATTTACTCTGCTGCAAACAGCTTACCCCCTGCATGGCAGCTCGTCAGGATGGCTGCCATGTTCTCCTGCCAGCCAAAAAGGATACCTATTTCATGGTAAACGAGGAGGAACACCTTGTGGCTCATATCGGCCGCCATGGTTTTGCCGTGAAAAAGGTGATTCAGGACATGGAAAACATAGCAGAAAAACTGGCAGAGAAATGGAACTTTGCATACGATTCCCGCTATGGTTACCTGACCAGCATCCCCACGGAAGCCGGGGACGGTATGCAGCTGTACTGCATCCTGCACCTCCCTGCTCTCAGCATCACAGGCATGATGGGGCAGATTTGCAAAGCCATGGAAAAGCTGCACCTCACCTTCACTCCCTACTACTCGGATGGGCAGGACGATACCGGGCACAAGTACATCCTCTGCTCCCTCCCGGGGCCGGAGGACAGCATATGGGAGATTGCGGAGCATTTCGGCGGAGTAGCCAATCATCTTATCCGCAGGGAAAAACAAGTTCGGATTAGACTGCACCAAACGCCCGGAGAACTCCTCCGCGACAACATCGGCAGAGCATACGGGATGCTTCGCCATGCCCGCCGCCTCAGCATTCAGGAAATGCGAAACGCCTTTTCGCTCATTCAGCTGGCCACTCACACAGGACATCTGGAATGGCAGGAGGGGAGTGATGCGATGCTGCTCCGAATAAGCAAAACGGAGCTGGAGCAAGCCCTCCAAGCCGGGGCAAACGCCGAGGCGGACGATGCGGGCATGCGCCGACTCGCCATCCGAAGAGCCTCCCAAATCCGGCAATTTTTCCACCAACACCCGCACCGCCTCTTCCCGGAAGATAATTAACACCAAGATACCTTTTTTTCACCATTTATGAATAATTTTACCCCACGCGCCCAGCAGGTACTCAACCTTGCCCGCCGGGAGTCGGATCGCTTTCACCACCACTTTATCGGCGCCGAGCATCTTCTGCTGGGGCTGCTGAAGCTGGGGCAGGGAGTGGCCATCAGCGTCATGGAGAATGCCGGCATCGATTTGGCTAAACTCATCCAGCGCATCGAGGAATCCCTCGTCCCCGGGGATACCACCGCCACCTCCGGTTCCAAGAATTACACCCCAAGAGTACGCAAATTGCTGAGTCTTGCAGGAGAGGAAGGGCGCAAACTCCGCCACACCTACATCGGCACGGAGCATTTGCTCCTTGCCATGCTGCGGGATGAGGACGGCTTGGCATGGCATGCACTCTCCGCCTCCGGGCTAACCTACGAAGCAGCCAAACGCGGCGTGCTGGAGGAAATTGACCCCAAGTTCGAAATCGATAACACCATGCGCCCCGAGGACGGAGGGAACGCCATACCCCCGCGCGATGAGGAAGAAGATGAAAACGCCTTCCTTCACCATACAGCAGGCAGCGGAAACTCCGGCAGCTACGAGCGTTCCCGCACCCCTGCCCTCACCGCCTTTGGACGCGACCTCACGGAACGCGCCCGCAAAGGCGAGCTGGATCCCGTCATCGGTCGCGATGCAGAAACGGAACGTGTCATCCAAATTCTTTGCCGCCGCACTAAAAACAACCCCGTCCTGCTGGGCGAAGCCGGCGTGGGCAAAACAGCCATTGTGGAAGGACTGGCGCAAAAAATCGTGGCGGGGAACGTGCCGGAATTCCTGCTGGAGCGCAAAATCATTTCCTTAGATTTGGCTCTCATGGTCGCCGGTACCAAATATCGCGGGCAATTTGAGGAACGTCTCAAAGCTGTCATGGATGAAATTCGCCGGGAAAAGAACATCATCCTCTTTATCGACGAGATGCACACTCTCATGGGAGCCGGCTCGGCAGAAGGCACCATGGATGCCTCCAACATCATCAAACCCGCCCTCTCCCGTGGCGAGATGCAGGCCATAGGAGCCACCACGCTCAACGAATACCGCAAGCATGTGGAAAAGGACGCCGCTTTCGAGCGCCGTTTCCAGCAAGTGCAAGTGGGCGAGCCCTCCATCGAGGACTCCATCCGCATCCTCAAAGGCATTGCCCCCAGATACGAACAGCACCACCACGCCACATACACCCCCAAAGCGCTGGAAATGGCCGTCATCCTTTCCAAACGCTATGTGAACGACCGTTTCCTGCCGGATAAAGCCATCGACCTCATGGACGAAGCAGCCTCGTATCTGACGGTGAAACGCACCACGCGCCCCGAATCCATCAAAGCGGAGGAAGCCCGCTGTGCCGAGCTGGAGGAGGCCAAAAAAGCCGCCATTGCCGGGCAGGATTTCGAGCGAGCCGCCTCCCTGCGAGATGAACTTAAAACCCTCCGCGCCCGCCTGAACGATACGGTGAGCAAATGGAAAAGCGACACGGATGCCACCCGCACCACAATTACGGAAGAGCACATCATGGCCGTTGTTTCCCGCTGGACCGGCATCCCGCTGGCCCGCATGGAGGAAAAAGAAACCGAAAAGCTCCTGCGCATGGAAGACGCGCTGAAAAGCAAAGTCATCGGGCAGGATGTAGCCTGCTCCGCCATCTCCCGAGCACTGCGCCGCAGCAGGGCGGATATTAAGGACCCCCGCCGCCCCATCGGCTCTTTCCTCTTCATGGGTCCCACGGGGGTGGGCAAAACCTACCTTGCCCGCAATCTGGCAGAAATCATGTTCGGCACGGCAGAAGCTCTCATCCAAGTGGACATGAGCGAGTACATGGAAAAATTCAGCACCAGCCGCATGATTGGTTCACCCCCCGGCTATGTGGGGCACGATGAAGGCGGCCAGCTCACAGAGCGCATCCGCCGCCGCCCGTACTCCGTCATCCTCTTCGACGAAGTGGAAAAAGCCCACCCGGACGTCATGAACCTCCTACTGCAAGTACTGGAAGAAGGCAGCCTGACAGATTCTCTGGGGCGTAAAGTCAACTTCAGCAACACCATCATCATCCTCACCTCCAACGTGGGAGCCAGCTTGGCCAACCGTCAGGGCACCATGGGATTCTCCGCCATAGCCAATGAAGAGGCCGACTACGAAAGCATGAAAGAAAAAATTACCGAGGCGGCCACCAAACACTTCCGCCCGGAATTCATTAACCGATTTGATGAACTCATCGTCTTCCGCATGCTGGAACGCCGCGATTTGGAGCAAATTGTGGAATTGGAAGCTCGCAAACTCATCCAGCGTCTGGCAGAGAACAAACAAATCCGCCTTTCCCTCTCCCCGGAAGTCATCAGCCTACTCACCGATAAAGGGTACGACCCGCAATACGGAGCCCGCCCCATGCGCCGTGCCATCGAGCGCCTGCTGGAGGACCCGATTGCCGAAGCCATCCTGCGAGGAGACTTGGCCGAGGGGCAAAGCTCCCGCGCCATCCTGCAAGAAGGCACGGACACCATCACCTTCTGCCCGGAGGAAGCCCCCCAAAAGAAAACGCCTGCGCGTAAATCCCCGGCTCGCAAAAAGAAAAGCTAGATTCGGAATATAAAAATCCCCCGTTGCCACAACAACGGGGGATTTTTATATCAGAATTTCCGCCTCAGCGCACCCACTTGCCTGCCCCCTCCGGCAGCAGCCCGCGACCCACCGGCTGGTAGCGGGTAGAATCCGTATTCCCCCACATAGGCACACCAAAAGCCTCCTTCCAATAACGGCTCATGCTCATGCCGGTATAACAGCCATAACTCCAGCATTCCGCATTCGGGGCAAAAGCACTGCGCTTAATACGCTTAGCAAGATCCCGCTCGTGCATCCACT
This sequence comes from uncultured Akkermansia sp., assembly GCA_964435145.1. Taxonomy (GTDB): domain Bacteria; phylum Verrucomicrobiota; class Verrucomicrobiia; order Verrucomicrobiales; family Akkermansiaceae; genus Akkermansia. Next base: position 19,617 of record CAYSYD010000030.1, read on the forward strand.
GCTTGGAAGCCGCCATAATATCATTACTGTAATCCAGCATAAAAGCATGCGGATTAGAATGCCCGAAATACACAAAGAAACTAATGGGCTCCTTCTTACGCGGTGCCTTATTGATGGCAGCATACGCCTCATCGGCATTATCCACGAACACCAGCTTCACCCCTTTGCGCTTGGATGCCGTCTCCCGAATCCGGGAAATGTAATCAATTTGATTCTCCTTACCCCGGGTAATATAAGCCGGGCGGTACACAATCCACACAATGCGCGCCTTAGGATTCTTCGCCAGAGAAGAATCAATGTAAATCGTCGAGGCTCGGATAAAATTAGCCCACCAGTTATCATGCGCCGAAGGTCCCCGCAGGTTTTCCCAAGAACGCAGAGCCACACCACCCGTCAACACAACCTCCACTCCATAGGAAATTCCCGGAGCAGCAAAACCCAGTACGGAGACCGCAACAAGCAGAGAACGCAGCAGCTTCATGTCTGCCCCCCATAATACCCCATGCTCCCCCCACTGTCAAGAACAAGGGAGTTCTGCTCAACCGTGAGGCATTGGCACAGCTCTACACCTAAAAACACATTAACCATTATTGTTAAGTTTATTACATATAATACACAACCGCATTAAAGCACCAAAATGGGACTGCTGTATCCCTACAGGGCAGACGCATTAGGAATATGACAAAAGGGCAATAAAGGAGAAAAGCGCTGGACTTAATTATTTTCGCCCGGTAA